>CAMNFS010000016.1 GCA_946537255.1 uncultured Erysipelotrichaceae bacterium
GGGACTGCATGCATGCATACAGTTCCTTTTTTTGTGGGAAAACGCTCTTTGCACAGAAGCAGAAAGCGATATAATGTAAGCGGATTCAGAAAGAACCATCGGTGGGGGGATGGAACACAAGATGTCTGCAGAGAAAAACCTGTACAGTTCCTGCATTGAACTGTTTCTTAGAGTCATTACATCAGGAGACAACAGTATGGAAGCCGCCGGAGCGGCTGTTTTCTCTGTCAGCGAACCGCTGCATATTGCCCGGGCGGAAGGCATGATGGATGTAAGTGTTCTGCCCTATGAGAAAAAAGCGAAGCACCTGCATGTCACTCTGTTTGAAAACCGTACCCGGAAGGCATATGAACCATACTCCTTTGATTTTGTTACAAATGAGCCGGGAAGCGGCTCCTTTGTATTCTATTGTTCGAAAGAAAAGGGGTTCAGCAGCGCCGAGAAGCATGTGCTTGATTCCCTGGGCAGTATTCTGCAGATGTATCTTGGCAAGCTGCGCATGATTCAGATGATGGAAAAGAGCTCCCGTACCCAGATCATGACCGGACTGCCCAATTCCAACGGCTATCTGCGGGAAGTCGCGAAGTATTTTGCGGATGGCCGCATCAACTGCTACGACGCGTACTATTTCAATCTGAAGGGATTCGGCCTGGTCAACCGCCGGTTCGGACAGAAGGAAGGAAACGAAATCATGAAGCGGTATGTCCGGACGCTTCAGAACTTTTTCAAGGACGATGAACTGCTCGGACATCTGGGCGGTGATAATTTTGTCGCGCTGGTGCGCAAGGGCAGACGCCGCCGGGAATTTCTGAACCTGCTTTCCGGAACAGAGGTGTACGGCATGCATGGCCATGTGAAGGAACCGGTCATGATCCGGGCCGCTGCCGGCATCATGACAGTGAAAATGCCGTGTCTTCTGGACATGATCATTGACGGGCCTTCCATCGCGCTGGTACACGCCAAGCGCACCCGGAAGCCGTACGTTCTGTATACCGAAGAACTGAATGATCAGATTACCCGCGGGAAAACCGTGGAACAGCGGTTTGAAAGCGCGCTTGCGAAAGGAGAGTTCGCGGTGTTCTATCAGCCCAAGGTCAATACGGTCAGCGGCGAAATCATCGGGGCCGAGGCTCTGACCCGCTGGATGGAACATGGAAGTCCGATTCCCCCGGGCATGTTCATTCCGATTCTGGAACAGTCGGAAAAAATCACCCGGCTTGATCTTGCCATGATGAAAACAGTATGCAGGGATCTGGCCGCCTGGAAGGGGACGGGGCGTCAGACGGTGCCGGTTTCCGTGAATTTCTCCAGACGGGATCTTTCGGATCCGGATCTTCCGGAGAAAATCCTTGATATCATCTCGTCCCATCAGGTGGATAAGAAAGACATCATCGTCGAGGTGACAGAAACAACCAACGAAGAGGAAAAGGAACAGATGACCTCCTTCCTGACCCGGCTTCGCAGGTATGGAATCAAGACGAGTATTGATGATTTCGGAACCGGCTACTCCTCTCTTTCCGTGCTTCGGGAATTTCCGGTCAGTGAAATCAAAATCGACCGTTCCTTTATCAACCGGAATCTCGACGCGACAGATGAGATCATCATCCGTTCGATTATCGAACTGGCGGAGAAGCTGAAGGTCGATGTCATTACCGAAGGGGTGGAGACGGTTGTTCAGAGAGATTTCCTGCATCAGGTCGGCTGTGACCGGGTTCAGGGCTTCCTGTATGACCGACCGCTTCCGAAAGACAGCTTTGAGAGCCGTCTTCTCAGCGGATCCTATCAGATTGACAGGAAAACAGATGAATAAAGAGGAGAATCCGCAGTTTTCTCCTTTTTTTCTGTCCTTCTGCAACAAATGGATCGGTTTTTGTGTTTTGATTACAGAAAAGAGGGAAAGAAACATGAAACGATGGATGAAAGGTATTGCGATTGCTTCACTATTGCTGGCGGCGGGCTGCGGTTCCTCCAGCTCCTTAGCTTCAACCGCTTCGGAACCGTCCTTTATTGAGGCTCCCGCAGGCAACGCGGCCATGGCTGCAGGAACGTCTGATTATGCGGCAGAAAGCGAATACATGATGGATGAGGCTTCTGACCGCAAGGAAGCGTCAGAAAGCGGCAGTGAGGCATCCGCCATAACCGGTCAGAAACTGGTATATACCGGCTCAATGACACTGGAAACGCTGAACTATGAGGAAACCGCAGCCGCGGTAAGAGAAAGAATCCGGTCCTATAAAGGCATTGTTGAACGGGAAGACGAATGGGATGGCGATCACAGCTGGTATTACACCGACGGCAGAAAGCGGACAGCCAACCGGACCCTTTCCATGACGGCGCGGATTCCGACCGGAAGCTTTGACGCGTTCATGAATGACATGGACGGAGCCGGCAAGGTGACAAGCCGTTCGCAGAACGTGGAGAATATTTCCCGCCGCTACAGTGACAACTCCATAGAGATTGAATCCCTTCAGCTGCAGCAGGAAAGACTGCTTCAGATGATGGAAAAAGCGGAAACCGTCGAGGATATGATTCAGATTGAAGAGCGGCTTTCCGCTGTACAGACCCAGCTGAATCAGAAAAAGAGCCTGCAGTCGTCAATGGATACGGATGTGGAGTATTCCACGGTCTATCTGAACATCAATGAAGTGCAGATGTACACACCGGATGTGGATCCCGGGATTCAGATCGGCGGCTTCGGCACCAGACTTCTTGAGACGCTGAAGTCCTCCGCCGTACATTTTGTCTACTTCCTGCAGAATCTTGTCCTGGGTCTCATCCGGATCGCTCCGTATCTTCTGCTGGCGGCACTTGTGGTATTTATCTGGGTGAAATACCGGAAGTCCAAGGGGAAAAGCGTCAATCCGTTTGCCGTGAAAAAGAAGGAACCACAGCAGAAAAAAGAAACAGATCTTGGAAATGTGAAAAAATAAGTCCACAGAAAGGAAGGGAGAACCCTTCTTTTCTTGTTCTGCCTTTTGCAAAGCAGAGGACCGCAGTACATGCGTGTATGGTCCGGGAAGGAGGCCTGGATGCCCTGAACCCGCATGAATAAAGGCTCTCTCATCATTCTTCGATCTTTTATTCAGAAACTGTTTATTCTGTTGTTTTCGGGCAGACTGCGTTTTACAATGAATTCTGACAGTCAGGTGAAATACCTTTCGAACAATCATGGAGTCAGAAAAAATGATACACATGAAAGAAAAACGCGAGAGGTTCTGTCTTCTGGCAGGTACTCTTGTCCTCTGTCTTTTCAATATCGGCGCTTCTCCTTTGATCCACGCGATCAGTGCCGACTCGGCGCTTTTTGTGACGATGGGAAGAGCGATGTGTGCCCAAAGAGTGCTGTACCGGGATATCTTTGACCACAAAGGCCTGTATGTCTTTCTGGTGAACATGGTCGGAGCCCTGATCAGCGGAAGGAGTCTGAATGGTCTGTTTCTTGTGGAAACCTTTGCCTTATGCTTTGACATCCTGCTGATCTATCGGATCTGCCGAATGATTCAGAATCCCGGACAGAGCGTGATTTCCTCGCTGCTGTTCGGCGCGGTGGGAACCAATTATTTTCTGTTTGCGGGCGGAAATCTCGTGGAGGAATACGCGCTTCCGTTTCAGCTGATCAGTCTGTATCTGATTCTGCGGTACCTTCAAAGACTGCCATCCGCACATCCGGGGAAATACATGTTCATACACGGAATCTGCTGCGGGTTCTGTCTTTGGCTGCGGGCGAATCTTGTCATGATGTGGATTCCGGCCGTCAGTTTGATTCTTGTAAGGGAAATTGCGGAAAAGCGGTACGCGGATGTCTGGCGGAATATCGGCTGGGGTCTTCTGGGCCTTTGTGTCATTTCGGTTCCGGTCCTTCTGTATGGGACAGTGAATCACTGCATGAATGAAATGTTCTTTGCGGCATTTACCTTCAATTTTCAATATACGGCAGCGCATGGAAACGGCCTCATCGGAAATATTCTGAAAACCCTGTTCAATAAAAATGAATTGGTTGTTCTGCTTCTCTGTATCGGTTCATGCATTCTGGTATGGAAAAAAGCGGATTCCTGGTTCAGCCGGGGACTGTTTGTTTCGATGTTCGGGTTCTGCTTTCTTTCCACCGCCCTGTCTGGAAGAGCGTACTGGCAGTACTATGTATATCTTCTTCCCTTCACTCTGCCTTCTCTTTTCGTGATCAGTGAGAAACTCTGTCAGAAAAAGACGCTGCGGAAAATCAGTCCCTTTCTGATCGTGGGAGCGGGCATCTGTTCCGGGATCCTGCTTCCATCAAGAATACTGGCGGAGTGTTTTGATATCCATGTGACGCTCTATGAAAAAAACCGGGTGGATTACAAAACGTGCGCCACTCTCAAGGAAGCGGCCTTTCCCTCCAGTGACAATGTACTTGTGACAGGGGGAAACTCACAGTTCTATGTTGAAATGAATGTGGTTCCGCAATTGAAATATCCTTTTGCGCTGTCAATGAGCTATGAAGAATTTCCATATCCATATGAGGAACAGCTGAATTCCATTGTATTGCATCAGGATGATGTGGTTGTGCTTGTCAATGAAAGCTATGACGTAAACCAGTATGAACCGGTATATGACGGCCTCAGGGAGGAAGAAGTTGAGGACGCGCTGAACCGGTATTACCGGCTGGCATACCGTTCGCCGACAACCGGAACCAGAATGTATTTCCGCAAATAGAAACGCGCCAAAAAAACAGGTTGCGGTCTGAGTCAGGAACTGTTATCATAACCAATGCGAGTCGGATGAACTGATTCATCCGTGCTCCTTGCCAGAAATGGCCGAAAGTCCAGAAGGAGGTGTACAAATGAGCAAATACGAAGTCATGTACATCATCAATGCGAATGTCGAAGAAGACAAGCGTGCTGCACTCATCGGACAGCTGGGTTCCATTATCACCAACGAAGGCGGTAAGGTAACCGGCACAGATGAATGGGGACTGCGCGATTTCGCCTATGAAATTGATGATATGACCAAGGGCTACTATGTCGTAGTAACCTTTGAGGCCGGAAACGACGCCGTAAACGAGTTTGACCGTCTGATGCGGATCAACCCGAGTGTTGTCCGTTACATGATCGTCAACGTTGACGACCGGCCCGAGCCCAAGGAGGGCAAGTAATGAGCGGTGTTAACAGTGTAGTGCTGGTGGGAAGGCTGACGCGGGATGTAGAAGTCCGCAAGACCGCTTCCGGCATCTCTTATGCACGGTTTACCGTTGCGTGTGACCGCCGCTATTCAGGCTCAGCGCAGAACAACGGCGCTGCCGGCCAGCAGCAGACAGCGGATTTCATTTCCTGTGTTGCCTGGCGGCAGAGAGCGGATTTTCTGGGCTCCTATGGAAGAAAAGGAACGATGATTTCCGTTGAGGGATCCATCCAGACCGGAAGCTATACGGACCGTGACGGCAGAAAGGTGTATACCACTGATGTCGCGGCAGACAATGTTTCCCTTCTGAGTCCCCGGAGCAGCAATGCCTCCCAGGGTACATCCTATTCTCAGCCTGAACCGCAGGAAATGTATCCTGCATCGTCCGAACCTGTCAGTGCGGACGAATTCAATACCGGGCCGACGTTTGATATCGCAAGCGACGACCTGCCTTTCTGACAGATAAAGAAAAGGAGAATACCATGGCTTTCAAGAAACAGAGAATGGGTGGCCGTAAGGTATGCTATTTCACAAAGAATAACATTACCTATATCGACTATAAGGATGTTGAGCTTCTGAAGCGGTTCATCAGCGCCAATGGCAAGATCATTCCGCGCCGTGTAACCGGAACAAGCGCCAAGTATCAGCGTCAGCTCGCTGTCGCGATCAAGCGTGCCCGTCAGATGGCTCTGCTTCCGTATGTAGCAGACTGACCGGTCGGAATTTCCGATCGGTTTTCTTTTGCCCGCATGAATGCTATAATCTGACATTAGACATTAGTTGTTTCTGGAGGGTGATGCGTGAAGAATGATGTGCGCAGACTGACCGACGGCGCGATGATGTGTGCCATCATCGGCGTTGTTCTGCTGATCAACCGACAGCTCGGAGGGCTGTTTCAGGATATGTTTCTGTTTCTGTTTCCGCTTCCGATGGTTTTTTATTCGGCGAAATACGGAATGAAGAACAGCTGGGTGGTCTTTGCGGCCATGACGATTCTCGGATTTCTTCTCGGCGGCATTCCGACCATGTTCTATGTCGCCTCAGAAAGCCTGATCGGAATCATCTACGGCGGCGGCATCTACGCCAAGGAGGACAGCCATAAGCTGGTGCTCTTCACCATGGCTGCCGGCGCGGTGATCAATGTCATTTCCACGATCATCTTTGCGTCCGTGTTCGGATATGATATCGCGGCGGAGACAAAGGAAATGGAAGCGATGATGAACAATGTGTTCGAACAGACCGGCGCAGCGATTCCTTCCACGATCAATCTCAGTCAGTATATCCGCACGATCATTGTTGTCTCGGCGGTCTTTACCGGCGTGCTGCAGGGCTTTGTGACGCATGTGCTTTCCCGGCTGCTTCTCACCCGGCTGCGCTTTCCGGTGGAACCGATCCGTCCGATCGCGGAATATTTTCCTCCCAAATGGACCGGATATCTTGGATTTGCCGGTTTTGTGGCATATTACTGGTCCGTACTGAGACCGCTTCCGGACCCTCTGTATCAGAATATTCTTCAGGGACTCGGCATGTGCGGATTTCTGTATCTTCTGTGCTGGGGGTATATCGGGATTACGGTTTTTTATTCCATCTACCGGCCGGGCCACAGGGCAGGCGGCGTTCTGATCGGCATTTTACTGACGTTTATCATGCCGGTTTTTCTGGTCATCTTCGGTTTTCTATACATAACGACAGACATTCACAGACGTCTCTTGGAGGGGCGCAAACATGCAGAATCGAATCAGCAGTCTTAGAAGAATTCTGATTCTGGTCCTGTTGGCAGAAGCCGGACTTCTGTTCTTCTTCCGGGCCGGACTCGAAAAGGGAATCATGACCGCGACCATTATTCTACTGATTCAGGCGGTGCTGTTTTTCTATGTTCTCGACCGTGTGGAAAACTATATTCTGGATCAGAATGCGGCAATCAAGGAAATACTCGGCAGTTCCGCGGCGGATGCCTTTTCCTATGGAGAGATCGCCATGCTTACCTATGACGATGACTATGTCATCACCTGGATGAGTGATCTGTTTACGCAGCGGGGCATTGACCGGGTCGGATACAAGGTGCTTTCATGGCTTCCGGAAGCGGATCCGCTGATTTCCGGAAGCGCGGAGAGTGCGCAGGTACAGCTCGATGAAAGAACCTACCGCATCTTCCGCAAGCAGGATGAGCCGGTGCTGATCTTCCGGGATATCACCGACGCCCACAACGCGATGCTTCAGTATGATGAAAGCCGGCCGGTCGTCGGGATTGCCGTTCTTGACAATTATGAGGAGTCCACCCAATACGAGGATGACGCGGCGGTTGCCAATATCAATACCGCGGTACGGACGCCTCTGACGGATTATTGCCGGGAGCGGGGAATTCTGCTCAAACGCATTTCCAATTCGCGGTATTATATGTATCTCAATGAGAAAATCTTTTCCGATGTCGCGGCAGATCATTTTTCCATTCTCAACACCATCCGCCGTCAGGCTCAGAAACAGGACGTCTCCATTACGCTGTCCATGTCGTTTGCCCGCGGCGCCGAGCGGCTGGATGAGCTGGATGAGACGGCCGCCCGGTTGATGGAAATCGCTCAGAACCGCGGCGGCGATCAGGTGGTGGTTCAGAAAAGCGGCGAGGATGTCAAATTCTATGGCGGATCGAGTGAGGCGGCGGAGAAGCGCAGCCGGGTCCGGGTGCGGGTCATGGCCCATACGCTCCGTGATCTGATCAGCCGTTCGGGCAACGTGATTGTCTGCGGCCACCGGAACATGGATTTCGACTGTCTTGGTTCGGCGATCGGCATCGCAAGAGTGGCCCAGAGCCTGCACAAGCAGACCTGTATTATAGAAAAAACCGGCGGAGTTGAGGAAAAACTGCTCGCGGTTGTTGAGAAGAATATCGCGGAGCTCAGTGAGGAAGTCCGCTTCGTGACGGAAAATGAAGCGCTCAATCAGCTTCAGCCCAATACTCTGGTGATCATGGTGGATCATCATATTCTCAAGCAGTCAAACGGCTCGAAGGTGCTCGAAAGTGCCCGCAAGGTCGCCATCATTGATCATCACCGCCGTACCGCTGACATGGGAGTCAAACCGATCTTTGTCTATATTGAGGCCGGTGCCTCCTCGGCGTGCGAGCTGATTACCGAGCTGTTTCCTTATATCAGCGCGCGGATGGAAATCTCCGAACTCGACGCGAATATCATGCTTGCGGGCATGATGATTGATACCAACCGCTTCCATGTCCGTACCGGAGCCCGCACATTTGAGGCCGCCTCCGCTCTGCGAAGGCTTGGGGCCGATCCGATGCAGGTGGATGATTTCCTGAAGGATACCTATGATGAATTCGCGCTGAAGGCTTCCTGTCTTGCCGTAAGCAGACGGCATGATCATGGCATTGTGACGGTTCCGTATACGAAGAATGAACTGAGCCGGTCCATGATGAGTCAGGTTGCGGACAGTCTTCTGAATATTCAGGATGTTGAGGCGGTGTTTGTGATCGCGAATGATACGGATGGAGAAACCGCGATTTCCGCCCGCTCCGCCGGCAATGTCAATGTTCAGGTGATTATGGAAAGCATGAACGGCGGCGGTCATATGACGGCAGCTGCGATGCAGCGGAAGCGCTGCAGTATTGAGGACCTTGAAAAGGAACTGCTGAACAGGGTCGATGATTATTTCAGGGAGGTAAAGCATGAAGGTAATTCTGAAAAGTGATGTCAAGAAACTTGGGAAAAAAGGCGACATTGTGGAAGTCGCGGACGGCTATGGCCGCAATTATCTGATCGCAAGGGGGCTTGCGGTAGCTTCGACGGAACGCAGCCGGGAAATACTTGCCGAACAGAAAAAGGAAGAAGCGCTGAACGAAGAGAAAAACCGCCTGGCAGCGGAAGAAAAAGCGAGACAGCTTGCCAGGGAGATGCTGGAGTTTACAGTGAATACCGGCAAGGACGGCAAGGTGTTCGGATCGGTGTCCACCAAGCAGATTGCCGAGGAGCTCAGCCGCCGCGGCTATCCGATTGACAAGCGCAAGATTCTCGATACTGCCCCGATCGGATCTCTTGGTGTGACCAGGGTCCGGATTGAACTGCACAAAGGGGTCATCGGAACCGTGAATGTACAGCTGAAAGGAAAGGAATAATGCCGTTTCAGAATCTGCCCTCAGCACCCGAGGCGGAAGCCGCGCTGCTGGGTACCATTATGGTTTACGGCGGCAGTGCTCAGACTGCCGTTGAAGAAGGCCTGGCGGAGTCGGATTTCTACAATGACAGCAACCGCCGCATTTTTCGTGCGGTTTTAAGCCTGTACCGGGAGGGCACGGATGTAGATCCGACCAGTGTCACAACCCGGCTGAAGGATCAGGGCGATCTGGAGCGGATCGGCGGGACAGCATATATTGCGGCCCTGATGGAATCTGCCGTAACAAGTGCCAATACAAGAAACTATGTTGTGATGATCAAGGACAAGGCGGTACAGAGAAATCTGATTGAAACCGCTCAGAAGATTGTCGAACAGGGTCTTGAGGGTACCGTAGATATCAACAGCTATCTCGACGAGGCGGAGCGTTCCGTCCTGAATATCTCCCGCAACCGCAGAACGACGGAATTCCGGGATACGCCGAGTCTGATGAATGAAGTGGTGGATCAGATCCGCCGCATGTCGGACAACCGCTCGGATGTCACCGGGATCCGGACCGGCTTTACGGATCTTGACCATCTGACCCACGGGTTTCAGCGCGGGGATCTGATCATTCTGGCGGCCCGTCCTTCGATGGGAAAAACCGCCGTGGCACTGAATCTTGCGATGAATGTCGCGGCTTATCAGCCAAAGGAAGCGGTTGCGATCTTTTCTCTGGAAATGAGCGCGGAGTCTCTGGCCATGCGTCTTCTTTCGGCCAAAAGCCGGATCGCGGGTGACAGTCTCCGCACCGGACGGATGGCGAACAACGATGACTGGAACCGGCTCAATGACGCCAGCGACCAGCTCAAGAGCTTCAAAATCTATATCGATGACAAGTCCGTTACCAAAACGGCGGAAATCTTTTCCAAATGCCGGCGGCTCAAGAGTGAGCAGGGACTTGCCATGATTCTGATTGACTATATTCAGCTGATTACCGGAAGCAGCTCCGGCCGCGCGGAGGTAAACCGCCAGCAGGAGGTTTCGGAAATCTCAAGAAACCTCAAGGCACTGGCAAGGGAACTGGAAGTTCCGGTCATTGCCCTTTCCCAGCTCAGCCGTAACGTGGAAAGCAGGGAAGATAAACGGCCGATGCTTTCGGACCTGCGGGAATCCGGCGCGATTGAGCAGGATGCCGATATCGTCATGCTGCTGTATCGGAAATCCTATTACAGTGAGGAAGCCAAGGAAGAGGCGGAGCGCACCGGCAGTGAGGAGCTGGAGATCAATGTGGCAAAGCACAGAAACGGCGCTACCCGGCGGGTATACCTCGCCTTTGAGCCTAAGACCAATGCGCTCATGAGCATTGAGCGGCATGCGGAGTAAGCTATGAAACGGATTCTGATTGTGATCGGCTGCCTGGCGGCGGCCGTGCTGATCGTTGTGCTGCCGAGGCTTCTTGGCGCTTCCGAAGCTTCGGTTTTTTCCGTGCCGGATCAGGAAGCGGAGGTTTCGTTACTGAAACAGCCTGCCCGCTCGATGAGCCGGGACAGCCATGATATCTACAAGCTCTACAGCTCAGGAGAACTGGTCGGGGTGGTCTCGGACCGGCAGGCTCTTGACGCCTTTCTTCGGGAAGTCTATCGGACGGAGTATCAGGCCGATTACCCGGATTCCGAGGTTGCGCTTGGTACGGATGTCTATCTTACCCAGGAACAGAGCTATCTCACCTATGAGGATATTGATGAGAAGATCTTTGAATATCTGCGGGAAAACCACCTGTTTACCCTGAAGTGCACGGGCGTGGAGTTTTCCGATGACAAGGGTGTCTATGCGGAAATCTATGTGAGCAGTGAGGATCTTTTCAACCGCGCGATCAATTCCTATATGACCTGCTTCATCAATCCGGAGGAACTCGCGCTGCTCAACCGCGGGGATTCCACTCCGCCGCTGAAAACCTATGGATCGCGTTCGGTCGGCATTACGGTATCCCAGAACATTACGATGAAGGAAACCTACGCCGCGCCTCAGGAGATCCGGACGGATGAGGCAAGCGTGCTTGACTATCTGGAGTATGGCGATAATCAGAACCGGGAATACTACACGGTTCAGAAATACGACACCGTTGCCGGTGTGGGCTCCAAGAACCACGGTCTTTCCGCGACCCAGATCATGAATATCAACCGCGACAAAATCACCTCTGTCGATCAGATTCTGCCAGAGGGAGAGGAACTCTGCGTTACCTATTTCACATCACCGATCGATATCATCGTGACCAAGGAAACGATGAAAAAGGAACCGATCGTCGCCGAGACAATCTATCAGACGGATTCCAGCATCCGGGAAGGAGAGACCGTCCGCACCCAGATCGGCGTCGACGGATCCAAGAACGCGCTCTATACCGAGCGGTGGATCAACGGGGTGCTGGTCGGCGGTACTCTGACCTCTTCCGTAGATACTCTGCAGCCGGTCAATGAAATCATCTCCGTCGGAACCTTCGTGATTCCCGGAGTGGGAACCGGTACCTTCCGCTGGCCGGTGGATAATCCGACCGTAACATGCCACTGGGGATGTTACTGGGGACACCGGGCGATCGATATTCAGAACGCCTATGATCACTATGGAAACATCTACGCGGCCGACCGCGGTGTTGTTGAGGAAAACTCCTATAACGGCGTCAACGGCAACTACGTGATCATCAATCACAACAACGGCTATGAAACGTACTATGGACATATGAATATGAGATCCCCGCTTCAGGTCGGTGATATCGTGGACAAGGGGGATATCATCGGACAGATCGGCATGACCGGTGCCGCAACCGGGCCGCATACCCATTTCTTCATCATGTATGAAGGAACGAGGTATGATCCGTGCAACGGCTTCCTTCCCTGCTGATATGATGAAGTTCGCGCTGTTATGCAGCGGGTCCAAGGGAAACTGTTTCCTTCTGCAGGATGAACACACCAGTATTCTGATTGACTGCGGAAATACGAAGCGATATCTCTCCATGCGGCTGGAGGAGCTGAAGGTCAGAATCGAGGATCTCGACGCGCTTTTGATCACCCATACCCACAGTGATCATATTGCCCAGCTGAAGATGTTTGAAGGCGTCAGAACCTTTGCGCCGACGGACATCGGCACACCGTATGAGAAAGTGGAGGCGGGCAGAAAATTTCAGATTGAACATCTGACCGTTACTCCGCTGGCCCTTTCTCATGACGCGGAAAACACCGTCGGCTATGTGTTTGAAAGCTGGCAGGAGAAACTGGTCTATATTACCGATACCGGATATATCAGAGACAGTTACCTGTCCCTGATCAAGGGAGCGGATTATATCGTTCTGGAGAGCAATCATGATCCGGAGATGCTGATGAAGACCAGCCGCCCGATGTATCTCAAGCAGCGGATTGCCGGCGACAGCGGGCATCTCTGCAATGAAGACTGCGCGGCAGTGCTTCGGAAAACAGTGACAAACCGGACGAAGATGATTATCCTGGCGCATATCAGCGAGCAGGCCAATACGCGCGAAAAGGCGCTTGCGGTCAGCCGCAGTGCGCTGAAGGAACACAGAGAGAAGCGAAAGGACCTTCTTCTGGCCGCCGCCGGACAGAAGGAAATGATTCTTGGAGGAGAGTGGCTGAATGAAAAAGTGGATGGCGGCAGCTGCAGCTGTACTCCTGGCATGGATGCTGTGGCTGACCCTGAAGGTGCAGGAGATCAGTGAGAAACGGCCGTCTGAACCGGAGATCGAACTGAATGAAACCGATGAGGCGGCGATTGTTCACAACACGATTGAGGGCTATACAACGGATGTGACGGAAACGGTCGCGAAGGTCCGTCCGCATATCGTATCCGTAACCGGTCTTACCGAAGACAGGGAGGTCATCAGCAGCGGCGTAGTCTACGCTGTGATCGGCAATGACACCTGGATTCTTTCCTGCGCGGAATCGGTAAGGGACAACGCGACCTATCTGGTCCGTTTTGACAACGGCCTTTCCGCTGACGCCCAGCTGGCAGGGCATGATCCTCTGACGGATACGGCGCTGTTTCTGACGCATCCGGAGTTTGAGGTCCGGCCGATTGATCTTGGCACGGCCTCCGCGGTCACCCCGGGAGAATATGTGATCGCCCTTGGGGCGAGAAATCTGCATACCCAGAGCGGGCAGGCGTGCTTCGGCATCGTATCCCTGCCTGGCATGTATCATCGCCGCAGCGAAGGGAATCTTGAGTGGATCGTGGAAACCATGCTTACGGATACCGCGATTCTTGAAGAAACCAGCGGCGGACCGCTGATCAATCTCAGCGGGCAGATGATCGGCATGCTGTCATCGTCCTTCTCGGCCAACTTCCGCGGGGCGGCAATGGCGGTTTCCGTATCTGAGGTGATCTCCGCGGCCGAACAGCTGCGGCGCACCGGTACGATCAGCCGCGGTTATCTCGGCACCGTGACCCGGCCTGTCAGCGACCTTGAACTGTATCAGAAAAGTGCCATGAACATTTCCCTGGATGTAAACAGCGGCCTGGTCATTACCGAAGTGGCAGAGGGTTCTCCTGCTCAGGAGGCAGGCCTGCAGCCCAATGATGTCATTCTGACTGCGGATGAAAAGGAACTGGCGGATTCCGCGACCCTGCAGCGCATGCTGTATGAGAAAAATCCCGGAGATCAGCTTGTCATGACCATTCAGCGGCAGAATACGGTCAGTACCGTGACCGCGGAGCTAAGATGATCCGCCTTCTGTCTGTGGGACGTGTCAAGGAATCCTGGCTGCGGCAGGGGATTGAGGAATACCGCAGAAGGATTTCCGGGTATGAAGCGATCGAGCTGGTGGAAGTCAGGGATGAAAAAGCGCCGGAATCCAATTCCCAGGCTGAAAACACCATGGTGAAGGAAGTGGAGGGAGAGCGCGTTCTGAAGCAGATCAGGGAAGGGGAATATGTGATTCTTCTGGACCTGGATGGAACGTGCGTGGACAGCGTGAACCTCTCGAAGCGGATCGAACAGATTCATACCTCCGGAAAAAACCGCATTGATTTTGTGATCGGGGGATCGCTTGGTGTGAGTGAAGCCCTGCGGAAACGGGCGGATTTCCGCTGGAAGCTCTCGGACAATACTTTTCCCCATCAGCTGTGCCGGCTGATTGTTCTTGAACAGATCTACCGCGCATTCCGGATTCTGAATCATGAGCCCTATCATAAGTAGCCTGCCTGAAAGCGGTTACTTTTTTTAATGTAACCGCTTGCGGGATTGAGAACCATGTCGTAAAATGAGTTCATCAATCCACAGGAGGGTAAAAGAGGAATGAAACAGATTTCAGTAACAGTTATTGATCCGGTAGGATTACATGCACGTCCGGCTACCGTAGCTGTCAACGCAGCCAGCAAGTTCAAGAGTGAAGTCAAAGTTGCTTATAAGGGCCGCACCGTAAACATGAAGTCCATTATGGGTGTGATGTCCCTGGGTATTCCGACTCAGTCCGAAATCACTGTTACCTGCGACGGTGACGATGAAGAAGTAGCGATCAAGACAATTGAAGAAGTACTTCGTGCTCAGAAAGTAATCGCTTAATCTAATCTGGTTTTTGGAAGATGCTGTGAGCATCTTCCGTTTTTTTATCAAAATACATAGAAGAGAAAGGACGGAAACGATGTATTTGGATGACTACAAAAGATGGCTGGAAGCTGACCTGATTGATGTTGACCTTCATACGGAGCTTCTGAACATCAAGGATGATGAGGAGGCCATCAAGGAACGTTTTGCAGTGGCGCTCAAATTCGGCACTGCCGGTCTTCGCGGCACCCTCGGAGCAGGTACCAACCGGATGAATATCTGGGTTGTCCGTCAGGCAACTCAGGGAGTCGCGGACTGGGTTAAGACACAGGGCGGAACCCAGACTGTCGCAATCAGCTATGACAGCCGTCTCAAGGGCTGGAATTTCGCAAGAGATGCGGCCGGTGTTCTTGCGGCAAACGGAATTCATGTACGGATCTATGACGAACTGATGCCGGTTCCGGCACTCAGCTTCGCGACCAGATACTATAACTGCAATGCCGGCATCATGCTGACGGCAAGCCACAACCCGGCTGTCTACAACGGCTTCAAGGCCTATGGCCCGGATGGCTGCCAGATGACGGATGACGCGGCTGCGGTTGTCTATGACAGCATTCAGAAGACGGATGTCCTGACCGGTGCGAAGTACATGAGTTTTGCGGAAGGCGTGGAAAAGGGCCTGATTCGTTTTGTCGGCGAAGACTGCAAGAACGCATTATACAAGGCGATCGAATCCTATCAGGTACGTCCGGGACTGTGCCGGACGGCCGGACTCAAGCTTGTGTACTCTCCTCTCAACGGAACCGGTCTTGTGCCGGTAACCCGCGTACTCAAGGATATCGGAATTGAAGACATCACGATTGTTCCTGAACAGGAATATCCCAACGGCTACTTCACAACCTGCCCGTATCCGAACCCGGAAATCTTCGAGGCTCTTGAGAAAGGTCTGAATCTTGCCAAGGAAGTCGGTTCGGATCTGATGCTTGCGACGGACCCTGACGCGGACCGTGTAGGTATCGCGATGAAGTGTCCGGACGGCAGCTATGAACTGGTCAGCGGAAACGAAATGGGTGTTCTTCTGCTCGACTACATCTGTGCCGGACGCATTGAAAAGGGAACCATGCCGAAGAACCCGGTAGCGGTCATGTCCATTGTCTCCACTCCGCTCGCGGACAAGGTTGCGGAGCACTATGGCGTTGAGCTGCGTCATGTTCTGACCGGATTCAAGTGGATCGGCGATCAGATCGCTCAGCTCGAGGCAGCCGGTGAAGTGGACCGCTTCATCTTCGGATTCGAAGAGAGCTATGGTTATCTGGCCGGACCGTATGTCCGTGACAAGGACGCAATCATCGGCTCGATGCTGATCTGTGAAATGGCGGCGTACTATCGCTCCATCGGATCTTCCATCAAGCAGAGACTGGAAGAGATCTATCAGGAGTACGGCCGTTATCTGAACAAGGTTGACAGCTTTGAATTCCCGGGTCTTTCCGGAATGGACAAGATGGCCGGAATCATGAACGGACTCCGTGAAAACGCTCCGACGGAATTTGCCGGCCGCAGAGTCGTCAAGGTCACCGATTACACCAAACCGGAAGAGACGGGTCTGCCGAAGGCAAATGTTCTGATCTACACGCTGGAAGACGGCGCGAGTGTTGTGGTAAGACCTTCCGGTACAGAACCGAAGATCAAGACCTATTTCACAACCCTGGGCAAGGATCTTGCCGAGGCACAGAAGGAAAAGGACGAGCTCGCCGCGGCGTGCAAGCCGATTCTTTCCTGAATCAGATGATTGATTCAGAGGGTATGTCAGTTGACATACTCTCTTTTTTTCGTTTTCAGATAAGCAGGATTGGAGTATTCTGTTAAGGTATTTTCCTGTTTTGCAAACAGGATCTGGAAGATGCGGTATGGGGGACAGTCATGGATCAGGAAAGACTGATAACGGAATTTCATCAGGGACAGTGCATTGAAGCCTGGCATCTGTTCGGGGCTCATTTTTCGTATGAAGGAGCCCAGGGGGTACGCTTTACGGTTTACGCTCCGCATGCACGCAATGTCAGTGTGATCGGAAGCTTCAATGACTGGGATGATACAAAAGCGAGAATGGAGCGGACCGGGTTTTCCGGTGTGTGGTCGGTCTTTGTGCCGGGCGTCCGGCAGTGGGATTCCTACAAGTTCCGGATTGAGGATACCGGCGGGCATAAGATGGACAAATCGGATCCGTATGCCTTCTACAGTGAAACCCGTCCGGAAACCGCGTCCAAGGTGTTCAATCTGCATGATCTGCGCTGGGATGACGGTGCCTGGATGGCAGAGAGGAGTGTTGGTTTTGAGAAACCGGTCTCGATCTATGAAGTGTATGCCGGCGGCTGGAAGAAGAATGGAAAGTATCCGTATACCTACCGCATGCTGGAGGAAAACCTGATTCCCTATGTGAAGGAACATGGCTTTACCCATATTGAGTTCATGCCATTGAATGAATATCCCTTTGACGGCAGCTGGGGCTATCAGGCCTCGGGTTACTACAGCGTCACCAGCCGCTATGGCAATCCGAGTGAATTCGCTTCGTTTGTCAATGCCTGCCACCGGCAGGGCATCGGCGTCATTATGGACATGGTTCCGGTTCACTTCGTCAAGGATGCCTTCGGCCTGCGCAAGTTTGACGGCCAGCCGCTCTATGAATACCGCCGGCCGCAGGATGCGGAAAGCCAGTGGGGTACTCTGAATTTTGATCTGTGGAATGAAGAGGTCCGTTCTTTTCTGATATCAGCGGCGATCTTCTGGTGCCGGATCTATCATATCGACGGCATCCGCATGGATGCGGTTTCGAATATGATCTACTGGGGCGGAAACCGGGACCGCGGCACCAATGAAGGGGCGCTGAATTTCATCAAGCGCATGAACTATTATCTGAAAAAGGAATACCCGTCCGTGATGCTGATTGCGGAGGATTCCTCGGACTTTCCGAAAGTCACCGCCTCTACGCTGGATGGCGGACTCGGCTTTGACTATAAATGGGATCTTGGCTGGATGAATGACACCCTGAAGTACTATGAGACCGATCCGCTTTTCCGCGTCCATGATCATCACAGGCTCACTTTTTCGATGGCGTATTTCTACAGTGAGCGGTTTCTGATGCCCCTGAGTCATGATGAAAATGTGCATGGCAAGAAGACGGTGGTTGACCGGATGTGGGGGAACTATGATCAGAAGTTTGCCCAGGTGAAGAATCTGTATGCCTATATGTTTGCCCATCCGGGCAAGAAGCTGAACTTCATGGGCAATGAATTCGCGACCTTCCGGGAATTTGATGAGAAGAAGGAACTGGACTGGTTTCTGCTGGAATACCCCGTTCATGACAGTTTTCTGCGTTTTTTCACCGACCTCAACCGCATCTATGTTTCCCACAGTGCCCTGAGTGAAGGAGATTATGACTTCGGGGGCTTCCACTGGATCGATGCGGATAACGCCCGGCAGTCGGTCTTCTCGTTTTACCGGGAGGGATCACAGGAATATCTGCTGTGTGTCATGAATCTCACCGGGGCAGGCTATGAGGAGTATGATGTGCCGGTTCCTGCCAAGGGTACCTGGATGGAGATCATGAACACCGAAAAGGATATTTATTCCGGATGCAATATGTGCAACTATGAACCGCTGCGTACGCGCAGCAGAAAGGAACCCGCGCGCTTTCCCCAGTTCATTACAATGCGTCTGGCTCCCTTTGCGGCAGTCTGGCTGACCTGTCCGAAGAAGAAAAAGAGAACGAACCGTTCCATGTGAGGCGCAGGCAGCTGCGTCTCTTCTTTTTTCGGAGGAAACCGGCGTTTTGGTATATTTCGTGATATACTTACGCAGTCAGAAACAAAAAAGGGGCTGTTTGATTTTATTGTGCGGAGGATAAAAGATGTTCAGGAACAAACAGGAATTCAAGAAAGAGTTCACGCAGAAACTGATTGAATCATATGGAACCACCGTAGATGATACCCATCCGACTGAAAAATACATGGTGCTTGGTGAAATGGTAAGGGACTATGCGTCCGTTCACTGGAAAGACACCAAAGTTGCGATCCAGCATCAGAAAGCGAAGCAGGTATATTACTTTTCCATGGAGTTTCTGCTCGGACGTTCGCTGACCAGCAATCTGCAGAATCTCGGAATCTATGACATTGTTGTCAGCGGTCTCAAGGACCTTGGCATCAATTATGAAAATCTCGCGGCGATGGAGCGCGATGCCGGACTTGGCAACGGCGGTCTGGGACGTCTTGCGGCCTGTTTCATGGACAGTGCCGCGACCGAAAATCTCGCGGTCAACGGCAACTGCATCCGCTATCAGTGCGGTCTGTTCCGGCAGCTGATTGACGGAGAAGGGAACCAGGTTGAGGTGCCGGATATGTGGATGCGCATCGGCAACCCGTGGGAGGTAAGAAAGCCCAAGCATTCCGTAGACGTCAAGTTCTGGGGAAATGTGGAAGTCAACGGGGATGATCAGGGCAATCTGCATTTCAATCACGTCAATGCCGAGCACATTCTCGCGGTGCCGTATGACATGCCGATGGTCGGGGCAAATACCAACATGACCAATACCCTGCGGCTGTGGTCCGCGGAAGCGGCAGACCGTTCACCGGCCTGGATGGATTATCGGAAATATCTGCAGGAGGTCAATGAGATCTGTCTCAATGTCTATCCGGATGACAGTACCGAGGAAGGAAAATACCTGCGTCTCAAGCAGCAGTACTTCTTTGTCAGCGCCGGTATTGACTCGATTGTAAAAGCGCATCTCAAGCAGTATGACAGCCTTGACAATCTGGGTGATGTGGTGGCGATTCAGCTCAATGACACCCATCCGGTTCTGGCAATCCCGGAACTCATGCGGGTGCTGATGGATGACTATGGCTATCAATGGGACAAGGCGCATGACATTGTCATGTCCGTAATGTCCTATACCAACCATACCGTCATGAGTGAAGCGCTTGAAAGATGGCCGGTAGAGTATGTGCAGAAGCTTCTGCCCAGAATCTACATGATCATTGATGAAATCAACGGCCGTTACGGACATTACATCTATGAGCGGTTCCCGAATGAATCCAATCTCTGGTATGATACCCGCATCATTGACAACGGCGTGATTCATATGGCCCGTCTTGCGGTCATCATGTCGCATACCGTCAACGGCGTCGCGGAAATCCATACCGGTCTGTTGAAGTCGGACCTCTTCCGGGAATACTATCGGATGTGGCCGGAGCGCTTCCAGAACAAGACCAACGGCATCACGCCGAGAAGATGGATGCTCTACAGCAACCCGCAGCTGCGGGCGATGCTCGATGAGACCATCGGCAAGGGCTATGAGAAGGATTTCGAAAAGATTATCAAACTGATGGATCATGTGGATGATCCGGAAGTTCAGAAACGGTTCCTGGAGGTCAAGCAGGAACGCAAGGAAATCCTGGCGTCCTATATCCGCCGGGCAACCGGAATTGAAGTGGATGTGAATTCCATCTTTGATTCTCAGGCCAAGCGCCTGCATGCATACAAGCGTCAGCTTCTGAACATCATGCATGTCATCTATCTGTACCAGCGCATTCTCGACGATCCGAATTTCCGGATCTATCCGCATACCTTCATCTTCGCGGCCAAGGCAGCGCCTTCCTATGTATTCGCCAAGAAGGTCATCAAACTGATCAACTGCGTCGCCCGGAAAGTCAACAATGATCCGGCGGTGAAGGGAATGATCAAGGTGGTCTTTCTGCCCAACTACAGCGTGACGATGTCGGAATCCCTGATGAACGGTTCGGATGTCAGTGAACAGATCTCGACGGCTGGCAAGGAAGCAAGCGGTACCGGAAACATGAAATTCATGATGAACGGTGCCATTACCCTTGGAACTCTCGACGGGGCAACGGTTGAGATCGACCGTCTGGTCGGCCGGGACAACGATGTGATCTTCGGCCTGACGGTTCCGGAGCTGGATCATTTCCGCCAGTTCTACCGGGCAATCGACTATGTCAACGGAGACGGCCGCATCCGCCGGGTCATGAATACGCTGATCGACGGAACATGGAACGGAAACAGCGATGATTTCCGTCCGATCTATGATGAACTGATGATGAAGAATGACGAATACCTCGTCTTCGCGGACTTTGATTCCTATGTCAAGGCGCATGAGGAAATCGCGGCCAGATATCAGGACCGCTCTGCCTGGGCAAAGAGCTGTCTCATCAATATCGCCAAATCCGCATACTTCTCCAGTGACCGCACCATCCGTCAGTATGGTTCCGAAATCTGGAATATTAAGCCGATTGAACTGTGATCTGTGTTAAGATAGGGGCGTTTTCTTACGTCCCTGTTTTTCTGAGGGCTCTGGGGGTATTTTTATGGCATCAATGGAAGCGTTTCTGGACGATTACGGCAAAGTCCAGGTATATGTGTCCCGGAATTTCTTCAACGGGCATACCAGCGGATTCTATCTGACTTCGGAGGAAGGCACCTGCAGTGACTGTGTCATCCGCGGGGTGGAGGATCATGAACGGGAAATCCGGTATAACCTGACAATTCCGGCTGATTTCCGGTTCGGATCAATCTACATGCTTCACGAAGCGCACGGTCAGGCTGTGCAGCTGAAAATCCGGCACATCGTCCGCACCGCGGAGTTTGACCGGCAGTTCACCTATCATGGCGATGATCTTGGCGCGAGATATCACAGCAGCTATACGGATTTTGCCCTGTGGGCTCCGACTGCGATTCATGTCTATGTACGCCTGATCGATCATCGGCGGCGCACGGTTCTCTGCGCGATGACCCGGGGAGAAAAAGGGGTCTTCCGGACCAGAGTGCAGGGGGATCTGAAACATTATCTTTATGTATATCTGATTGAACGGGACGGCATCACCGTTGAAAGCATTGATCCGTACGGTCTTTCCTCAGATGCCAACTGCCGTCATTCGGCAGTGATTGACACCTCTGTCATCGAGGAGATTCCGATCCGGGATGTCTCCCCGGTCATGAACAGTTCCGCTGACGCGGTGATCTATGAATGTTCCGTGCGGGACATGACCAGTTCCCCGGAAACCGGCACCAGCACCAACGGAACCTTCGCGGCGCTGTGTGAACATGGTACGAGCTGGAAGAGTCATCCGACGGGACTTGACTATCTGGCGAGTCTTGGCGCGACGCATATTCAGCTTCAGCCGGTCATGGACTTCTTTACCGTGGATGAGCAGCATCCGGAACGGAACTATAACTGGGGCTATGATCCCTGTCAGTTCTTTACCCTCGAGGGCAGTTATTCAACAGACGCGATGGATCCGTATGACCGGATGAAATCGTTCCGGCGCTTGGTTGCCGCATTCCATGAATCCGGCCTGAGGGTTACGCTCGATGTGGTGTTCAACCACATGTATGATGTCAGCCAGTCTTCTTTCGATAAGGTGGTGCCGTATTACTACTACCGCTATACCGACAACGGATGGCTGAGCAACGGCAGCTATTGCGGCAATGATCTCGACAGCATGCGGCCGATGGTGCGCAAGCTGTAT
Organism: uncultured Erysipelotrichaceae bacterium; assembly: GCA_946537255.1. Lineage (GTDB taxonomy): Bacteria > Bacillota_I > Bacilli_A > Erysipelotrichales > Erysipelotrichaceae > Bulleidia. Next base: position 22,339 of record CAMNFS010000016.1, read on the forward strand.
ATCGATGTCATCCGTCTTTACATGAATCTGTATCACGTGGATGGATTCCGGTTTGATCTGATGGGAATTCTCGATGTCGATACGATGAACGAAATCTACCGTGCCGCCCGTTCCATCAAGCCGGATGTGCTGATCTATGGGGAAGGATGGGACATGCCGACGGCGCTGAGTGAAGATCTCAAGGCGAGAATCTACAATCAGCACCGGATGCCGGGCATCGCGCACTTCAACGATACCTTCCGGGATGTTGCCAAGGGACCCACCAGTGATGACAGCAAGTATGTCAAGGGCTATCTTACCGGCAATCTTGGAATGGCGTTTGACATGTGCGGCGTCCTCAGCGGCAATACCATGAAGGATCCGTACTTCCGCCGCTTTGACAATCCGATTCAGAGCATCAACGGACTTGAGACCCATGACAACATGACCGTCTGGGACAAGATGCATGCATGCTGCTCGGAAGAACCGCGGGAAATCCGGCTCATGCGTCAGAAACTGATGATCGCCGCGACCATGGTGGCGCAGGGTATTCCGTTCCTGCACGCCGGCATGGAGTTCTGCGGCACCAAGTATGACAACACGAATTCCTACGATGCCGGAGACAGCATCAACCAGATGAACTGGGACAGAATGATTCTCAATCTCGATGTTGTTGCCTATACAAGAAAAATGATCGCTCTGCGCCGGGCATGGAAGGCCTTTCGTCTGGATAATGGCGCGCAGGTGGAAAAACAGGTACATTTCTCCATCGGTGAGGGATCCACGGTGCTGTATGATATCGACTGCCGGGATGCAGTGCGGCATTCCGACGGCGTGCGGGTGATTTTCAATCCTTCCCGGGATGAACGTTACTTCCATTTTGAGCGGGAGTGGTCGATCATCGCTGATGAAAACGGGAATCCCCAGCCAGGCAAGCGGGCCGAGATTCATATCGGACCGTGTTCCTGTATTGTTTTGTCCAGAGAACTTGAGGCGGACTGATGTCTGCCTTTTTTCTTCTGTTATAATTGAAACCTGTAAAGGAGGACTGGCTATGATGAAAAGAATTCTTTCGATCCTTCTTTCCGCGGTCATGACTGTTTCTTCCGGAATGATTGTCCAGGCTGAAACAGGCAGTGCGGAATTCGATCGTTTTATGGACCAGGAATTTATCGATACCCTTGCGTCGGATTATCTGACGATGCATTATTCCATCCGGGATTATAAAAGCGCAGGGATTGAAAAACCGGAGCTTACGGTCGGAGATGCCGGATGGGATTCCTTTCAGGAAGCAGTAACGACCTGTCAGGAAGGACTGGATCGGCTGAAGCAGTTTTCCTATGAATCTCTGAGCGACACGCAGAAACGGGACTATGATGTCTATCAATACTATACGGAATGCATGCGGGACATGAACAGATATCCCCAGGCGGCCGGATACTTTGACCCGGGAAGCGGAATTCACGATATCCTGCTCACGGATTTTACGGAATTCGTCTTCTATGAAAAAGAGGATGTCAGTGATTATCTGACGGTTCTGGAAGATGTTCCGAACTATCTGGATGACGCGCTTGAAGTAACAAAGCGGCAGGCGGAGAACGGCTTTTTCCTGACGGACTCCCAGCTGGATGAAACCCTGGACAGCATTCAGAAGTTCACCGCCAAAAAAGAAGACAATGAACTGATTGTCGTCTTCAACAATAACATGGACAGCCTGTCATTTCTTTCCGAGCAGGAGAAGAAGGAATACCGGGAAAAGAACCGGGAAATCGTTCTGAACCGGTTTATTCCCGCCTACGAAAAAGTCAGCAAGCAGCTGGAGGCATTGCGCGGAAGCCGTTCCTTTGAAGGGGGTCTCTGCAATTATGAAGACGGCGGTGAGGAATACTACCAGGCGCTTGTGAAGTACAAGACCGGCAGTTCCGCATCCATTGAATCGCAGCTTCATGAAATGGGATATTTCATGATGGATCTCATTGATGAGTATGTGGAGCTGTATGAAGCGGATCCCTTTCTTGACTCCAAATATGAAACCAAGACCGTCAAGCTCAAGACCCCTGAGGAAATCCTGAGCTATCATCAGAATCATCTGCAGGATTATCCGGAAGGCCCCGAGGTATCATACCAAAGCTCCTATCTTGACAAGAGTGTCGCTACGGATACGGTGATTGCCTATTACATGACGCCGCCCCTGGATGACTACAGAAACAATGTGATCAAAATCAACGGATCCAATATTGAAGATGAAAACAGTCTGTATGAGACGCTCGCTCATGAAGGGTTCCCGGGGCATCTGTATCAGACCACCTGGTATCTGAGTCAGAACCCATCCCGTATACGTACGATTATTGATCAGATCGGCTATTCCGAAGGATGGGGCATGTACGCGGAGGTTTCCAGCTGGGACAATGCCGGTCTTGATCAGAATGTGCAGAGGCTTCATCAGATCTGGACAACACTGGCCTATTGTGAGGACGCGGCCGTGGATCTTGGCGTCAACGGACTTGGCTGGAGTATTGAGGATACTGCGGAATGGCTGGAAAGCATCGGGTTCAATCCGGATTCGGCCGAATCTCTCTATGAGTATGTGATGGATCATCCCGGTCTGATTCTGCCGTATGGATTCGGACTGATGCGCTTTCTCAAGCTTCGCAGCACTGCCGAACAGTTCATCGGTTCCGGCTTCAGCCGGAAGGAATTCAATGAAGTGCTTCTGTCTGGCGGACCGAGACAGTTTGATCTCGTGGAAACGGATGTGGAACGCTATATCGAGGAGAAAACCGGCATCGGTTCTCTTCAGCAGGGAGGCGCTGCCTCCGCAAAGCCAGAGCAGCCCGGGGGAGAGGAAATCTTCCTTCCATGGGAAGAAGCGTCTGTTCCCCGCCGCCCTTCGGGCTTTGTTCCCGCATTGATCGGGGCGGGAGTGTTTGCCGTACTTTTAATTGCCGGAATCATTTTTCTGAACCGGCACAGAAAGAAGGATCCGCTTGCGTAGAAATTGGCTGTGCGCTCTGCTTGCCTGCTTACTGTTCAGCGGCTGCGGCGCCGTGAAAAAAGAAGAAACGGCTCAGGATGCGGAACCGGTGAAGGAAACGCCGGCTGTCATTGCGGAAGAGATGTCGTTCGGCACGCTCAGAAAGCTTGCCGGAACGATCGGAAGAGCGGTTGAAAATGAAGCCTGGGAGGAACTATCCTCCCTCTTTTGGGATGGTCTTGAAAAAAGACCGGACGCTGTGAATATTGAAGAGGCGTTCTCTGACCTGCATGCAGGGGGAGTGAAGCTTGCGGATACAGCGGCGCTTATGGATACGGATGTACGCGGAGGATATGCTGTTTTTGAAGGAGAGAACGGAATCTATGAAGCGGTATTTACCGCAGATGAGAATCTGCATCTGCTTTCACTGGTCTTTGCGGAGCGGCGCACCGGGTCCAGGCCGGAATCCTCCGATACATTTGAGGAATATGAAATCACTGCCGGAAACGCTCCCAGGATTTCCGGTATGCTTACCATGCCGAAGGAAGCGGAAGAACCCGTTGTCGCGATTCTTCTTCCGGAAGAAATCGATGACGCGATGGATGAATCCGGCTCAAACCTGACATTTCGAAAGGATCTTGCCCATGGTCTTGCCGAAAAGGGAATCGCCAGTGTGCGCTTTGACATGCGCTGCTGGGAAGATCCGCTTCTCGTACCGGTTTTCGGCATGAGTTTTGATCGGACCATCTCCCGGGATTTTGCGTCCATTGTTCACACCCTGGAACAGTATCCTGTCAATGCCAGAAAGATCATCTATATCGGACATGGTCCGGCGGGATCACTCGGTTACTCCGCTGTGGCTCATCACTATGAAATGGACGGAGGGCTGGTGCTTCTGAACAGCCCCTATACCGAAGACGGGGTCCATCTGCTTCAAAGGGCTGCCTGGCTGGAGGAGTCCGCGGCCGAAGAAGCGAAGGAAATGCTGGAAATGGAAAAGGAAGAGCAGTATGAAATCGCAGGCTTTCCGCCTTCCTTCTGGCAGGCATGGCAGGAACACGGGGCTTTGAACTACACCCGCCGGATTTCCATTCCGATTCTCATTCTGCAGGCGGAAGCGGACGGCGTCGTCTATTTCAAAAAGGATTATGAAGACTGGAAGAGTCAGAAGGGATCCAATGTGACAATGAAAAGCTACCCGGATCTCGGTCATGATCTGATCAATAAGGAAGAGGTATTCGAACCGCAGATCTGTGAGGATATCGCGGCATGGATCAACGGGGAGGATATCAACAAAAAGAAAACTTCAAAAACGGGAGGAAAATCATGATTCATAATGAATGGTTCCCATGGCTGAAACAGGAATGGGATCAGCCGTATTTCAGAGAACTCTCCGCTTTTCTGAAGACACAGTATCAGACAAAGGAAATCTATCCGCCCCGGACACTGGTATTTTCCGCGTTTGAAGCGTGTGATCTTCCGGATATAAAGGCTGTAATTCTTGGCCAGGATCCATACCATGAGCCAGGCCAGGCACATGGCATGTGCTTCTCTGTGAATCCCGGCGTGGAGATTCCGCCCAGCCTTCAGAATATCTATCAGGAGCTGAAAAGCGACTGCGGCTGCTTTATTCCGAATAACGGATATCTGATGCCCTGGGCGAAGCAGGGAGTGTTTCTTCTCAACACGGTCATGACAGTGGAAAGAGGCCGGGCCAACAGCCATCAGGGGCGGGGCTGGGAAACCTTTACGGACCATGTGATCGCAAAGATCAATGAAAAGAAAGAGCCGACCGTATTTCTTCTCTGGGGAAGAAATGCCCGTTCCAAAATACCGATGATCGATGAGTCCCGGCATCTGGTTCTGGAGGCGGCACATCCATCCCCGCTCAGTGCCTACCGGGGATTCTTCGGCTGCCGTCATTTTTCAAGAGCCAACGCATTCCTGAAACAGAACGGAAGAGAGCCGATCGACTGGCAGGTACCGAACTTATGAGATTTGAAACGTACGAAGAGGCAGCCGCTTACGCGGCAGGCAGAAGTAATATGGAATGCCGGTTTGAGAATTTCCGTGACGCGATAAACGAAATCGGCAATCCGCAGAATTCCGTACCATGCGTGCATGTGGCCGGGACAAACGGGAAGGGCAGTACCTGCAGGTATCTGTATGACATTCTTAAAACAGAATACACGTCGGTCGCTCTGTATACGTCTCCGCATCTTGTCGATGTCCGTGACAGGATAAGGATCGATGATGAATGGATTCCGAAGGAACAGTTTACGGAATACATGAATGAAATCCTGCCTCTGGTTGAAAAGTATTCCCTTTCTCAGGTGGCAATTTACACCATGATGTTTTTCCTGTGGTGTCAGAAGAAAAAGCCGGATATTGCGGTGGTGGAAGTATCTCTTGGCGGCCGCTGGGATACCACAAATGTGATTGCCTCGCCGCTGTGCTCGGTTATCACCACGATTGATTATGATCACATGCACTGCTTAGGAAATACGATTGAACTGATCGCCGGCGAAAAAGCCGGAATCATCAAATACGGCTGTCCGGTACTGCTTGGCAATGTCCGCAGGGAAGCGCAGAGCGTAATCCGGGAATGTGCCGCCGCCATGCATGCAGAGGTACATGAAAGTCTTCCCTATGAGGACAGTCCGGATGGCGTATGGATCAGGGACAGGTTCTTTCCGGTCTCTGGAAGCGGGTATCAGCGCATGGATGCGGTGTTTGCCCTGTCCGCAGCGGATCTGATCGGCATTGACATCTTCAGTGAATCCGTAATGGAAGCGGTTCGTGGGTCCTTCTGGCCCGGACGGTTTGAAACGGTCTCGCTGAATCCGCGGATCATTCTCGATGGATCTCATAATGAGGAAGGCATCCGGGCTCTGATTCAGGAGATTCCGAATCTTCCCCGACCGGTTATCGCTGTCTTCGCGGTTCTTGCGGACAAGCAGGGAAAAAAGATGGCCGCGATGCTGAGAGAAGCGGCAGACGAACTGATTGTGACGGAGTTCAGACATGCCCGGGCAGACCGCGCGGACCATGTCGCATCATCCGATGACCTGGTGGTGAATGATTACCGAAGAGCGATAGAGACGGCGGTAAGCCACGCTGGCAATGGAACGGTTCTGATCACCGGCAGTCTGTATTTTATTGCGAGAGTTCGAAGAGAATTGAAAATTGAAGATAAAACAACCGAAAATTGTATATAATGTAAGCGTATTCAAATTTTATTGTTCAGGGAGGCAAATTATAATCATGAGAGCGAACAGTATGGTGGCCATGATTCTTGCGGGCGGAAGAGGATCCCGTCTGTATGATCTGACCAAGAAAGTTGCGAAGCCGGCTGTCCACTTCGGAGGCAAGTACCGGATCATCGACTTTCCACTCAGCAACTGCGCGAATTCGGACATCAAGACCGTTGGCGTGCTGACGCAGTACGAATCAGTACTTCTTAATTCCTATGTCGCACGGGACCACTACTGGGGTCTGGATACGTACGACGGCGGCGTTTACGTACTGACACCGCGGGAAAGAGACACATCGAATCTCGAAGTATACCGCGGCACGGCAGATGCGATCACAGCAAACATCGACTTCTTAGACAACATCAATCCGGAATATATTCTGATTCTTTCCGGAGACCACATCTACAAGATGAACTATGACAAGATGCTTGCATACCACAAGGAAAAGAATGCCGACGCGACGATCGCCGTACGTGAGGTTCCCCTCAAGGAAGCGACACGTTTCGGAATCATGAACTGCGATGCGGATGATATGATCATTGACTTTGAGGAAAAGCCGGCAAAGCCGAAGAGCAATCTCGCTTCGATGGGTATTTACATCTTCACTTACAAGACTCTCCGCAAATATCTGGTGGCTGACGCTAAGAATCCGGACAGCAATCACGATTTCGGAAAGGATATCATTCCGCAGTATCTGAGAGACAAGAAGCGTCTGACTGCGTTCCGTTTCCGCGGCTATTGGATGGACGTTGGTACGGTCAACTCCCTCTGGGAAGCAAACATGGATCTTCTCAAGGAGAACGCAGAGCTTGATCTCGGTGATCCGACCTGGAAAATCTACACGGAAGATGTCAACGCGCTTCCTCAGTTCATCGGCAAGGATGCTCATGTGGAACACTGCTACGTTACTCAGGGCAGCGTGATTGAAGGAGATGTCAAGAACTCCGTCATCGGCACCAATGTCGTGATCGGCAAGGGCGCCAAGGTTGTGGACTGTGTCATTCAGCCGGGTGCTGTGATCGGTGAAGGCGCAACCGTCACAAGATGCATCGTCGCAGATGATGTCGTGGTTCCGCCGAATGCAGTATTCGGATCCGCCAAGAGCGAGGATATTCAGCTCGTTGCGGACAAGGTAAGTGAGTAAGGGAAGGAGATTGAAGATATGCGTGCATTAGGAATTATCAGTTTTGAAGACAACACGGCCAATATCGAAGGTCTCTGTGATCATCGTCCGGTTCCGGCGATTGCATTCATGGGCCGTTACCGTATCATTGACTTCATTTTGAGCAACATGACCAACAGCGGTATCAACAACGTTCAGGTTTACTGCAAGGAAAAACCCCGCAACCTGATTGAACACCTCGGTGATGGAAGTCACTACAATATCAACTCCAAGCGCGGAAAGCTCCGCATCCTCTATGGTGAGAAGAGCTTCTCCTCCGATGTGTACAACCACGACGTCGCCAACTACATGCTCAACATGCAGTATATCGAAGAGGATCCGAATCCGTATGTCGTCGTAGCGCCGAGCTACTTCGTATATCCGATTGACTTCAACGATGTACTCAAGCAGCATGTGGACAGCCGTGCCGATGTCACGATTCTCTATACCTCCGCAAAAGACGCCAAGAATCAGTTCCTTGGATGCGATGTTGTAAAGCTTGACAAGTTCAAGACAGTGACCGGATTTGAAAAGAACCGCGGCAAGCTCAAGAGCCAGCAGATTTCTCTTGAGGCCTATGTCATGACAAAGAAACTGTTCATCGAACTCGTTACCAAGGCAGCGGAGACTTCCTCTCTGTACTGGTTCAAGGATGTTCTGGCGGACTCCGTTGACGAGCTGACCATGAAGGGGTATCAGGTCAAGGGTTATGTGGCATGCCTGAACTCTCTGTCTGAATACTTCCGTGTCTCCATGGAACTCATCGACCACAAGAAGGCGCTTCAGCTGTTCAAGCCGGGATGGCAGATCTACACCCAGACCAACGACAGCTGCCCGACCACATTCTCCGAAAGTGCCCGGGTCACCAACAGCGTTGTCGCCAACGGCGCCGTGATCGAAGGCAAGGTGGAAGGCTCCATCATCAGCCGCGGCTGCACCATCCGCAAGGGTGCTCAGCTGAAGAACTGCATCCTTCTGCCGGGCGCTTATATCGGTGAGAATGCCAAGCTGGACCATGTGGTTGTGGACAAATATGCGATTGTACATCATGTCAAGAAGCTGGAAGGCACCGACCAGCAGCCGGTATATGTACAGCGCCGCGACCGTATCTGACGGAAAGGATATTTTATGGGAAGATCAATTCTCTTCGTCGGCGGTGAAGCGCTTCCGTTCATCAAGACGGGAGGGCTCGCTGACGTCATGGCAAGTCTGCCCAATGCGCTGGTAAAAAGAGGACATGATGCCAGAGTTGTGATTCCTCTTTACAGCAAGATCATAGAAAAGTACTATGACCGACTGGAGCGGATCGGAACCATCCAGGTACACAGCGGATGGATTGATCAGCCGGCAACCTTCTATACCGCAACCGTAGACGGCGTTGTCTACTACTTCATCGAACACCAGCACTACTTTGAGCGGGAAGGTCTGTATGGCTATGAGGATGACGGTGAACGGTTTGCCTTTTTCCAGAGGGCTGCGCTCGACATGATCTATTTCATCAACTGGTGGCCAAACATCATCCACAGCAATGACTGGCAGGCCGGCATGATTCCGCTGCTGTGCCACGCATGCTACGCGGATGATCAGAGATACCAGGCGATCAAGCATGTCTTCACGATTCACAACCTCGCCTTCCAGGGCAACTTCGGCGTTGACATGCTGCCATCATGCCTTGGTCTGGATTACTACTATTTCGACAACGGTTCCATCAAGTTCGATACCGGCATTTCCTTCATGAAGGCGGCCCTGGTCTATGCGGACAAGATCACAACCGTATCGCCGACCTACTCCAGTGAGATTCTGACGCAGACCTATGGCGAGAAGATGGACAGCATCCTTCGCTATCGCCGGGATGATCTCTGGGGCATTGTCAACGGCATTGACACCAGGGAATGGGATCCCAAGACGGACAAGCAGCTGGCAAAGAACTATGATGTCAAGAGTTACGCCAGCGGCAAGAAAGCAAACAAGCTTGCTCTGCAGAAACAGCTCGGACTCAAGGAAACCAATGATGTCTGCGTGATCGGCATTGTCTCAAGACTGACCAATCAGAAGGGAATCTATCTGATTACGGACCGTCTCCAGGAAATCATGGGCATGGATATCCAGTTTGTGGTTCTCGGTACCGGTGAAACCAACGCGGAGAATGCGTTCAAGTGGATGGAGAACGAGTACAAGGGCAAGGGAGTATACTACTGCGGATACAATGAGGAGCTTGCGCACCTCATCTATGCAGGATGCGACCTGTTCCTGATGCCTTCTCTCTATGAGCCATGCGGCATCGGTCAGCTGATTGCCATGCATTACGGAACTCTGCCGCTGGTCCGTGAAACCGGCGGACTCAAGGATACCGTACATCCTTACAACCAGTATACGGGTGAAGGAAACGGCTTCAGCTTCTGGGCCGCGAATGCGGATGACATGATGTATACGCTTCGCTGGGCAGTCGAACAGTACTATGACAACAAGCCAGGCTGGAAGGGACTCATCAAGAGTGCCATGACAACGGATGTCTCCTGGGAGAAATCCGCAGGCATTTACGAGCAGCTCTACTACCAGCTGTGCAACTGGCCTGACAACTGAGCATGAGAAAACCGTGTGTGCAGAACGCACGGTTTCTTTCTCTCCTGTAAACATGCAAGCATGGTTGGCGGCCGGGTGATCCGGAAATCATGCCATATGAAGAAGCAGTGAAATCACCGCTTACGGCGGCTCGCTCTGGGAGAAAGAAAAAAATATGATCTTTTCCCGGTAAAAATCACGCTTTCCTCGTTTACGGGAAAAGGGGTCAGATGGTATAATGAGTTGACTTAATAAGGAGGAGATTCATAATCTATGTCTAAGGTTACTGTTAAGGATCTGGACGTTAAGGGCAAGCACGTTATTGTACGTGTGGATTTTAACGTTCCCCACAAGGGAGATGTCATTACAGATGACAACCGCATTCAGGCGGCTCTCCCGACCATCAATTACCTGACAGAGAATGGCGCAAAAGTTCTGCTCTTGAGCCATCTCGGCAAGGTGAAGACGGACGAAGACAAGGCGAAGAACGACATGAGCATCGTCGCAAAGCGTCTCGCGGAAGTTCAGAACGCGCCGGTTACCTTCGTCAACGCAACCCGCGGCGAGGAACTTGAAAACGCAGTCAAGGCACAGGAAGAGGGATCCATCGTTCTGATGCAGAACACCCGTTATGAAAAGGGTGAATCCAAGAACGATCCGGAACTCGGCAAGTACTGGGCAAGCCTTGGTGATGTGTTTGTTGAAGACGCATTCGGAAGTGTTCACCGTGCCCACGCATCCACAGTCGGCATTCCTTCCAATCTGAAGGAAGTCGCAGTCGGTTTCCTTGTTGAAAAGGAACTGAATGTTCTCGGCAAGGCACTGAATGATCCGCAGAGACCGTTTGTCGCAATTCTTGGCGGCGCGAAGGTTTCTGACAAGATCGGTGTCATCGACAATCTGCTCAAGATCGCTGACAAGGTTCTGATCGGCGGCGGCATGTCCTACACATTCGCAGCTGCTAACGGCGGCAAGATCGGCACTTCCCTGCTGGAAGCGGACAAGATGGATCTCGCCAAGGAATTCATGGCCAAGGGCGGCGACAAACTCTGCCTGCCGGTTGACACCGTTGAGGCAAATGATTTCTCCAACCCGACCGAGATCAAGACGGTCAAGGCCGGTGCGATCGATGACGGCTTCATGGGCCTCGATATCGGTCCGGAGACCGTTGCGTTCTTCCAGAAGCAGCTCGAAGGCGCAAAGACCGTATTCTGGAACGGCCCGATGGGCGTGTTCGAGGATCCTCGCTTTGCGGTAGGAACCGAAGAAATCTGCAAGACACTCGCAGGTCTTGAAGGCGCAACCACAATCATCGGCGGCGGCGACAGCGCAAGTGCTGCCAAGAATCTCGGCTTCGCGGAGAAGTTCAGCCACATTTCCACAGGCGGCGGTGCGTCTCTCGAATATATGGAAGGAAAGGAGCTCCCGGGTGTAGCAATCATCCCGGAGAAATAATCTCATGGCAAGAAAACCTATTATTGTCGGTAACTGGAAAATGAACAAGACCCCTTCTGAAGCAGAAGAATTCATGAAGGGAATTGAGCAGGTTCTTACCGGAAACGAAGCTGCGGACTATGGTGTCGGCGCTCCGTTTGTTGATCTTGATGTCTGCGTGAAGAACGCGAAGAATCTGATCATCGCGGCAGAGAACTGCAACGAAAAGGATTCCGGTGCCTATACGGGTGAGGTTTCCGTTCCGATGCTCAAGGAAGTAGGAATCACCTACTGCATCATCGGCCACAGTGAGCGCCGTACTTACTATGCCGAGACAGATGCGCACTGTGCTGCCAAGGCGAAGAGACTGCTTGCGGACAACATCATTCCGATTCTCTGCATCGGTGAAACGGAAGCGCAGTATGATGCCGGCGAAACCGCTGATGTCATCAAGAGCCAGCTGGCCGGATCTCTGGCAGGTCTTACCGGTGAAGAAGTAGCGAAGATGGTAATTGCCTATGAGCCGATCTGGGCGATCGGAACCGGCAAGTCCGCTGATGAGGCAACAGCAGAAAACTGCTGCAAGCTCGTCCGCGACACAGTAAAGGATCTCTATGATGAAGCAACAGCCGAGGCTGTCCGCATTCAGTACGGCGGAAGCGTAAAGCCGACCAACATCAAGTCCTATATGGCATGCCCGGATATTGACGGTGCATTAATCGGAGGCGCGTCCCTCAAGGTTGATTCCTTCAAGGAAATCATCGACGCAACCAAGTAAGGTTTCAGGAAGACTCGGTCTTCTGAAATATGAAGCTAAGGTATTGAAGGAGGAAAAAAATTAATGCCTTATATCGTAAGTGTTTATGCTCGTGAAGTACTGGATTCCCGCGGCAACCCGACAGTAGAATGCGAAGTTACCACAGAGTCCGGCGCATCTGGACGTGCTATCGTTCCGTCCGGTGCATCCACCGGTGAGCGCGAAGCGCTTGAACTGCGTGACGGCGACAAGAAGCGTTACCTTGGAAAGGGAACTCTGAAGGCTGTTGCCAATGTCAACAAGGTCATCGCACCGAAGATCATCGGCCTCGATGTAACCTGCCAGAGCGAAATCGACAAGATCATGATCGATCTCGACGGAACAGAGTTCAAGTCCAAGCTCGGCGCCAACGCGACGCTCGCGGTTTCCCTGGCCTGTGCCCGTGCTGCAGCGGATTTCTATGGTGAGCCGCTCTATAAGTACATCGGCGGTGCCAACGCAAAGGTTCTCCCGGTTCCGATGATGAACGTCCTCAACGGCGGCAAGCATGCGGATTCTGCGGCTGACTGCCAGGAATACATGATCATGCCGGTCGGCGCGAAGAGCGTTCACGAAGCAATCCGTATGGGTGCGGAAGTATTCCATGCCCTGAAGAGCGTTCTCAAGAAGTATGGTTATAACACTGCTGTCGGTGACGAAGGCGGATATGCACCGTCCTGCGTACCTGGCGGCAAAGGACCGTTAGAGAAGTTCGGAAACGAAGGACCGCTCGAGCTCATGGTTGAAGCTGTCAAGGCAGCCGGATACAAGCTCGGTGATGATGTCTGCTTCGCAATGGACCTCGCTGCTTCTGAGTTCTATGATGCAAAGAAGAAGAAGTATGTTCTTGCCCGCTCCGGCGAAGGCGAGAAGACCAGTGAAGAAATGATCGACATGCTCGAAGCATGGGTCGAAAAGTATCCGCTGATCTCCATCGAAGATGGTCTTGCAGAGAATGACTGGGATGGCTGGAAGCTGCTCACAGACCGCATCGGCGATAAGTGCCAGCTCGTCGGTGATGACCTGTTCGTTACCAACACAACCTACATCAAGAAGGGTATTGAGCTCGGTGTAGCGAATGCTGTTCTGATCAAGGTCAACCAGATCGGTACTCTGACTGAAACACTCGATGCCATCGAAATGGCGAAGGAAGCCAGCTACACAGCGGTTGTTTCCCACCGTTCCGGTGAGTCCGAGGATACCACCATCGCTGATCTCGTAGTCGGTGTCAACGCAGGACAGATCAAGACCGGTTCCATGAGCCGTACGGATCGTATTGCGAAGTACAACCAGCTGATGAGAATCGAAGAGGAACTCGGACCTGTCGCTGAGTACAGAGGCAAGGCTGCGTTCTACAATGTCAAGGCGCTTTCTCAGGCACCTGCTGCTAAGGCACCTGCCAAAAAAGCTCCGGCAAAAAAGTCCGCAAAGAAATAATTTCACGGCATAAATGACACTTCAGAAGAGCTGGTCCTCATCCGGATCAGCTTTTCTTCTGAGGACCGCGGATTGTTGTATGATGGATAGAAAGGCGGAGAGAAAAGATGATTGTAAATTTTGAATTCCTGGCGGTGGAACCACTGGAAAATGTGATCACATGCATGCATTATGCCGTGGATAAAGTTGTTTTTTTCGGCTATGACCGGATTATGGATATCATGGAGGAAAAGACAAGCCGGTTTCTGAAGAAGCGCTGTCAGGTAAAGGAAGTGGAATATGTCCGTCTTCCCCGGGAGGATTTCCAGAAGGTGAAAATGGAAATGCGCCAGGCAATTCTTCGGGAAATTGCCATCGGGAACGAGTGCTATTTCGATATCACCGGCGGCGACAGTCTGATTCTCGTTGCCTTTGGTCAGCTTTCAAAAGTGCTGAACTGCGCCATGCACATGTATGATGTTGCGGAAGACCGACTGGTGGAATTCGAGGAAAGCGGAGTCCATCTGCTTTCCAATGCCAGAAAGCGGAAGGTGCAGATGAATCTCGATCTGTTCATTGAGATGCGCGGAGGCGTGATCAACTATCAGCTTCAGAAGGAGCTCAAGTCAAACAGTGATCCGGCTCTGGCTGAGGAAATTGACGGGATCTTTGATGTCGCCAGGGAGAACTGGGAACTCTGGAATCCGTTCTCAGAACTGCTGCGGACGAAATTTGTTCCGCAGAAGAATCTGAGTTTCACATCTGATACGGATACCGTGGCAAAGCTGATCCGCCAGAACGGGGGAAGACTGCGGCGGATTGAGGAGTTCACCCGCATCATAGACGGTCTTGCGGCAAATCATGTTCTGCTGGATGTAAGACATGACGAAAAGATCTATACTTTCCGGTTCAAGAACAGACATGTCCGGGAATGTATCTGGGAAAGCGGAAGCATACTGGAGATGAATGTGTATGGAAAGGAAAAGCAGGTCAGCGATGACTGCCGGGTAGGAGTGCATCTTGACTGGGATGGCGTGGTGCATGATAAAAACTGGGAAGACGTTCTGAACGAAATCGATGTGCTTTCTCTTAATGGCAACGTAGCGACCTTTATCTCCTGCAAGAGCGGGAAGATGAGCGGTCAGTCTTCTCTCCATGCCCTGTATGAGCTTGACACGGTTGCCAGAAGATTCGGCGGCAGGTATGCACGCAAGGTTCTGGTCAGCGCTCAGCCGCTGAATGATATCTACATGCAGAGAGCCAGGGAAATGAAAATCGAAGTTCGAAGTGAATGAAAAAGAGACATCGGCAGATCTCCTTTCCTTTGCGGTGAACAGGAAAAAGGGCCGGCAGACTGCCGGCCCTTTCACGGGAGGAAGTTATCCCATTGTGACAACGACGTCTGCTTCACTTACGGAAGCATCCATCGGGATCACGTTTCCCTCTACGGCATTGCCGTTGACGGTCATGGATCTGACGCCCTTCTGAACATTGTCCGGATTCTTTACGGAAATGTGGTAGGTGACGCCGCGGTATTTTCTCGTGACGGTGAAATCACCGAAGCCTTCCGGCACGCACGGATCAACAGACAGTCCGTTCAGAGTCGGATAGATACCGAGAATATACTGTGAAATATCAGTGAAGGTCCATGCGGCAGTTCCGGTAAGCCAGGAGTTCTTGCCCTGGCCGAAGAACTTCGCATCCTTGCCGGCAACCATCTGGCTGTAGACATACGGTTCGGTGCAGTGGATTTCACTGATGTCCT
>CAMNFS010000017.1 GCA_946537255.1 uncultured Erysipelotrichaceae bacterium
CAGCGCACAGAGAAAAAATGGTGAAATGTGAAAAACATCTGAATTCTTGTCCATGCGGATGGCGCTTGGATCAGAAAAGAATCATAATGAATGCTGAACAGATTCTGTTCAGGAGGCAGAGAATATGGCAATTGATCCGGGTTTTTTCATTCATGAATCCGATAAGGCGGCATTGGACACATTAAAAGGGATTCCGGGCTTTACTCCGTTTATCCGGGCATTCATGAAGGTCTGGAATGAAAAACAGTTCCGCATTCTGAATCTCTCTTCGCGGCTGAAGGTATCAGAGAAACAGCTGCCAGGGTATTACAGCCGGCTGAAGCCGATCTGTGAAAAACTGGGAATAGAAAAGATTCCGGAGCTTTTCATTGAACAGAATCCGCTCCCCAATGCCTATACCTACGGCGATAATGATCCGTTTATTGTACTGACCTCGGGGATGATTGAGACGCTGCCGGATGAACTGATCTCTTCGGTTCTGGCACATGAGTGCGGGCATATTGCCTGCCATCATACGCTCTATACCACGATGGGTGGTCTGATTCTCAGCGGAGCTTCCTTTATTCCCGGACTTGGAAGTCTGATAACCATGCCGCTGCAGCTGGCATTTGCCTACTGGATGCGCTGCAGTGAATTCTCGGCAGACCGGGCGGCTGTACTGTGTACCGGGAAGGACGCAATGGTGGAAACCTGCATGTATCTCGCGGGATACAACCGCTGTATTCATGAAACCGCAAGCAGAGAACAGTTCATTGCCCAGGCTTTGGAATACCGGGAATTCATTGAGCAGGATTCCTGGAACAAGACGCTGGAATCCATGATTCTTGCCGGACAGCGTCATCCTCTGACAGCGATCCGGGCTTATGAAGCGGACCGCTGGGGAGACTCCGAAGAATTTGAACGGATCCGGGTCTATCTGGAGGAAGAAGAAAATCAGAAGAACCACACCTATATTCCAACCCTGTTCAGTGATGATCAGCTGGTCGGAAGAGACGCGGATGCGGTGAAGGGAGTACTGGAAGAATTCGGCTTCACCAATATCCAGATGGAAGCGGTTCAGACTCCCGGCAAGAGAATCGGTCAGGTGACCGGCATCACGGTAAATGATGAACCGGGAATCCAGAAATATACCTGGATCAAGGCGGACAGTCAGATCGGCGTCAACTACTGCCAGAACTTCGGCTCCGTCCGCAGGGATACCGGAGAACTGCAGATTCAGGAATCCTCTGCCTATTATCAGGGAAAGGATGTCGGTGATGCCTATCGGGATTTCAGTGAACACGGATTTACGGATGTGATTGTCGTGAAGGAAGAAAGAAACCGTCCTCTTTTCCCAAGAGACGGTCAGGTGATCCGGGTTACGATCAACGGATCTGATCACTTTGAAAAGGGAGACTGGGTTTCAAAAGACAGTCAGATTGAAATCTGGTACTACTGAGACGGACATTCCAGACAATGGATTCAATCCGGATCCTTTCAAAGCTCAGGAATATACACAAAAAGAGGTCAGACAGCACCTGGCAGTCAGGACCTCTTTCATTTCTGGATTTTCTGATGGCAAAGATCATCAGTCACAAGGCGCAGCAGCTCTTCGCCATGAGGATCTCATAGATTCAGAAACAGTGTCTGGATCAGAATGAATGTGAAAAAGACCGGGAATCCTCCGGATAAAGACAGAGGGAATCAGGGAATCCGGTATCCGCAGGAAGAACATGTCCTGCTGTTCAGAACGGCTCCGCATTCCGGACAGTATTTCGGATGGGAGGCGGCTTCGCTTTCCCGGATTTTCCTGTCCTTTGGATAGAAAACCTTGTAGGAAAGCTTCCATACTCCGCTTTCCTTCGGTGAAAGACGCATTTCCTTTGTAAGAATGCCGGTATTCTCTTCTTTTTCTGCGCCGTCGGCAGATACCATTTCTACTGTAATGGCCTTGTCTCTTGAAACAGGAATCCGATCCTTAAGCATGAGACAGACCTCCTGGCTGGAGGAGTTCGTAACCGTTGTCGTGTATTCGTATTCCGTGACCTTCTGTCCTTTCAGCAGGACATTGGAGGTCTTTTTCTTTGTTTCATGAAAGCTGACATGAATCCGCTCCTCTTTGCCAAGGGAGAGAGTAACGGTATCTTCACTGAAGTCGGGATCGAGGTCGGTATCTCCGGTATAGATATCCTTGAGATAGACTCTGGCATTTGAAATGGACCGGGGCGGAAGATCACTGGTATGCAGAATGGCGGTAAGGTAAGCGGACGGATCCTTTCTTGCGCAGGAAGCAGACCGGTATTCGGCAGGGATCGTGAAGTGCTCAAGATCCGCCAGGATCCCCTGAGGATCAGAAGGGATCTGCTGCTTCTGCGGAAGCGTGTATTCACTCATGGTTTCTTCTTCACTGACCTGCGCTTCCGGAGTGGCTGCCCGCATCATCGGTGCTGCCCCTGCCATGGCAGAATCCATCATCATGGCATTGCCCATGGCTTTGGCCATGAAAGGCATGTTTTTTGCGTGAGGAGCCGCAGGCTCGACAAGATCAAGATAGACGGAGGGCATCTCCGGCAGCTGTCCGTCAAGGGAAGGGCTGCCGGTATAAAGAGAGACACTGACATCCTGCCAGTCTTCACCGGTGGTCTGCCGGATCTCTGCCCGCATGCGCAGCTCAAGCGCTTCCTTTGCGTCGGTATGGATTTCATAGAAAGGGCGCCATCCGGCATTCGGTTCGATATAGCGCAGCTGTATTCCGCACGTGCCGCCGCTTTCCGAACACAGTTCGGCATAAAGAAGCGGGCTGGATTCCTGGGTGTCGGTGATTTTCTTTTTCTTCTCCAGCTCCCGGATCTCTTTTTCCGCTTCCCGGTTTTTCTGAAGCAGAGCCAGAATTTTTTCCGGAAGCGATTCAATATAGGAAAGCATCTGAGCGCTGTCGGATTCCTTCCGGCCGGTGAAGTCACCGTTTGTCTTCAGCAGCTCGATCTGAGTATTCCGGATAGAGATTTCTTCTTTCAGCAGGTCGATCTGATCCTGAAGGGTCTGGGAGTCTTTTCTCATATCCTCTGCTTCCCGGTCTGAAAGAAAACGGAAGCGGGTACATACAAAGGATTCCGAAGTGAAAAGCCGTACCGAATTCAGATCCGCGCCTGAGCTGACGCCGTTTAGTACGACCGGAACCGTTCCGCCTGGCAGATCCTGTACGGATACGGTACGGATAACTTCTGCCGAAGACCGGTAAATACGTACCGCCTCCGGTACTGTTGATAGATGTTTCATAGACTGTCTCCATTCTTCCGCAGAAAACCGCGGTATTCCTGCTTATATAGTAACGCATGTCCTGCCTTTCGGAAAATGGCAGGACGGTGAAAGAAACCATTTGTATCGCCGGAAAAACGGAACTCCCATCCGAAATGCGACTGGTTCTGATCGAATGATTGTTTCTGAAAGATGCGGCGGATTATCATACATGCATGGATCCGGGTGATGGAAGCGGAAATCTTTCTGATCGTATATCGTATATGAATGAATGGAAACCGCTTTATGTTTTGTTTACAATAATCAGTATATAACCATGGAATACCGGGTGGTGGAGAAGTGAGTATGTCAACTGAAAAACAGAATCAGAAATATCTTTCACAGCTGGGAGCCTGGGCATTTGCGATCGGAACCAGCGTAGGCTGGGGATCCCTGGTCGTAACCAGCAGCTCCTATCTTGCTCAGGCAGGTCCGCTCGGCAGTGTGCTCGGACTGGCTGTCGGAACAGTCATCATGTTTATCATGGGCAGGAACTATGCCTATATGATGAAATGCTATCCGGAAAACGGCGGCATCTATGTCTATGCCCGCGAGGTCTTCGGGTATGATCAGGGCTTTCTTGGCAGCTGGTTTGCGATCATGACCTATCTTGCCATCCTGTGGGCCAATGTGACTTCTCTGCCGCTGTTTGGAAGAATCTTTCTGGGTTCTTTGTTCAGCTTCGGCAAGCTGTATACGATTTTCGGATATGATGTCTATTTCGGGGAAGTACTGCTTTCCATCTGCGCTTTGGTATTGTTCAGCTATATCTGCACCCGAAGGAAGAAAGTCCTTGGCAGAATCATGATTGCCTTTGCCGTGATCTTCTTCGCATCGGTCAGCATTGTGTTTATCGGATCGCTGTTTCATCAGGGAACCTCCATTGAACCGGTCTTTCTTCCGGATGTATCCGCTTTGAAGCAGATCATGTCGATCGCGGTCATCACCCCATGGGCATTCATCGGGTTTGAGAGTATTTCCCATCAGACGGAGGAAATGAACTTCGGCGCGGGGAAATACCGGAAGCTTCTGACAGTCTCAGTTGTGACGACGGCTCTGCTTTATATCATGATCATTCTTCTTTCCGTCAAGGTGTTTCCGCCTCAGTACAGCTCCTGGCTTGCGTATATTCAGGATCTGGATCATCTGTCCGGGATTGAAGCCCTGCCGACTTTCTATTCCGCGTACCGGATGTTCGGGAACGCGGGAGTCTTCATGTTCATGATGGCGCTTCTTGCCCTGGTCATGAGCAGTGTCATCGGCAATATCACCGCCCTGAGCCGCCTGGTTGCCTCGCTTGGAAAGGATCAGGTCATTCCTTCGAAATATGCGTTCACGAATCAGGAAAATGTACCGGCAAACGCCATCTGGTTCATCTGCGGCGTTTCCTGTCTGGTTCCGTTTGTCGGCCGTACGGCCATCGGCTGGATCGTGGATGTCACAACCATCGGAGCGGTACTGATCTATGGGTTTGTGTCGGCCTGCACGATGACCCTGGCAAAGGATATGGGAGAGAAAAAGGAGATGTGGTTTGGACGCATCGGCCTTCTGCTCTGTGTGATTCTTGGAGGATGGTATCTGCTTCCGAATCTTATCAGTAAGGGAACCATCGCGAGGGAAACCTACTTTCTGTTTATTGTCTGGAGCGCAATTGGGTTTGTTGCCTTTCGGATCATCCTTCAGCGGGACAGAAAGAAGCGGTTCGGCCAGTCCTTTTCCGTCTGGATTGCGATGCTTACGCTGGTGCTTATGATATCGCTGATCTGGATGCGTCAGTCCATGATCACTTCCTTTGACGCGACGATTGACAGCATCAATACCTATTTCCTGAGTCCTTCTTCCGGACTTGACCGGCTGAATGACGCGGCGGCGGTTATCCGGATTATGGAAGGCCTTGAAAATGAAAATGTGAGAACGATGATGATTACGATTGCCATGTTCGGCTTTGCGCTGGTCATCATGCTTACGAATCACTCCTATATGAACCGCAGACAGCAGGAGAGCGAAACTGCCGCCAACCGGGATCCGATGACCGGTGTCATGAGCAAGCACGCTTATCTTGTGCGGGAGAAGGAAATGGATGCCGAGCTGCAGAGCGGCGGCGTGCGGGATTTTGCGGTTGTGGTATGTGATGTCAACGGCCTCAAGAAAATCAATGACACGCTGGGTCATAAGGCCGGTGATGAATATATCCGCAAGGCCTGTACCATGATCTGTGATATCTTCCAGCACAGTCCCGTATTCCGGGTCGGCGGCGATGAATTTGTCGCGATTCTGACGGGAAGGGACTACGTGATCCGGACAGATCTCATGGCCGAACTTCATGAGCGTTCCTGCCGGAATATTGAGGCAAAGGGAGCGGTCGTCTCCGGCGGTCTTTCAGAGTATGATGCCTCAAAAGACACCAGTATACATGAGATCTTTGAGCGCGCGGACGCGGCGATGTATGAAGAGAAAATGCGTCTCAAGGGACTTGGCGCGTCCGTCCGGGAAGATGAGAAGGAAACAGCGCCGCAGCCGCTTCCGGAACTTGAAGAAGAGATTCCCATTGTCAATGTGCGCAAGCATATTGTCATCGCGGAGGATGAACTCATCAATCAGGAAATTCTCGGCAATGTACTGGAAAATGACTATGATATTCTCTACGCGTCAAACGGTGAGGAGACCCTGAAGATTCTGCGGGAACATAAGGATGAGATCGCTCTTCTGCTTCTGGATCTGCAGATGCCGGTAATGGATGGCATGGAGGTTCTGTCGACCATGAAGAGCGACAGCGAGATCTCCTCCATACCGGTCATTGTCATGACCTCGGATCAGACAGCGGAGCTTGAGTGTCTGAAGCTTGGCGCGATGGACTTCATTCCCAAACCGTATCCGATGTGGGAGATCGTCAAGGCAAGAGTCAGTAAGGCCGTTGAGCTTTCTGAAAACCGGGATCTCATTCAGCATACCCAGAGAGACAGTCTGACGGATCTCTTCAATGTGGATTATTTCTTCCGCTATGTCAGCCGCTTTGATCAGACCTACTGGGATATGCCGATGGATGCGATTGTCCTGGATGTGAATCACTTCCATATGATCAATGAGCGCTATGGCCGCCACTATGGCGATACCGTACTCAGAAGAATCGGTGAAAGCGTGCGGAAGCTTGCCCGCAAGATCGGCGGAATCGGATGCCGCAGGAGCGGAGATACCTTCCTGATCTACTGCCCGCACCGGGAGGACTACCAGGAGATGCTGGACCGGATTTCCGCGGACATCGTTACGGATGAGGCAAGCGCGAACCGGGTAAGACTGCGCTTTGGTGTCTATTCGGATGTGGACAAGAAGATTGATGTGGACCGCCGCTTTGACCGGGCCAAGATCGCTTCCGACAATGTCAGAAACAACTACGCGGTCAATGTCGGCATCTATGATGACGAGATGGGCGAAAAGGCCATGTTCCGGGAAAAACTGCTGGAGGATTTCCCTTCTTCGATCGAAAACAACCGCTTCCGGGTGTTCTTCCAGCCCAAGTTCAATATCCGGCCAAACACACCGGTGTTGGAAAGCGCGGAAGCACTGGTGCGCTGGGACCATCCGGAGCTTGGCATGATCAGCCCCGCGGTTTTCATCCCGCTGCTGGAAGAAAACGGCATGATTCTCGAACTCGACAAGTTTGTCTGGAACGAAACCGCTTCGCAGATCCGCAGATGGAAGGATACCTTCGGCTATTCCGTTCCGGTATCCGTCAATGTCTCACGCGTTGACATGCTGAATCCGAATCTCAAGAGCATCTTCATGGATATCGTGAAGAAAAACGGAATTACAAGCAATGACATCATTCTTGAAATAACCGAGTCCGCCTATACCGGCGACAGTGAACAGGTGATTTCCACCGCAAGAGAACTGCGCGGAATGGGCATGGGCTTTCGGATTGAGATGGATGATTTCGGCACCGGCTATTCTTCGCTGGGAATGCTGACACATCTTCCGATTGATGCCCTGAAGCTGGACATGACGTTCGTGCGCAGCGCCTTTGGAGAAACAAGGGATGTACGGATGATAGAACTGATCATCGACATCGCCGATTACCTGCATGTTCCGGTTGTGGCAGAAGGAGTCGAGACGGAAGAACAGTATCTGGTGCTCAAGGCCATGGGATGCGATCTCGTACAGGGGTATTACTTCTCAAAGCCGGTACCTGCTGAGGAATTTGAGAAGTTCCTGAAGGAAAGAAAAGAGATCCATACGGAAGTGACACCGGAGGTCCGCAAGACTTTCATGAGCATTTCCAAAGCCCTGAACAGTGACTTTGAACGGATCTATTACGTCGATATGATCACCGATCATTATCTTGGCTTCCGTTTCTCACAGGACCGTGGTCTTGAAATCATGCCGGGCGGACCGGACTTCTATACGGAGTTTGAGAAGTCCGTGATTGAAACCGCTGCGGAAGCGGACCGGGAACGGATGAAAAAAGATGTTTCCAGAGAGGGACTGCAGAAGTGGATGCACGAGGAAGAACTCACGATTCCCTATCATAAGATGGATGGAACAGAGATGGTACTGCAGTCCATCCGCAGAAGAAGTACGGATGATCATCATATCGTGATCGGCATCCGGCCGAAAGAAACAGAAGCGTAATGGCGAAGAACTGACAGGAATAAAAGGATATCCGCAGATGATTAATTCTATCGGAATGATGAGATGAAGAAGGTACGGGTATTCTTTTGAGTGCTTTCTCTGTTTCTCAGTTCAGCGGTCCGTTTCTTTCTTCCGTTTCCCGATGTTCAAAACGGATCGGCAGTGCCCAGAAATAATCATCCGAAAGCTTTTCAAGCAGCTGGCTGCGGTATTCCTCCGCCTGTAAGGGCATTCCTTTATCCAGAAAGGTGTTGTATACGGCAGAAATGACTGCGGCGCTCAGGGTGGAAAGATCTTCTATGGTGGTTTCTGATCCGTTTCTGAGAATCAGAGCTTCCTGTCCATGAGCGGCGTGAAAGAGAATTTCAATGAAGTGATCCCGGTTCAGAATTTCCATGATGGATAAGGGGCTTGAATGATGGTGCCTGTGCATATCTGATCCTCCTGTCTTTCTTTCCTTACCCTCATATATAGTCCGAAGATTTCCGTTTCTCCGTTTTTTCATGCCGGAAAGATGGGCATGGAAACCGTTCCGCGGGGAAATTACGCTGAACACGTGAAAACGAATGCGGAAACAGAGCGGATCTATACAGTTGCGGATCTCTGCGCCCTGACCGGGGTGAGCAGAAAAACCCTGTTTTTCTATGATCAGAGAAAGCTGCTTCTCCCGCTTCTGCGCCAGGGTCCCCAGCAGGCCAAGCGATACGGAAAGAAGGAGCTGAACCGGCTGTATGAAATACAGAAATACCGCAGTGCCGGTCTTTTGCTCAAAGAGATCCGGATCCTGCTGGATGAACCGGAAAAAACGGAAGAGATCCTGCTTGCGGCATATGAAAGAAGTGAAAGAGAGTGCTTCAGAAAACAGCAGGAAATGGAAGAACTGCAAAAACTGCTTGCGGCCTGGCAGGAAAAACAGCCGGAGTGTACGCATGGGGCACAATGAAAAAGACAATGAATCTCAAAGATCCGCCGCTTCTGCATCAGGCACAGGAACTGAAAGAATTCTCTTCCACAGAAGATCCGGGTTTACGGGCAGGGATGGAGCTGTATCTTGTATTCAGGGGAAAGTCAGAGGTTTTGGAAGCACAGATTCATAAAAAAACCGGGCTGTTCCTTCGGCAGGAGGAAGCCCGGTATGTTTTTGTTGAAAGGAACTCTGTGGTTTTTGAGGAATGCGCTGCTTTACAGTACCTTTTTTTTCGATTACAGCCGCCAGGGCGTCAGATCCAGAGATTCTGAGATTCTGTTGAACCAGACATCCCTTGGACTGGTGTGTTCACTGTCTCTTTGAAACACACCGGCAAAGCGGTACAGTTCACCCGGAACTCTTGTGAAAACAAAGAGCGGTTCATCGGCAGTGGAATGGTAGCTCAGGGAAAGCGAACGGGTATACATCCGGATCACAGATGGATCCTTCCTTTCATATGCCCAGGTTTCTGCCGAGGTATCGGAGGAAAGAGGCCCCGGAAGCCGTACGAACCAGACGGCTTTTGTTCTGGCTTCATCAAAGTAATAGAACTCCCGGTTCCAGGCTTCCTCGTCGATATGGAATACCTGCTTCAGGATGTCGCCTGCCGAAGCGAAAGTCCAGGGATCGCTGACCGTAATTTCAAGAGCCTGCTCAAGTCCTTCCGTAAAGGAAGCGGGGGAAGGAGAAGAAGTCACGGCAGATGGTTTCTTCGCGGCTCCGGCTGTTTTTCTGCGTGAAGAGGATCTGCGTTTCGGCTTTTCCCCCATGGTCGCAAGCTTTGCCTGACGGCTTGTCATCGTCACCTTCTGCATGGCGAGCACTTCGTTTCTGAGCTGCTCCTTCTCCGCGTCGAGCCGTTTCTGTTCCTCCATTCTTGCCTGATCTACAAGGGAACTGGCGGATTCTTTCAGTTCACTGTCATCGAGATGAATGAATTTTTCAAAACACTGCGGAAAGGGGAACTTCTTGATCTCCTCTTTCAGTGAATCAAATCTGATAAATACATGGGTATCATTGACTTCTGTTATCGTACCCTCTCCGTATTTTGCGTGAGTGACCTTTGCACCCTGATAATCCATGAAACCCTCCTTTCGGATTCAAATAAAGAGATGATAAAAACATGTGGTAGTAATTGGTAATTTCATTATCGCATATTTTTTTCTGTCAGTACCCTTAAAATAACAGGAAAAAGTATTTTTCAGAATGTATGAATCCCTGCGCCGCGGAAGGATCTGTCCGGACCGGGATACGAACGGATTGTGATAGCTGATGGAATGGATCTGCGGAATACGGCATGTCATAAAATATCGTTATTTTGATGAAAGCAGGTCCTTGTTTGGCTTTATAATTGTACTGTAATGAAGGAAGGATATGAAAAAGAAGATCCTGGACGCGGTTGTATCCAATATTGATGAGCTTGCGGAATTCATTGATTCACAGCTTTCCCAGCTGATGGTAACGGAATCTGAAAAAATGAAGCTTCAGATTGCGGCGGAAGAGCTGTTTGTCAATGTGGCGAGTTATGCCTATGCGCCTGGCAAAGGAAAAATTCTGATACTCGCCGAAGTTGATCCGAAAGACAATAAAATTGAACTGACCTTCACAGACTGGGGAGTTCCCTTTAATCCGCTTGACAGGGAAGACCCGGATATTACACTTCCCGCTGAAAAACGGAGAATCGGCGGGCTCGGTATCTTCATGGTGAAGAAGGAAGCGGACGAGCTTGACTACTGGCGGAAGGATCAGACAAACAATGTCCGGCTGGAAAAGAAATTCAAAGGGCGCTGAAGCATAAATGAGCGCTTTTTTTCCGGGACTGTCGCTTATCATCCCGGAGTGAAAACCGATCTTTCCCGGTGTGAGATTACCTCTTCTCATTCAGTCTGTTCGTTGGGTCGGGACAGTGAAAAGAGAAAAGACAGTTTAAATGCAGTTTTGAATACAGAAAAGCGAAAGGAGCGATGAAATGAAAAAGACGGTTTTGAATCACCTTGCCGCATCAGGCATTGCGCTTTCTATTCTGTTTTCAGGATGCAGTACAGCAGATCCCGGCGCACAGAGTGAAAAAGAACCGGCGGCTTTCGAAGAGAATCATTCAGAACCTTCCATGATACCGGAAGGGGAAGGGAACCAGCAGCTGAATCACCAAAAAGCGGAAAGTGAGGAAAATGATACGATGCTCAGGATGAAGATCAATGATACGGCTGTGGCCGTGAACTGGGAAGAGAATGAATCCGTGGAAGCGCTGAAGGAACAGTGCCGGAATGCGCCGCTGACGATACAGATGTCCATGTACGGCGGCTTTGAACAGGTCGGTCCCATCGGACAGAGTCTTCCCCAGAATGACAGCCGGACAACGACGCGTTCCGGTGATATTGTTCTCTATTCAGGCAATCAGATTGTTGTTTTCTACGGTTCAAATACCTGGTCCTATACCAGGCTTGGACATATCATTGATCAATCCGAAGAGGAACTGACGGAGCTGCTTGGTAATGGAGATGTGACGATGACATTCGAAATGGGAAAGGAAACCGGTAATAACCGGAAATAAAACAGCTCTCAGATCATAACGCGAAAACGGATTTCACGGAGTTCTTTTCAAAAGGGCTGAGAAGATAGTGGTTTCCACCATGAGAAAGCATGCGTCCGGTTTGGTACAGACCATCGGTATTCCGGAATGTTTTCTCTTTTGTTCTGCAGTTTCTGCGGAACCTTTTTTTCGTGGAATTCCAGATCGCGGGACAAAGAAACATGGAGGCACACTCTGGCTGAGTCTTCATTTCTGTTTTGAGTGAATGAAAAAGTTCAGGAAAAGTTCACAGAATGATCAGAATAATTTTTCCTGTCCTGCATACCCTTTGTTCGGGAGGTGCGTGCATGAAACAAACAATCGCTCTGATTCCATCCCGTTCCCCTGAAGCCAGCCTGTTTCTTCTGGCGGATCAGCTGAAGGATGCAGGAATGACACCGGTCATCGTGAACGATGGCTCAGCGGACACGTATACCTCGGTGTACGCGGCTGCGGCTGCTTCGGCGGTAATGATCAGCCATGATGAGCCGATGGGAATGGGAACCGCAGTCAAAACCGGACTGCTATATGTCAAAGAAAGAATTCCTGACGGAATTGTGCTGATTCTTGATGAAAGGAAATCCTGTCAGATAAAAGATCTGCTGTATCTGCAGAAGCAGGCGGAAGACCATCCGGATGCCATTATTCTCGCAAAGCAGAAGGGCATAAACTCCCTTTCCTCAAAGATCGCGGAAGGGGTGCTGAAGGTATTTACCGGAAAAGATCTGCCCAATCCATGTCAGTGTGTCAAAGCGTTTCATACGGACCGGATCCCGATGCTTTTAAACGTGGAAGGAAGCCGGGAGAGCTATGAGGTCAATGCCCTTGTCACAGCCCTGAAACACTCTGTTCCGGTTATTACAGAAGAACTGTCAGAAACCTGTTCTGAAAGAGAAGACAGATCTTTTCCGGTTCTGGAGTGGGCAGGCATGTCTCTGCTTTCTGCGTGTGCGGGAAGTATTCTGGAAACAGTGCTGTTCATGATATTTTCCGGCTTCTTTTCAGGAAAGCTGCGGTATGTGCTTGCCAGTCTTTTTGCCTGGGTTTTTTCCGGCGCTCTGCAGTATGAGGCTGAGGGTTCCGCGAAAAAAGAAGACGGCCTGTTTCTCAGTCTTCTGCGGGTGTGCTGGAAGCCGTCAGTTTCACTGGCAGTACTTCTTTTTCTGATCGGGGCAGGCATGAAGCCGCTGGCCGCGAAAGTACTGACAGAGGGAATCTGTCTTCTGATTCAGGCGGTGAGAAAACCGTATCCTTCCAGCCGTACACCGATTTCCCGGAACGGCATGCGTGCGTGACGCCGGCGGAATCAGAAGGATTCCCGGGTCAGATTGCGGTTCCATACACCGCTTCTGTAATGATGCATGGCGAAGGGAAATTTGACGATTTCATCAATACAGAGAATGGTATATACCGCAAGAGGCGGCAGTTTCAAAACAAAGGCGGCCAGAAGACCGAGCGGTACGGTTACTGCCCACATGGACACAAGATCCAGCATGACACCGTAACGGGTATCGCCGCCGCAGCGGAAGACCGATGCGATCAGAAGGGTATTCACAACCTGCAGAATCTGATAGAAGCAGCTTATGGAAAGCATGTACATCAGATAATTCCCGGCGGTATCGGAAAGAATGACCGCGTTCCGGATGAAGGGTCTTGAAAGCCACAGAAGGATTCCCTGCAGGATGCCTGCCGCGAAGGTGACCAGAAGAATGGCGTCAGCGTCCTGCTGCGCAAGCCGGCTGTTTCCTTCTCCGATCTCCTTGCCAAGCAGAATCGCGGCGGCTGAGGAGATCCCGAATCCGGTGACGGCAACGAGTTCTCTTGCGACACCGACTACCGAGCTTGCGGCGACCATATCCGAGCCGAGATGCCCCATGATTACCGAGTTCATGTTGTAGGCAAGCACCCACAGGACATCATTCCATAAAGCGGGGGCACAGTATCTGCGGAAATCCGAAACAAGCGCGGAAGGAATCCGGAACCATGAGAGCGGATTTCTGTTCAGGATGGTCTGGGTGCTGAAGTCAGCCAGAATGATCAGTACCTCCGCAAGTCTTGAAAAAACAGTCGCATACGCAGCGCCCCGGATGCCAAGATGCATCCGGAAGATCAGAAAATAATTCAGTACGACATTGACGAAAAGAGCTGCCAGCGAGGTGCAGGTGGAAAGCCGGACCCGTTCGCAGCTTTTCATAATGGAAAGATACGGCTGGGAGATCCCCAGCAGAAGGTAGGAAAATCCGACAATCCGCAGATACACGCTGCCCTCCTGAATCAGCTCCGGCACATTGGTCCAGATGCATAGGACTGCCCTGGGAAAAAGAATGGTAATGGCTGAAAGAGGAATGGCGGCCATCGCGGAAATGGTCAGCCCGATTCCGAATATCCGCCCGATGGTTTCCGTATCCCGTTTTCCCCAGTACTGGCTGGCCAGAATGGTAAGCGCGGACGCAAGTCCGAAATAGACCATGTGCAGAATAAAACCGGACTGAGAGGCGAGGGAGCTTGCGGAAAGGGCAGTCTGTGACAGCCTTCCCAGCATGACGGTATCCGCGAGCTGAACGGAGCTGGTAATCAGATTCTGTAAGGCAATCGGAAAAACAAGCACAAAGAGCTCCGATACGAAATGTTTTCGAAATAACGGTTTCACAGATTCCTATCATACACAAAAATCAGGGAAATCAGAAATGTCGCCTGAAAGACGACCTGAAGGAACAGCGGATTCCGTATGATGAAGGCAGAAAGAAAGAGGTGATGAAGATGCTGGGAGCGATGATTGGAGATATGATCGGGGCACCGTATGAATTTGACAGAAGCCCGAAGGTAAAGGAGTTTCCGCTGTTTCAAAGAGGAACAGCGTTTACGGATGATTCCGTCATGACCTGCGCGGTAGGGGATGCGCTTCTGTCTTTGCCGAAAGACGCGGATGATGAGACGGTAAGAAGAGAACTGGTCAGAAAGATGAAGAAATGGGGAAGGACCTATCCGGACGCGGGGTATGGCAGTTCCTTTTACACCTGGCTCTTTACGGACCGCACGGATCCGTATGGAAGCTATGGAAACGGCAGTGCCATGCGGGTATCCTCGGCAGGATGGCTGTATGATTCCCTGAGTGAAACAGAAAAAATGGCTGGCCTGAGTGCGGAGGTAACCCATAATCATCCAGAGGGAATCAAGGGCGCACAGGCAGTCGCGGCCTGTATCTATCTGGCAAGGAACGGATCGACAAAACAGGAAATCCGGAACTATGTAACCGAACGGTTCGGATATGATCTTTCCCGGACCTGTGATGAGATCCGGCCGGAGTACCGTCATGTGGAGTCCTGTCAGAAAACGGTTCCGGAGGCGATTACAGCCTTTCTGGAAGGAGACAGCTTTGAGGATGTGATCCGTACGGCGGTGTCTCTTGGAGGGGATTGCGATACTCTGACCTGTATTGCCAGTGCGATTGCCGAGGCGTTTTACGGAATTCCGGGGGAAATCAGAAGCGAAGCCCTGAAGCGGCTTACGGAAGAAATGAAGGAAGTACTGGACCGCTTTGAAAAAAGAATCTGATGGACAGGCCATGCATGCAACGGGTGTGAAAAACGCGTTCCGTCTTTGATATTTTCTCCTTCCGCAGCGGACGCATCGCACTGAGTGGGGTCCAGGACGTTTTTGGATCTCAACCCGGATTGCAGGAACATCTGCCTGATCGTGCGTGACAGAAAACAGCTGTGAAATGACACAGCTGTTTTCAATGACCTGGAACATTCTCCGCGTTTTCTCTCACAGGAACAGAAATCGTTTTTTCCTGCGGTAGAATGGTTCACCTGAGGCGAAGTTTCTTCCCGTCGGGCTGTCATATTCCAGCATGTCCAGATACATGCCGTTATGGATATGAGGTACCGCCGCGTCCGCGATGCCTTTCAGGAGTCCGTCCGGATTGCCTTCGTGATCCACAATCAGAAGATAACTCTGCTCATTGTCTTTATCATGAGCTTCAGCCAGATTGCTTTAGTGGCTTTTGAATTCCGCGCACAGGTCTTTACCGCATCCACCATTTCATGGGGATACACCTTTGGTTCGCCGATCTGTACGACCGTATCTTTCTTGATGACGTGTCTGTAAACTCCGTTTTCAGCGATCTCTTTCTGCTGTTTCATTCCGGCAAGATTTTCCGGTGTGATGATGAAGTGATCCGTAAACGGATTGACAGCTGCGCCTGCCTTTCCATCTGTCAAAGCATAAAGATCCTCAAAGCCGATGGGATCTTTCCGGGGGAGACGATAATCCAGGAAAGATGTCCCGCAGGGACTGGACCGGACCCGGTATAATGGTGCTTTTCAGTCATTTTCCGCAAAACCGTCCGCAATTTTCTTATAATGAATTCAAAGGAAGAAGGAGATCATAATGGAAGTTCTTGAAGCCATCAGAACCCGGCGCAGTGTCCGGAAATTTACATCACAGATGCCGGATCAAAAGGACCTGGAAACCGTCATTGAAGCGGGTCTTTACGCGGCAAACGGCATGGGCCGTCAGGATCCTGTCATTCTTGCCATCACCTCACAGCCGCTGCGGAACCGGATCAGCGAGATGAACTGCGCGATCGGCGGATGGCCGAAGGGCTTCGATCCCTTTTATGGCGCGCCCGTCATTCTGATGGTTCTGGGGCATCGGTCCTGTGTGACCCGTATATATGATGGGAGCCTGGTGCTTGGCAATATGATGCTGGCGGCGCATTCTCTGGGTCTGTCCAGTATCTGGATTCACCGGGCGAAGGAAGAGGCGGAAACCGAAGAGTTCCGTCAGCTTCTGCAGTCACTCGGGATTTCGGAAGAGATGGAAGGAATCGGACATCTTGCGCTTGGATACGCGGCGCAGGAGCCCGGAGAGCCTTCTGCCCGGAATGCCGACAGAGTCTTTTATCTTTGATTATTTGAAACGGAGGAACTGTCATGAAAAAGAAGCCTGGAAACATCCGGGTTATGCAGACGGACGACGGCCGGCAGATGATTGAAATCACCCTGACGCCGCAGGATATCGTACAGATGATGGAACAGTTTGCCCTGCATATGCTGGCTGAGGGAAATATGGAAGCGGATGAAGTGAAGGAAACGCTGACCAGAATGACCGGATCGAGGGAAGAACTCAGCAGTCTCATCGATCAGGCGGTACAGAACGCCGAAAAGATCGCGGAAAAACCGATCAGCGGCAGTCTCAGCTGAAAGAAGGAGAAAACAATGGAGAACAGGAAACTTGGCTTCGGACTGATGCGGCTGCCGAAAAAAGGGCTGTTTATCGACATCGCGCAGACGAAGGAAATGGTCGATCTGTTTCTGGAGAACGGATTCACCTATTTTGATACCGCGTATATTTATCTTGGCTCAGAGGAGGCCGCGAAAAAGGCGCTGACGTCCCGGCATCCAAGAGAATCCTATACGCTCGCTACCAAGCTGAATGTCGGCGTGGCACTCAGTGAAGGAATGGCGAAAAAACAGTTTGAAACAAGTCTGGAACGCACCGGCGCGGGATATTTCGACTATTATCTTCTGCACGCGATCGATGCCAACAATCTGAGAAAGTTTGACCGCTACGGCATCTGGGACTATGTAAAGGAACTGAAAAACAGCGGCAGAATCCGCCATTACGGGTTTTCCTTTCATGATTCGCCGGAAGTACTCGACCAGGTGCTTCAGGAACATCCGGATGTGGATTTTGTTCAGCTTCAGATCAACTATCTCGACTGGGAGAATCCTTCCGTACAGTCGCGGGCCAATTACGAAGTGGCCAGAAAACACGGCAAACAGATTGTGATCATGGAACCGGTCAAGGGCGGTGTGCTTGCCAACCCGCCGAAAGAAGTGCAGGATCTGTTCAAAGCGTATCATCCGGATCTTTCGTGCGCGTCCTGGGCAATCCGCTTCGCGGCCGGGCTGGATGGGGTTCTGGCAGTGCTGTCCGGCATGTCCACGATAGAACAGATGAAGGACAACATCTCCTATATGAAGGACTTCGCGCCGCTGAATGATGAGGAACAGAAGATCATTCAGAAGGCACAGGCACTGCTTGGAAAGTCCAGCGCGGTTGCCTGTACCGCCTGTCAGTACTGTGTTTCCGGATGTCCGAAACAGATTCCGATTCCCGATATCTTCGCGGCCATGAACAAACAGCTGGCCAACGGGCAGAGAAAGGAAGCCGAGCTTGCCTATGCGGCCGCGGTGGAAGGAAAGGGAAAGGCATCCGACTGTATTGTCTGCCGGAAGTGTGAAACCACCTGTCCCCAGCATCTTCTGATCACGGATCATCTGAAAAAAGCAGCGGAGCTGTTTGAATAGTATTTGAAATAATCTCTGAGCTGGATTAAGAGATCATCCGGCTCTTTTTCTTTTCGGGGGCCTTTTTTCCCGCTGCGCGGGCAGAAAAAAAGCCAGAAGACTGGCCATTTCCTATGATCAGAAGCGGATCTCAGCGGTAACCTCCGCAATTTCTTCGCTGCTGAGCGGTGTTCCGGAATAAGTCCATTCGAATTCCTCGCTCTCTGCAGACTGCGTATTCTTGCTTTCTTCGATCATATCTTTTCCCCTTCTTTCCGCCTTCCGTGGAACATCCTAGTTCAGAAAGAAAAGCAAAACAATTCTTGAATTCTGAGAAGAATCGTGCTTGGTACACCTGTACGCGGTATGGGAAATGAAAACGGATTATTTCCTTTTCAGCCGGTGCAGCTGGGGGCGCAGGGCCATCTCCGTCACAACCGTACCTTCCGGCTGATGGAGAATGAAGCGGACCGTTTCCGCGATCGTTTCACTGAGCAGGGCGGCTCCGTCCTCATCAGACACAGTGAAATCCGCGTGGCGGTACAGGCCGGTATCCGTCATGTCCGGAAGCAGAGCGGTGATCTTCATGCCGAATTTCCGGTTCTCCTCAAAGAGCGTACGGGTAAAGTGCAGAAGACCTGCCTTGGCGGCTCCATAGGCAGCCCCGTGCGGACTGGGCGAAAGGGCGGTGATGCTGGAAATGTTGATGATCGTGCCATGGGTTTCTCTCAGTCTGCGCAGAAAGGAAGCGGTTATGACCATCGGCACCTCGAGATCCGTCCGGCACATTGCCTGAATCTCGTTTGCACGGATGGTTTCATGAGGGCCATACCAGGCAACCCCGGCATTGTTGATGAGAAGAGAAAGACGCGAGGCGTCAAAGGTTTTCAGAAAGTTCTGAAGACTGCGATCATCGAGCAGATCAAGAACGATCGGATGAAAATCCGGGCTGTGGGATTCCCCGTAAAAGCTGCGGCCGATGCCATGGACTTCCCATCCTTCTTCAAGAAGGACGTCCGTGATGCTTTTTCCGATACCGGAGGAAGCTCCGGTCACAAGTGCCTTCCGTTTCATTCACAATCCTCCAGAGAGAATATCTTCTCTTTTTCCATATACCGCTCCAGCAGCCCTCTCATCCACTGGTCGATTTCCCTGTGATCTGAATAGACGCAGTACCCGTCTTCCGTTTCATATGGATACTGTATGACAGCGGAATATGGGAAGCGTTTCCGCATCCGCCGCTGATACGGTTCACTCTGCCGGTAGGAACCGATGGATACATCTTTGATCCGGGAAAGATCGATCTCCTGATCAAGGGTGTCAGTCAGCGCTTCATACTCCTTCCGCCATCCGTTCACCTTGATCAAAGGATCCAGGCATAACCGCACCGTACAGCCCTCCGCAAGGGCTTTTCTTACTGCCTGAATGCGTTTGGAAAGGGATGGGGTATGGTGCTCAAAGGCGGTAATCACCGACTGAGGCGAAAGGGTATAGGCGACTATGACGTTGGGACAGTTCTCAAAACAGCGGAAAAGATCCGTGCGGCTGCTTTTGGTACGGATCTCCAGAACAAGATCCGGGTGTTCCCTGGCAAAAGAAGCCCATGCGTGAATGTGTCCGGTCAGTTCCTCGACCGCAAACAGATCCGTTTCATAGGACAGAGAGAGAAACAGGCTTCCATCTTTCAGAAGCTCTTCCAGCTCCCTGAAATAATCTTCCTGATTGATGAAAATCATGAGACTGGCCGAGGCATAGATCCCCTTGAGCCAGCAGTATTCACAGTCAAAAAGACAGCCGACGGCAGTGGTGGTGTAGAAAAACCTGCTCGCATGGAAACTGTGACAGACCGGGGCACCGTGATAAAACAGGGTTCCGTGCTTGCGGGCAAGAATCAGACTGCGGGATTTCTTCTGCGCCGAAAAGCTCTGACGGGGCCGGTTGAACACATCCGATCCCCGCTGTACCAGGATGACATGGGAGTCCGGAAACCGGGCCAGTATTCCTTCAGTCCGCGGGTCAGACCGGATTTCGGATTCCACATAGATATGAGAAAAATTAGCCGATGAGTTCATGGCGGATTTCCTCCAGTCGCTTTTTGCCTTCGCTGCGGTTTTCTGCCGGCAGAAGCCCTTGCTTTATTTTCTGCTGAATCACAGCCTTCCAGTCAGTTCCGGCAAGCGTGCAGTACAGAAGAAGCTGATGAATCTGCCGGCGCATGGTAAGACTTGCCTGAAACAGATCCGCGGTTTCCTCTTCGTTTTCGATGAGCACTTCTTCTTCCTTTGCACACTGACGGCGCATCGCTTCGATTTCCGCTTCAAGACTGGGAATCAGTTCTTTCATAAGGCCGGATACCTCCTGGGGTGTAACGAGTGTATCGCCCGTGTCACTGACCGTTTTCAGAAAGCGCATCTGATGGGGAGAAAGAAAGAGTGAGCCGGCCTCAAAAAGAGCGGCGCCTTCCATGTCATAAAGTCCATGGTCAGCCACAGAGCTTTCCCTGTTCCATACCCGGCTGCCGGTAAAAAGCGTTTCCTCCCTTTTCAGAGATGTAAAAATGATATCCGGATAGAAGGCTCTGCCGCTGTTTTGATCAATGAGCTGATGAATCAGAACGATCGATCCCTTCTTCTGATGCGAAAGGCCCGCACAGATCCCGGCCGAAATCAGAAAGTCATCCGCATGCCGCGGGTTTTTTCCAAGCACCGCTCCGCCCACCGATGCGGCCGCGATCGGTCCGGTGCCGGTGACCGTGAGCGTGATTTCCCCGTTTTCAAACTGCTGGATCGGCCCCTCCTTCCTCTTCAGATGCCAGTGTTCAATCAGCGGCTTTGCCTCGGCATACAGGGCGGTAAACAGAAAGATCATCGGAACCCGTCCGGAAGCAGATTCAGAATGCCTCCGGGGCTCTTGATGCAGGGGTAGCGGTCATCCCTGACATCCGGATGTTCCGCGATGGAGCGCACGCCATGAATACCATAGGCACCCGCGGCGTCAAGACTCATGGTGAGATCATCCACATAGACAATTTCCTGAGGAGAAAGGGCCATCTTTGCGATCGCGTCTTCATACATCTTCGGATCCGGCTTCATGACGCCAAGTTCAAAGCTCAGGGTCATGCAGTCATAGAAGGGGGTGTTTCCAACCAGCTTCTGCTGGGGAACCGTGCTTGGCCAGGTGTCGGACAGCACCCCGATCCGATATCCCTGTTCCTTCAGTGTTTTCAGAGTGGAAAGGGTGTCGGGAAACTGAATGTAGTTGTCAAAGTTCCAGGTATGGTCCCGCGCGATTTCCGCAATGGCTTCCCCGGACAGTCCAAGGTTCAGATCGCTGTTCAGGGTTGTGTAGTACCCGATGAACTTTTCATTTTCTTCTTCCAGCGTACGCGTGTAATGGTGCGCGGAAAGGGGAGCGTGGGCGTGTGCCATGGCGGCCTGGCGTTTTTCCTTTTCAATGGAAAGAAACGCTTCTTTTCCGACAAAGTCATAAAAACGGTTGGTGATGGTCCAGTCTCCGCTGGCAGGGTATTCCAGCGTCCATCCAAGATCAAACAGGATTCCTTTTATCTTCTTTTCCATAGTGAGTTCAGTGTATCATCGTCTGCTATAATCTTTCCATGGCAAAACGAAAAGGGAACCCGAAACGAAAGATGAATACCGGCCGGATGATTGTTCTGATGAGTCTTGGCCTGGTCGCGATGATGATAGTGATTCTGGGGTTCCTTTTTATTGTACAGTCCATTGTTTCTCCGTCCGCCCCGCAGGAAACGCCGATCGCGGAAACCCCGACGCCGGATCCGGTCTATCCAAATGACTATGACTGGCAGTATCTGAAGAAGGAAAACGACCGCTTTGTCTATGAGGACAGCAAATATACCTCACGTACCGGGATTGATGTCTCCTACAGCCAGGGGGATATTGACTGGGACAGAGTCAGAGCCGACGGCATTGACTTCGCGATCATACGGGCCGGCTACCGGGGCTATGAAACCGGCGAGCTCCATGAGGACGCCTATTTCAGATACAATATTGAAAACGCCGTCCGGGTCGGGATGGATGTCGGTGTCTATTTCTTTTCCCAGGCGATTTCCGCTGAGGAAGCGAAGGAAGAAGCGGAGTTTGTGCTCGATCTCATCAAGGGCTATCCGGTGCTTTCCGTTGCCTTTGATCTTGAGGAGGCAGACAAGGAAGGCCGGATTGCGGACAACAGCCGGGAGCTCAATACCGCCGGCGCCATATCCTTTTCCAAAACCATAAAGGCCGCCGGCTATACGCCGCTTGTCTATGGAAGCGCGAGCTGGATGACCTACGATATCAGAATGTGGGAGCTGCAGGACATGGTGGAGTTCTGGATGGCCGCCTATGGCTGGGAGTACCCGAAGTTTCCGTATGTCTTCTCCATCTGGCAGTATTCCAGCACCGGCCATGTGGATGGAATCAGTACGATTGTCGACATGAATCTTCAGATCATGGAGAAATAGGATCAGACGGTTACCTGCATGTATTCCCGGCGGAGAAATTCCGCTTCACACGCGCCCCGCGAAAGATCCCGGATCCGGTCCGGAGCGTTTTCTTCCCGGGTGCGGAAAAAACAGGTGACCTTTTCATCGTACTGGATGTCGATGATTTCCGCGCTTTTGCGCAGATAGCCTTCGATCGTTCCGGAAAGCTCATACGGATAGCTGACGGCATACACCGAGCAGGGGATTTCCTCCACCTTGGGGGCTTCCTTCAGGGCCTCACTGACAATCCCGCCATAGGCCCGTACCAGACCTCCGGTACCGAGCTTGACACCGCCGAAATAGCGGACGACCGCGGCGGCGGTTTTTTCACAGCCGGAATGGCGGATCGCCTCCAGCATCGGCATTCCGGCGGTGCCGGATGGCTCGCCATTGTCACTGGATCTCTGCAGTTCGCTGTTGTCTCCGGTCACAAAGGCCGTACAGACGTGGGTGCTGTCGGGAAATTCCTTTCGGATTCCGGCAAAGAACGCCCGTGCTTCTTCCTCATTCTCGGCCGGAGAAAGACACGCGATAAAGCGGGATTTACTGATGGTGACTTCCTTTCGGTATGGATATTTCAGTCTCATACAGAGATTGTACCGCACCTGGAGTGGGAAACGGCCTGTCTGAAGTCATTCTTTTGCGGAACACCTCCAATTTTTTGAGGGCGTGCAAGCGTTTTCAAATTATAATAGTCCATGTATGAAGTACAACGTTTACTTCGATCTTTCGGCACTGCTTGTGACAGCGGTGATACTGATTTCCTCATGGGTGTCCGAATGGATTCCGACCAATAAGAACCGGTTCTACAAATATCTGGTCGGATGTGTTTTTCTTACTGCCGGCATGGATATCATTTCCTGCCTGATGGAAATGTATCCGCAGCCGTTTGGCTGGTGGGTCCCGCTGCGGAAGGTGATTACCTCCATGTATTTCTGTTTTCATACTGCCACCGGGATGTGTTATTTCCTCTTTACCCTGGCGCTGGCCAATGTTTCTCCATACAATCTGCGCAGCCGGATGGTTGTGACCCTGCCGCTGAACCTGTGTTTTATCATGACCGTTCTGAATCTGTTCTTCCCGCTTTATTTCTACTATGACAATGCGGGCGTCTATCATCGCGGTCCTCTGATGCCCCTGCAGTATGCCATCGGTTTCTACTATGCTCTGATGGTTTTCTACAGTCTGTACCGCTACCGCCGCTCCATTCCATCTCATCATCGCAGAATCATCTACGGGTTTCTTGTGCTGGTCCTTGTCGGCATTCTGATTCCGACCTTTCTGCCGGCGTTTCTGGTCGGTGAGTTTCTGAATTCGGTGGCTCTGATTCTGATCTATGTTCTGATAGAGACAGCGGATGAAATCAAGGATCAGCGGTTCGGCATTCTCACCCGACAGGCCTATCTGCGCCAGGCGGATCTCAATATTTCCAGCGAAGTCGGCTTCCGCTCGATCTTCGTGCATGTGTCAGACATGCATGAAGTGATGAACGGCGACGGGGATCAGATCCAGGCAGAACTCATGGAGAAGATCATTGAATATCTGATGCGCTTTAAAAACGAGGCATGGATCTGCCTCTGGTCCAATGACTGTCTGGTTCTGGATCTGCGCGGGGTAAGCGAAGCCCGTACCGAGGAAATCATGAATACGATTGTGGAACGCTTCCGTGATCCCTGGACGAGCCGTGATTTCATTCAGACCATCGGGGTATGTACCTGGCTGGTACGATGCCCGGAGGATGTGAAAACGACCGGTGAACTGGCGATGAAGATCGCTCTGCTCAAAACCATCGGCATTTCCAGATACCGCGGGATTCTGAAACTCGAGGATGTGGATTTTGAAGAACTCGGCTATGAGAACCGGATGCTGAGGGAACTGCATACCGCTCTTGAGAAGCAGACCGCGGAAGTGCGGTATGAGCCGGTGAAGGAAATCCGTACCGGCAGGATCATATCCGCCCGCGCCGGGATTTTCACCCCGGATGGAAACGGCCGCATGATCAGTGTCACGTCCTTTCTGAATCCGTCTGATACAAGGCCGCTGTACTCCAAACTGGATGGCTATGTTCTGGATGATGCCGCAAGGAATCTCAGGCTTCTGACAAAGGATACCGGCCTCAACAGCGTCTCGGTGCGGCTTTCCTTCAGTGAGATCACCAAGCTTCGCTTTGAGTCAGGACTGATGCGGCGCTGTGACCGGTACAACGCCGATTTCCATAAGATCATGCTGAGAGTGTCCGGCGGCACCTACGCCCGGGTTTCCGAAGACCGCATGAAGGCAATCAGCCGTCTCAGGGATGATGGATGGCAGATTGCGGTCGATGATTTCGGCTATGGGCAGGCATTTCTGAGCCGGATTGCCGACTCGGATATTTCCCGGGTGATCGTACACCAGGATGTATGCCGCTCGATTCTGCGGGAGACATCCGGCCAGAAGCTCGGCAAGGGACTGATTGATGCGATGCATGCCGTCGGAAAGACCGTTTCCCTGACCGGTATCATCACCCAGGAGGACGCCAACGCGGCCGAAGAGCTCGGAGCGGACTTTATCCTGGGTCCGTTTGTGGGGGAACCGATGAAAGCGGAGAGGTTTGCGGAATGGGTGAAAGAGAGGGATGAGTATGCAGTACAGTGATCTCTGGCTCTCCATTACCGGTATGGTTTTCAATCTTCTGCCGTTCTGGATTTTTCTGTATCAGGGCACCGCGAACTTCCGTCAGGTCCGGCGGTTTCTGAGTCTGAACGCTTCGGTGCTGCTGATCAATCTGATCGCTGTGATCTATTCCCGGATCATTCCGATCACGGAACAAAATGCCTGGGCTGCGCTGCTTGTTTCTACCGCCTCTTCCCTTGCGGTCACGGCGGTTCCGTATTTTGTCTATGCCTATATCTACAGTCTTTTCTACTATGATGACAGCGGCCATACCTATTCCATAAAGGCGGTTGTCGGCCTTGCTGTTTCACTGGCCGCGGTTATTCTGTTCGGGCCGGAAATCGTTCTGGAACATCGGTCCCTGGTGCTGAATGGAATGAAGGGAACCCTGCTTCTGATCATTCCGGCGCTGTATTTTCTTTCGATCAGCGTCGCGGAGGGAATCCGCCATGAAAGTTCTCTGAACCGAAGTCACATCCGGGCTTTGCGGATCATGCTGTTTCTGTGCGTGGTTTCGGTTGTGGTATTCAAAATACTGCGGAAGGTTTCCGTCTATGGATTTCTGCTCACGCTGGTTCCGATCCTTGCCCAGTATACGATGCAGGGAAAGGGCACGCTCATTGATCCGGTAACCGGTCTGCGCTCCCGCAACGCGTGGCATATCAGTATGACAACCCGCATGCAGGGAAAGAAGGCTTTCCGGGTCATTCTGATTCATATACCGGATCTTTCCGCGATTGCCGCCTCGCTTGATGAGACCAATGCCAGATCCCTGATGGGACGGGTGGCGGAAATCCTGACCGGCATTGCCAAAAACTGTCCGGTGTTCCGGATCGGGGATGACTGCTTCGCGATTCTGGAAAATGAAGTCGATGAGCGGGCAGCCAATGAGATGGAGATTGATCTTGCCTCGCGCTTCCGCTCGCCGCTTTACGCAGGCGGAGAACAGAAGCGGATTCATGTTCTCGCCAGTACGATCAGCTATCCGGACGATGTCAGGAATATGGAGGATCTGGATATCCTGACCGAGATGCTCGATGACCATGCGAGTAAGGTCCGCGAGAGTGAAGAAGTGATGATCCATCTGGATCTTGAAAAGGAAAAAGAGATGCGCTCAGCGGTTCACGCGGTCAGCTCCGCGCTTCTCAGCGGGCGGCTTGAGGTGTTCTATCAGCCGATCATCAATCTGAACAACGGCAGATTTGAGTCCGCGGAGGCTCTGATCCGGATGAAGGATGAAAAGGGCAGCTATGTCAGCCCTGGCAGCTTCATACCGGCAGCCGAGCGCAGCGGCATTATTGTCCGGATCGGCAGGTTTGTTCTCGATGAGGTATGCCGGCTGATGGAGGAAGAACATCTCAGAGATCTGGGTGTTCATTATGTTGAAGTCAATCTGTCCGTGGAGGAATCCATTCAGGAAAACATCACGGATGTGATGCGCCGGATCATGGAAACGCATCATACCGATCCGTCCGCCCTGAATATCGAGGTGACGGAAACCGCCAATGAAACAGCGAGTGAGCTGATGTTCCGGAATATTGAAATGATTCACAATGATCTGGGTCTGGAGCTTTCTCTGGATGATTTC
The DNA here is from genome assembly GCA_946537255.1 of uncultured Erysipelotrichaceae bacterium. Classification (GTDB taxonomy): domain Bacteria; phylum Bacillota_I; class Bacilli_A; order Erysipelotrichales; family Erysipelotrichaceae; genus Bulleidia. The sequence goes on from CAMNFS010000017.1 coordinate 26,479, forward strand.
GGTACCGGCTATTCGAATCTGTCCCGGATGCTTTCCATGCCCGTCAGTATCATCAAGTTTGACCGTTCCCTGCTTCTCAAGGCGTTTGAGACAGAAAAGGGCCGCATCATGTTCGAGCGGCTCGCCGGGATGGTTCACGCCGTGGGCAGAAGAATAGTGTGTGAGGGCGTGGAAACCGCAGAACAGGCGGAGTTTGTAAAGGCCAACCGGATTGAATACATACAGGGGTTCTATTATGCCCGGCCGATGCCCGCGGCTTCCTATGTGGAATTTCTCAAGGAACATGCCGCGTGAGCTGGAAGAGATAAGGGATGGAAGTGGTATACTAATCCATATGTCAGAGATTGCAATCGTGGCGAGACCGGACGATACATCGCGTTCCCTAAAACAGCAGACGGAACTGATTCTGAAACGGAACGGTTTTACTGTGAATGAAACAAAGCCGGACTATGTCCTGGTCATCGGCGGAGACGGCACTTTTATCTATGCCGTTCATAAGTATATTGATCAGCTCAGCACTGCCCGCTTTTTCGGTATTCATACCGGGACACTGGGGTTCTATACCGATTACCGGGATGTGGACTACGATGAATTTCTGAGGACCTTTCTGAGCGGAGAGTGCACGGAGTTTTCCTATCCGATTCTGGAAGGAATCACCGAAGACAGCGTCTATTACGGCATCAATGAAATCCGGGTGGAGAATGCCGCGAGGACGCAGAACATGAATGTATATATCAACGGCAGGCTGTTTGAAACCTACCGCGGCACCGGCATGTGCGTCAGCACCCAGCTTGGCTCGACCGCCTATAACCGTTCGCTGGGCGGGGCGGTGATTGAAGAGGGGCTGCCGCTGATTGAAATGTGTGAGATGGCCGGCATCCATCACAACCGTTACCGGTCCCTGAAGGCGCCGTTTGTCATGAATGACCGCAACCGGATTGTATTTGAATCGGAGAGCTTTGCGGGGGCATTGCTTGGAGCGGACAGCGATGTCTATCCGATGGAGTCGGTGCACCGTCTTGAAATCGGCATCTCTGAGGAAAAAAAGGTGCGGATGCTGAAAGGAAGAACGCTCAGTTATTTTGAGCGTCTGAAGAGTCTGTTTTAAGGAAAGAGGAGATCATGAGAAACTGGCATTCCCTGTATGAAATACTGGTATTTCCCATCAACGTGCTGTACTTTGCGACATTCATGCTGGGGCTGGGAAATCTCATTACAAATGAAGCCTTTTCGGCGTTCATATCCATTGACAGTGACTTTGTGATCCTGCTTGCCGACTGCCTTCTGCGCACCGGCACGTTTCTGATCGCGCAGTTTCCGTTTCTGTTTCTGATCCGTCTTGTGGCGAGAAAATCCGGCAGCGCGACCACGATGCTGTCGGCGGTATGCGGCTATATTACCTATCTTGTCGTCACGATGTATTTCTGCCGCCAGGATCTTCCTTCCACGGCGTACTCCTCGATTCTGGGCCTGTCCATGACGACTGCCTCTTCGGCTGTGATGCGGGGCGGTGTGCACTATCCGCTTCAGACCGGAATCATCGCGACTGCGATTGTCGCTCTGATTACCCTCGGCAGTCATAACAGCTCCCGTTCGCTCAGTGAGTACCGGTTCTTCGGGTTTATTTCAAGAGATACCTGGTGCGTCATCCGCACGGTTCTGCTTTGCGCTCTTGCGGCCTTTGCGGTTACCTATGCCTGGCCCTATGTGCTGCGTATGATTACCGCCGCGATTGACTATATCGCAAGAGATACCACCAACCCGGTGAATCTCATGCTGTATGGAATCATGGAACGGATTCTTGGCATACTGAATCTTGGCACTTTGATCCGTTCGCCCTTCTGGTACAGTGCCAGCGGCGGTTCCTGGATTTCCATGGCCGGTACGAATATCGCCGGCGACGTGAATATCTGGACTTCCCAGTATGAGGCTTCCTCGCTTGCCGGCATGAGCGGACGCTTCATCACACCGTATTACGTGATCAACCTGTTTGCGGTGCCGGGGCTTCTCTGGGCGATGTACAGCCTGCAGACGGATGTCCTGGAGCGCAGAAGGCGGCGCATGTTCTATGTGATCGTTTCGCTGATGTCCATTTTCTCCGGCAGTCTTCTGCCGCTGGAGCTGTCGCTCTTTCTGCTGTGTCCGCTTCTGTTTTTCTTCCATGTTGGATTCATGGGCATTCTCTATGGTGTCTTTCAGTCCATGCATATCTATCTCGGCTTCTTCTACCACGGAACTTCAACCATGACCGCAATGCCCGGAACCCTGCTGGAGTTTCTGAGCTACATTCAGAATACCGGCCTTCAGAACGCTCTGATCCGGATTGCCGTGACAGGCGTCATCAGCTTCTTCATCTATTTCCTGATGACCCGGTTCTATTTCCGGTATCTGGCCCTGGATCTTTTCCATACCGGTGTCAAGGATGAAGTGATCAGGGGAACGATCGATGCGGTCGGCGGGGTGGAAAACATCAAGCTGATTCATTCCGGTACCGAGCGGCTGGTGATCAGCCTCTATGACAGTCAGAGTCTCAACGTCGACAAGCTGAAGGAGTATGGGGCGATCCGGGTGACCGAAACCAAAGCGGGATATGCGATCGGATACGGCGCAAGATCCACCATGATCCGGATCGGCATTACAAAATACATGCGGGATAATATCCGCGGCGCGTGAAGCAAATGAGGAGGCAGGCTGTCAAAACCTGCCTTTTTATCACCGGCGGTCGTTGATTCTCGGCTCCGGCGGGGTAAAATATGAATGTAACAGAGGTTTTATGTATGACTAACCGACTTCCTGAAAAACTGACCGCATTGAGAAAACACTTCGGGTATTCTCAGGGGGATATTGCCGGAAAACTGCAGATTCCTGTGGCGGAATATATGAACTGGGAAAACGGAAGCGCGATCTGCCGGATTGAACAGCTCCGTTATCTTTCCTCTCTGTACCGGGTTCCGATTGAGGATCTCGCCAGCAACGTGCGTACGGTGACTCTGCCGCGTCTTGATGAGGATGATGACAGTATTGAGATTGCCTTCGGATCCAAAGATTCGATTCCTTCCATGAAGGATACCATGCCGCTGTCTTCTGAAATTGACCTGGCGGATAACCTGATTTCTCCGGGCGCTCCCCAGCCAAAACCCTATCAGCCATCTGCTCCTGCCTCAACAACGCAGGATACGCTGGAATTTGAGGACACGGTCGTCAATGAAATCAGAGACGAACCGCAGGAAAGGCCTTACGCACCCCGCCGAAAGCCTGCTTCGCCAAGATATGAAGAACCGGAGGAGGAAGAAGAGAAAGCGCGTCCGGACCGCAGCCGCATGTATCTCTATGGCGGATTTGCGGCCGCGGCGGTTGCCCTGGTGCTTGCCATTGTGTTCCTTCTGGGCGGAAAGAAAAGCACCACGAAGGTGGATATTTCCAATGCCAACCGGCTTGCCCTTGGCGGTACTTTTTCCATGTATCTGCCTTCCGAGGGAAAACTGATTACCGCCGGTCAGAATATTCCGGAGATTGAGTCAAAGGATCTGGTTCAGATTTCCGCCGGCACATCCTATGCGATGGGTCTGAAGAAAGACGGAACGGTGGTATGCAGCGGAGCCGGCAATGCCTGCAAGGTGGATGACTGGAAGGATATCGTCATGATTGCGGCCGGTGAGAATCATTCGGTCGGTCTGAAAAAGGACGGCACCCTGGAATGCAACGGAAGTTCCGGCGCGTGCTCTGTTTCCGACTGGACGGATGTCGCGGCCGTCTACGCAGGCAATGAAATCACCATCGGTATTACCGATAAGGGAGAGGTCCTTGTTTCCGGAAACTTCAGTTCCGCCAGTCAGATCAAATCCCTGAAGAATGTGAGAACGATCGATATCGGCTCCAGTCAGATTGCCGTAACAAACTCTGACGGCAGTGTGACCTGCTATGCGATCGGAAATAGCGCTCCGATCAACACCGCGTCCTGGTCCGGAATGAGTACCGCCGCAGTCGGAGGAAGTTTTGCGGCAGGGCTTTCCAATGGAAAGGTCACGGCAGCCACTACCGATGATGAAATGGTGAAGACTGTCAGTGAATGGCAGGGGATTCAGTATATCGCCGCGAGAAACAATACCCTGATCGCGGTCAATGCCAAGGGGAAGGTCATCGGGGCCGGTGACAATACCATGAAGGTATACGGAGAAAATGATGACACCGCTCCAGAGGAAACGACGGAGGCGGAAGAAAAGCTCAAACAGCCCGGCAACCTCAGATTCAATGTGACCTCCGCGAATCTTCAGCTCAGCTGGGACGCGGTAAGCGGCGCGGATTATTATACGGTCACCGTCAACACTTCGCCGGAAACCTCTCTGAAGACAGAGAAGACCAGCGCGTCGATTTCCACGGACAAGCTCAGAAGCGGAACCGGTTATGTGATTGCCATTACCGCCTGCGCCAAGGACAATACCCGGATGAAGAACTCCGAGCCTCTGGTTCAGCAGTATCAGTATGAGGCCAACCTGACCAAGCTTGCCAAACCTTCCGGCATAACCTGCTCACAGGATGGAAACAACGTCAGGATTTCCTGGAATCCGGTTGCCGGCGCGGATCACTATGAAGTGACCATTCAGGAAATGTCAACAAATGTCAGGGAAACCTCGATTACCGTAGATATGACCGGCTGGGCAGACGGAGAATTCCAGGTCAATATCACTGCCTATCCTTCCCCGACGGATACCCGCTATACCTTCAGTGATACGGCCGTCGGAACCGGCAGCTTCAAGGTTGACAAGAAGGAGCTCAGTCTGGCAAGAATCGTGAGTGCGGTTCCGGGAGAGGAAAACACATGGACCCTCACCTGGAACAAGGTGGACCACGCGGCGAATTATACGGTTTCGGTAAACGGAACCTCTCAGACGGTGTCGGAAACCTCGGTGACGCTGTCCGGACTTGCGGATGGGGAATACGCGATTCAGATCACCGCCAATCCGGATGATCTTTCGAAATATACTCCTTCGGTTTCCAATGACAAATGGACCTATAAGGCCATGCATGAAGAGACCCCCGAGCCGGAGACCCCGGAGCCCACGGAAGAGCCTTCTCCCGAGCCGGAACCTTCGGAAGATGAGAAGACGGAGTAACAGGAGGAGCCATGTCGGAAAACAGTACAGAAGAAAAAGTCTGGTATTACGCGAAACCGGACGGCTCCAAATACGGGCCGTATACGGAGGATGAACTGATCCGTCTTCTGAAAAACGGAATCCTTACGGAGAATGACTATATCTGGATGATGGATTTTGAAAACTGGATGAAGATCGGGGAATCCATCTACAGTTTCTATCTGGGCAATGAACCGCTGCCCACTGCCTGATTTCCATATCGACGCATGGTCAAATGGCCGTGCCATGAATGATGGAAGCTCGTTTTCTGCCGCTGAATCCGTTCTATGGGTTGGGCGGCAGTTCTTTCTGATATGCATCAGAATCACTCGACAGGAGGAAGTATGAGAGACAGACTGAATCTTTATACACATGATGGTCAGTTCCACGCGGATGAGGTCTTCGCGACCGCGATGTTTTCTCTGATCGCAAAGGATATTCACGTGGAGCGCGGGCCGGATACGGAAGTGCCGGAGGGATCGGACTGGATTGTATACGATATCGGCGGCGGGCCATTGGATCATCACACCCCGGAGAATAAAGAAAATAACGGGTTTCATCCCGGAACGGAAATACCCTACGCGGCATGCGGACTCGTATGGAAAGCGTATGCGGGTGAGATTCTTGCGGAGCTTGACTGCCCGGAACGGTATGTGGACCGGGTGTTTTCCCGGGTAGAGAATTCTCTGATTCTGGGCATTGACGCCGAGGATAATGAAGTAAGTCCGGTCCGGACAGTTCTTGAGCGCATGCCGTCAGTCAGCGGCGATCAGAAACAGGAGATTCTGCGCAGCTCACGGACCTCTCTGACGATTACGCAGATCATCAAGGATTTCAATCCGACCTGGAATTCCGATCTGGATCCGTACGAATGCTTCATGGACGCGGTCAGCTTCGCAAAAGACATTCTTCTGAACCGGATCTACAGCGCCATTTCGAGCCTTGACGCAAGAGATTTTGTGCTGCGCGCCATTGACTACAGTGCAAATCATATCCTGATCATGGATCAGTTTGCGCCATGGGAGGGTGTGCTCTACAGCCAGCGTTCCAATCCGAAGGCGCAGGATATCTGGTATGCGGTATATCCGGCTCTGCGCGGGGGATGGAACATCCAGTGCGCAAGAGCGGAGGGAGAAGACCGCAATGTCTATCGTCATCCGTTTCCCAAAGAGTGGTATGGGCAAAGAGGCGATGATCTTCAGAAGGCAAGCGGCGTGAAAACGGCGGTGTTCTGTCATGTGTCAGGCTTTCTCGCCTGTGCGGAGACGGAAGCGGATGCCCTGGAAATGGCATCGATTGCCTGCCGTCATACATCTGAATGAAGAAGCGGGCTGCCGCTTTTTTTTTCAGACAATCCATCCTCTGTTCCTGTGCACGCTTCTCATAGTGCCGCATCAATCTGCAATGCGGCACTTGGCGAGTGTCTGAAGCGCTGTCGCAGGCTCATCCGTGATAAGAGATACCAGGAACTTCAGGAAGCCTGCAGGAATGCGTCGGAAAACAGGAAGGAATTACATTTCCGATACAAGCAGCTGTTTCAAAGTATCGGTTATACCGAATACGCACTGCAGGATTGCGCAGAAATCATTATCCTGGCTTTGGCTCAGCCAAGACACAGCTTATCCTGACTGGCAGATAACAGCGCTTTAAGATGATGACAGCGGGGCGCTCGGTATTTCTTAAGAGCCAGTT
>CAMNFS010000018.1 GCA_946537255.1 uncultured Erysipelotrichaceae bacterium
GGGAAAGGAACTGCCGTTTGTAAGAGCGGATTTCAGCAGAGTGAAGGCCATGAAGTATGATTCTCATCCTGCTGTTACCTATCCGGTCATGGGAATGTGGAAGGCCTATTATGACGCGTATCGGGATGAAGCAGCGGTTAAGAAAGCAGTTCTGAAAGCAGAAGAGACGGATTGTCGGATTCTGATGATCTGCGGACAGAAAGATGAGGCGTGGCCTTCGGAACACTCAGTGAATGAGATGCTCAGAAGACTGAGGCAGAAGAATTACAGAAAGGAAGTCAGAACTGTCCGCTTTCCCCATGGAAGCCATCTGACCGGCATGATGCCAGACCGGGACAGAGAGAAACAGCTGTACCGGATGATTCCGCTGGTGGGACTGATGTATCGGACATTCGGGAAATACCGAGAGGAAAACCTGGAATACTTCAGGCAGGCAGAAAGCGAAATCATCCGCTGGCTCAGAAACCCACTTTGAACGGACAGGGTACGGTCGTCTGCTGTAAAATACATGGGAATCACAGGAATTCAGAAGGGAGACTATGGGAATGAAGAACCTTGGCTTTGGCATGATGCGGCTTCCGGTATTTTCCGGACCGGCCGATTTTGACTATGAAGAGCTGAATCGGATGGTGGATGCGTTTCTGAAGGCAGGATATACCTACTTTGACACCAGTTATGTGTATCATGATGGAAAAAGCGAAGAAGCTGTCCGCAAAGCCCTGATTGAACGGCATCCGAGAAACACGTATACGGTTGCGACAAAGTTCCCGACGTTCATGATGGTACCGGAAGAACAGATTGAAGACATCTTCCGCAGCCAGCTCGAACATCTTGGGACGGATTATGTCGATTATTATCTGCTTCACAACATCCAGAACGTGTATTACGACGGTTATGACGGAAAGGGCGGAATTGTAAAGACAACGCATCTGTTTGAGCATGCGAAGAAGTGGAAGGAAGAAGGGAAGATCCGTCATCTCGGTATTTCATTCCATTCTTCCGCAAAGCTCCTCGATCGGGTATTAAGCGAACATCCGGAAATTGAGTTTGTGCAGATCGCGCTGAATCCGATCGACTGGGACAGTGAACTGGTGCAGGCCGGACCGTGTTATGAAGTGATCCGCCGACATGGCCGCAAGGCTGTCATCATGGAAGCGGTAAAAGGCGGCGGACTTGCCAGTCTGCCGGAAGAGGCCGAGGCAGTGCTGAAAGCCGTGCATCCGGACTGGAGCATAGCGTCCTGGTCGATTCGTTTCTGCCTGGAGAAAGAAGATGTGATCGCGGTTCTCTCCGGCATGAGCACACTGGAACAGGTGCTGGATAACGTAAAGACCAGTGATGAGGCGCAGCCGCTTACTCAAGAAGAGAGGGAAGCGCTTGAAAAAGCAATGAAGATCTACCGCGAAAGTGCGCCGATTCCGCAGAGTGAAATCGATCAGTATCAGGGACTGATGTATCATGGCGTTCCGGTAACCGCAATCCTGCAGGCATACAGTATCTGCCAGATTCAGCCGGATCCGGGATTCTCCGATGACAACAACTATCTGAAGAATGCCATCGCGGAAGCCGAGCACAGAGACTTTACCAAAGGTCTGGAAAAGCAGACGGTCATTACTGCCGACGGCAGGGATATCACGGAGAAGGTGGAGACCGCGGCTGCGTGGCTGATCGAACATACGTTCTGATTCAGAAGAACCACTGCTCAGACATCTTGGAAATCATCGCTTCACGCGGTGATTTTTATATACAGGCGAAAATGGCGTGAAGTCCTGCCTGAAAGTCAGAAAAACCTGAAATGGCAGTTCATTCCAGGCTGAGCTTTCCTGAATCAATAAGGGCAGTGAATTTCCGCATGAAACCGGATGAAAGTCCGGTGATTTCCACGGATCAAAACACAGAGACTTACTCCCTGGCTTCTCTCAGTCTTCTGAGAATCTCGGTATGCCAGAAGTGTCTTTTGTTCCGGTAACTGTCATCTTCATAGCCCAGATAGCTGTTCGGCATCCCGCCATGATTCAGAACAATGTGATCCATGAGTGCTTCGTTCTGAAGGATATAGCCGATCATATACTGATCGTCAAACTGAGGATGAGCGGATCGGAAATCTTCCCAGGAAGCTTTCAGATAGGGATTGGCAAAAATCGCATCCTTGAGTTCCTGTATTTCCTGATCAGAAGCGCCGTTCACATAGTCAAGAATATCGTCATTCAGTTGTTCCTTTTTCATGAAATCTTCTCCGTTTCCATCTGACCAGGAGATCTGTTTTCCTGGCGGGAACCCGTCAGACAGGGCTGATCCTGCACTGCCGGGACTTCCGGCTTATTTTTCCTTGGGAAGAGCCTTATTATCTCCAGGCTTTGGAGCAGTCCTGCTTGTTGATGTATTTTACGGAATAGCAGACACACGCGTCACTTCTGTTGCACCAGCTGCCGTCTTCGACGGTTGCCCCGCAGTTGGCAAATCCGCTGCCGCCGTAGATATCTCTGAATTCCGCCGAGCTGCAGTTGTTGTTTGCGTCATTGTGGCAGACAAGATCCTCGCCGCCGCTGATGGCTGTCAGCTCTGCGTCAGAGAGGGTCTGAGAAAAGACTCCCTGTTCCTTCATGCCGGTGAAAGCCTTGAAAACAGGTTCGAAGGACGCCTCATCCATTCCAAGCTTTTCACAGAGTTCTTTTTCATTGATGTGTTTTCCCTTCACTTCTTCCAGAATCGCTTTCTGTTTTTCTGTAAGGGTATCCGGTATTCTGATGGAATCAGACATTTTCTTATCTTCCTTTCTGTCGGTTCATGATCGAGATGTTCATCAACACATTAATTCCAAACGCCATGCATATCAAGCGGTTTTGAAAAGAGCGTGTATCAGGAAACATTCTCTTTTTCATATACGCAGGAAAGACCCCGGATCCATAAACAGCAGAAATACAGTATGCATGCCTGAGCCGGCCGGATTCTTTCAGATCTTTCTGACTTCACTCAGAAACAGGCCGTCTGCGTTGAAAGACAATGAAAGGAAAAAAGAGAACGGCTGAAGGAAGATGGCGGGGCATTCGTATATATACTGGAAGAGGAAAGGTCTCTGCGATCAGACAGCTGAAAGAGACAGAAATCCGTAAACGGATAAGGAGGATGGCCGTGTTTGGATTTGAGAGAAAACCGAAACAGAATCGAAAAGTGATTGATTTCTCTGATGACAGAATCAATGTTCTGCTTCTGGGAAATTCCGGATGCGGAAAAAGCACCCTGATCAATGCGCTGCTTGGAAGAGAAGAAGCGGAAACCGGGGCCGGGACAGCGGTAACCCGGAATATCGAAGTATATGAGGATGAGAAGCTGCCGTTTCGGATGATCGATACGGTTGGCTTTGAATACGGGCTGTTCCGGCAGTACCGCATCCGCAATGATCTCGCGAAGTTCAGCCAGGAGAGTATTAAAAACCGGGATGTAAGGAAGCTCGTGCATGTCATCTGGTACTGCATTGACGGCACCTCAAAGCGGGTGGATCCCCAGGCGATGGACTATATCCAGAGTGTTGTCGGGTCCTGGAAGGAAATTCCGATTATTTTTGTCATTACCAAATCCTATTCCGAAAAGGAGATGGAAGAAAACACCGCCATCGCGCATGACGCGCTTGTGGCATATAACGCAAGACACCCCCGGAATCCGCTGAATGTAAAGGATATCCTCTGTGTTGTTTCGAAGGAATATCCGATCAGCGATGATCTGACCGTGCCGCCTTATGGCCTGGATACGCTTCTGAACCGCACAAACGAACTGGCGCCGGCCGCAAAAAAAGCGGCGGATTCCGCCATGCTTGAAATTGATCTGAAGCTGAAGCGGGATAAGGCCGATTTCAGTATCAACGCTTCAACAGCCGCGTCCATTGCGGTCGGGGCCGTGCCGATTCCGGTACCGGATTCCACTGTCCTTGTGCCGATTCAGACCAAGATGTTTCATGATATTCTAAGTGCCTATGAACAGCAGGAGGATGACATGACCCGGCAGATTCGGAAGTATATCGTCCAGGCCGGGGCCACTACCATTGCCGGAAAGACACTGGTAAAAGCTCTGAAGCAGATCCCCGGCATTGCCATCGCGGCTTCGGTGATTGACGCGGCCGCGGCCGGAGCGGTGACCTTTGTCTCCGGCAAAACCGCTCAGATTGTTTTTGAGCGCTTCTATACCGGCGAATGGAGCCGGGAGGGATTCAATGTGGACGCGGAGATTCAGCAGATTCTGAAGGATCTGATTCCCGATCTGACCAGCCAGCTGAAGGAATATCTGGAAGGGTTCCGGGGGACTGTTTCCGCAAAGGATATTGTGTCCTTCTTTCATGATCTGATTCAGAAAAAGAAAAACGGATAACCGACTCTGTATGTTTCCATCCCTTCCGATGATTCCATGAATCCGGAAGGGTTTTCTTTCGGGAATTCATGCAGGAATGGATGGAATCTGCACGCATTCAGGAGATGGCTGATCTGTTTATTATCCGGCAAAGCGGCCGTATTCCTCATTGCAGAAGATATGGGCATACCCGTCGGAATAGCTTCCGGATCCGCCGGCCGGGGCAGTGAGGGTAAATCCTGCCTTCTCTTCAAACAGCATGACACAGTCGGATCCGCCGAACAGAAAGTATCCGACCTCATCTCCTTTTTCGATCCTTGCGCCAGGCTGGATTCTTTCGACAAAGTTGACGCTGGATACCTGGCCCATGCCCACAGGAATCAGGGCCGCCATGCCGTGATCCGTTTCAATGAGCAGAACGCCGCGGGTTTCGCAGCACTGCCAGGAGAGGGAACTGGAGGAAAGCACATACAGCTGCTTCTGAGGATCCCAGTACACAACGCCTCCGACCGCGTTGGCGTAGGGAATGATATAGACCGCTTTTACGGTGCCGGATACCGGACTGTGATAGCGGTGATAGTCATCATAGTTCAGATAGGTGTGGGTCAGCCGGCCGCCATGAAACAAAGGCGCGTAGTCAGCGCCCGGTTCTCCCAGCAGCTGCTCAACGGTAACGAAGGTGGAGTCCTTGATCGTTACGCCCTGTTCCGTCTGAATCGGATCCGCTTCAAATCTTCCGTCCTGATCGATCTGCCAGACACCCTGAGGAAGCGAGTCGGCAGGGGAAACCACAACCGTGCTGTCATCCTTTCCGCTGACAGGCCGGACGGAAGCGCTGGAAAGCTTCCTGGAGAAAAACTCATTGAAGGTTGTCCAGTGATCCCGGGATTCATACCACCCCTGGTCAAGGTGCCACGTGGGATCCTTTGCGAGCATGTCGCAGTATTCCGGTTTCCAGGATGCTTTCGTATCGAGAAAATCCCGCCAGGAATTGTTGTAGGTGCTGAGCCAGGTGTAGACCGGCTTCAGATACTGCAGGGAAGGGTAGAACAGATCTTCCTTCTTGAGACACTCCAAGGGCTGATCGAAAAGCCAGTAGAGATAGAGAATGCTCTGATCGCACATGGTGGCGAAGTTCTTATACCGCTCATTCTGCATGATGTTCCATGGCATGCAGGTTACGGAGTAGTCCAGAAAGGGATACAGTTCACTGAGACTCTGCACCGGATTGGTTTTTCGGTCCGGATTGATTTCTGCCGCTGCGGCGATGGACTGTTTCACAAGATCTTCCATTCCTTCGTTTTCCTCCAGCATGGTCCGGAAGGAAACGGAAGGAAGGTCTTTCTGAGCGAGCGACGCGGAACTCTGATTTTCCTGAGCAGGCGGTACACTGCCAGTGGGATAAAACGTAAAATTCAGGACGAGGCAGATCAAAGATACCGCTGTCAGTCCGATTACCCATTTTCTGTCTGAAGTTCTCATTCATCCCTCCTGCTCATTGAAACGCTGTTTCATTGAACCGATGTGCTGTTTCTCCGCGCGCAGCTGCCGGTTTACTGCGAATGTGTGAATTACTGTCCCCTGATCATCGCATGAATTACAGCAGCGCATTTTTCCGCTGCCTGAGCTTCAAAAAGCGGATAATCAGTGACTTCTTCTCCGCCGCCCGGTTTGTCGGAAATACAGCGGATGATCACAAAGGGAGTGCTGCTGAGCCAGCAGGCCTGGGCAATGGCAGCGCCCTCCATCTCACAGCACATTCCGCCGAACTCGGAAAGGATCTTTTCCTTCTGCGCATCCGAGGAAATAAACTGATCGCCGGAACAGACGCGCCCTTCAAATACCTTTGTGTCTTCCGTACTTTCCTGTACTGCCTTTACCGCCATGGCACGCAGGGATTCATCCGCCGGGAATGCCGCAAGACCGGTATAGGGGATCTCACCCTTCTGAAATCCGACCGGAGAAACATCAAAGTCGTGCTGAACCGCGTCGGTGGAAACGACAATGTCGCAGATATCGATCTCTTCATCAAGAGAGCCGGCGATTCCGGTATTGATGATTTCCGTGCAGCCGAATTCATGGATCAGCGTATGCGCGCAGATCCCGGCGTTGACCTTGCCGACACCGCATTTTACAACCACCGCTTTCTGTCCTTCGAGGGTTCCTTCCCAGAACTCCATCTGGGCAATTTCCGTTTTTTTCGTAACCTTCATCGCTTCCTTCAGAGAACGGACTTCCTCATCCATCGCTCCGATAATACCGATCTTCCGATCCGATACAGCCGGTTTTCCATTCCCGCATCCTGCCAGGATGACCATCGCCGCTGTCAAAAGAATCCGAATCAGTACTGCAGTCATTCGTCTCATATACGCTCCTTTGTCTGAAACATCCGGATTCATTATAAAGACCCGGCCGCAATCCTGACAGGGAAAGAGAAAGAAAATAACAGTCCGAAGACGGTTATTCCTGGAATTCCTTATTCCTCCTCATGCGGGCGTTCTGTGAGAATTCCTTCCCGGATCATCATCTTTCGATAACGCCAGAACCCCGGGGTGTACATCTTTTTATTAATGGCGGCTGCGTACTTCTGAACGGAAAGCTGATTTTTCTCTGCCTTTTTCAGAAGGAACCGGAAGAGAAGACCGGTAAGGATCAGGGTAAGAACGGGCACAAGCGGATGAACCGTATCGGGATCCTGCAGACCGAGATCACAGAGCCAGGTATTGAGATTGCCGGAGAAAAGGACGGCACAGAGCAGAACGACCAGGGCGTTGCAGATGACGGCCATGAAAAGCATGCTTGTTTTTTCCTCTTCCAGCACACACGCGGCCATGCATTCGCAGTTGATGATCAGAAGAAGAAGGAACAGGAGAATGGGAAAAGGCCCGGGAAATCCGGAAAACAGGGAAGTGAGAAGGGCGGTGATCACCGCCGCGGTCATGGAAATGACAGTCATGGGTTCTTGCCTCTTTTACTTATTATTACCTGAATCGTACACAGCTGCTTAAGGGCTGCCGTTTGTCAATCGCAGACATAGCCCGATCATACGCCGGGTGCAGGGTGTCAGAGATCTGACCTGGCCGGGCGGCGCAGTACTGAATGATGCGCTGGCCGGCTTCACCGGAGGCTTCTGCGGGCGAGCAGCCCATTGCGGGCATGACAGTACGGTTTTTCAGCTTCAGACCGCCGATTCTGCCGGGTTCAAATAACCTGGTATACGTCATGACTGTTCCCCTTCCTTCTGATAACGACGTGTCCCTTTCATGAAGTGTCATGTTAAATCCTGTAATTTCAATATAGCGGGACTCACAGGAAAAAGACAGGGATATGCATGTCCTGTTACAGGCCGGCTCCGGTAATCCTTCCAGCCGTGTCTTTGATGACGCGTATTCTCTCAGCATTTTCCGAAGGGTGTTTCCGCTGCCTCAAACAGCTCCTGTCCGACGCAGAACCAGAGCTTTGTTCCATCCGTTTCCTCTTCCGGATGTTCCATCTCCAGCTTCAGCGGTGTGAATCCGATCCGCTCGGCAATCCTGGCGTTGCGTCTTCGTACGGGCTCATCTGCTTCATAGCTGTAATAATACGGCTCATCTTCCGCATCCGGGCCGAAGCAGGCAATATCCGGATCCAGAGAAAAAACGGAATATACCGGCAGGATGCCGGTCGCTTCCTGAAAGACATGACAGCTGACACTTTCCAGCATGGCGCGGAAGATATGCTGTCTTCGCATTGCTCGCGAGACATAGGCATTGACATAGATCAGTACCTCTCCGGCTTCCTCTGCTTTCTGACTGCTCAGGCAGAAGGGATAGGGATACATATGAAATACCGTACTGCTGAGCACATAATGCTCAAGATACATCCAGTCACTTTCTTCGCTGAGATAATCGTAGATTTCCCGGCTTTCAAGAAAGGATTTCGCGTCCGTATGATAGGCACCGATATCCGCGATGATCTGCCGGCTGCTGTCAAAGACAAGCAGAATGATCCGCTCAAGGTCCGAAAGAACCGGCCAGGTGAAAAGACAGAACACATGGTCCCCGATGGTTTCCACACAATACCGGCGGCTGTCTTCCTCATATTCCTTCATCAGTGCCGCCGGTGTCATCGGCAGTACGTCCTTCAGCCGTTCGAGTGAAAGAGCGAGTATTTCCCTGTCAAACGCATCCATGGTTTCATGATAATACGGATTTCCTTCCTGCCGGAAAGTTCCGGAAGTTTTCTTCTGAGAACCCGTGTGTCTGAAAGAAACACGCACAGCGAAGGATGATCGAAGGAAAGAAACATCATGGTCATCTGATTCATAAACCCATGGGCAGTCTCTTCTGAAAAGAAACGGGCCTGTGACCGCACCATGCGCGCATGCTTTCCGGCATCGGTCTGAATCCTGACACAGGAACTCATGAGGTGCGGAAAGGTTATGGATGTTTCTTTCTGATTTTTCACAGAGTGTTAAAGTAGAGACAGAAAAAGGAAGGAAAGCAGCAATTATGAAGTTCTATCATCTGGCGGATCTGCATTTCGGCAAATCCATATACGGGCTGTCCATGCTGGAAGATCAGCGGTACTGGAGCGCGCAGTTTCTGAACCTGTGTGAGAAGGAAAAGCCCGACGCGGTTGTCATTGCCGGGGACGTGTATGACCGCTCTGCCCCGGGCATCGAGGCGGTATCCCTGCTGGACGGGTTTCTGACACGGCTTTCCCAGCTGGAAATTCCGGTTCTTCTGATTGCGGGCAATCATGACAGCGGCGAGAGACTTTCCTTCGGCAGTTCCATTTTCGCGAAGGAAAACATTCATATCTCCGGAAGAGCGAAAAGAGAACTGGATCATGTGACTTTTGAAAACCCGGACGGATACGGACCGGTAACCTTCTGGATGCTGCCATATACGTATCCGGAACAGGTATGTGAGATTTTTGAGGAAAGGGATATCCGCACCTATGATCAGGCACTGCGCCGGCTGCTGGAAGCGCAGGATGTGGACTGGAAGACGCGCAATGTGATCATTGCCCATCAGAATGTGACCGCAGATGGCATGGAGGTGGAGCGGGGCGGGTCCGAGTCGATGGTCGGCGGTGTCGGCCAGGTGGATTATTCCGTCTTTGACGGATTTGAATACGCTGCGCTCGGTCATATTCATTCCGCCTACCCGGTGGGGCGCACGGAAGTCCGCTATGCCGGAACCCCTCTGGCCTATCATTTTTCAGAGATCCGCCAGAAAAACAAAGGTCTGGTTCAGGTGGAACTTGGCGCTAAGGGAGAAAAGCCGAAGATCTCCTTTCTTTCCATTGCGCCGCTTCATGCCATGCGGTATTTTTCCGGGCCGAAGGAAAAACTGTACGAAGAGATACAGAAAGACACCGCAGGAGAGGAATATGTCGGTGTGACCATAACGGATGAGCGGATTACTCCCGAGATCAGCAGCTATCTTCGAAGACTCTTTCAGAACCGGGGCAGTGTGCTTCTCGAACTGATCTCAACCTATACCTCCTTTTCCGGTCATGCCGCCTCAGCGGAAAAGGAAGCGGTGGAGACCCGGGCGGTGGAAGATCTGTTTTCCGATCTTTATACCGAACAAAGCGGCGGGATGCCGCCGCGTGATATGGAATACGATGTCATGAAGTATGTCGGTGAGCTGGTCCGGCATACCGACTGCCATGAACCATTGGATACTGAGGATGTCAGGAAAATCATTGCATATGCAAAGCAGTGCGGAGGGAAAGAATGAAGCCGCTGATTCTGGAAATGCGTGCGTTTGGGTCCTACGCGGATCATACGACGGTGGAATTTGAAAAATTCAAAAGCGGTCTGTTCCTTGTGACCGGGGATACAGGCGGAGGAAAGACAACCATTTTCGACGCGATCGTCTTTGCGCTGTACGGCAAGTCGAGCGGAGATGAACGGACGCTTGAAATGATGCACAGCGACTATGTCGGAAAGGATACTGAGACATCGGTAAAGCTGAAGTTTGAACAGAATGGCAGGACCTATACCGTATCCAGGACACTTTACTTTCCGAAAAAGCGGGGAAAGACGGAGGAATACGGCTCGGCAAAAATCAAGGCGGTCCTGGTGGAAGAGGGTGGAACGACCTGGAATGTACCGTCTCAGGTCACTGCGAGAATCACGGATATCCTTGGTCTTGACGCGGATCAGTTCCGTCAGATTGTCATGCTCGCTCAGGGAGAGTTTCAGAAATTCCTGAAATCCGACAGTGATGAAAAGAACCGGATTCTGGGCAGGCTGTTTGATAACACGGTTTATCTGCGCTATGAGGAACTGATGAAAAACGCGGCGGACACCCTGCGCAATGAGCGCAGAGACAGCCTGGAAAAAATGGAAACGATCATGGAACAGGTCTTCGTTCTGCCGGATGGGGCGGATGCGGAAGCGTTTCTGGCGGGAAGTCCGGTCCTTCTTTCTTCCCTGAAGGATCTGATGGAAGCGGAAGAAGGCACCGTTCAGAAAGCCGGGAAGAAAAAGAATGAAAAGAAGCAGGAACTGGATCGTCTTCATACCTCATGGGGAAGCGCGGTTACGCTGAACAAAGCCCTGAAAAGCCTGGAGGAAAAAAGAGCGTACCGGATCGTATTGGATTCAAGGAAGCCGGAAATGGAGGCACTTGAAAGAAAACGCGCGGAAGCGGAAACGGTCTTTCAGAAGATTCAGCCTGCGGATCAGGCATATGAAGAGGCGAAGAAGGATCTGAAGCTGCTGGAGGAATCCATTGATTCCCTTCAGGAAAGAATCAGGAAACAGGAAGAGATTCGAAATAAGACGAAAGAGAAAACCGCAGGGGATGAAGAGAAACAGAAGACTGTCGAAGACATCACCCGGCGCGCACAGTCTCTCTCTGACTCCCTTGGACAGTATCGAACGCTCAGGGAACTTGAGGAAGCGCTCCTGGATCGAAAGAAGCAGCTGACAGAAGATCAGAATACCCTGAAGAAGGTAATTGCGGATCTTGAAACGCTCCAGGAGCGCATGGAGAAAGATCAGTCCGAGTCAGAACGTCTTAAGACCGCTGAGGCAGTCCGTATTCAGAAGGAAGCGGAAGCCGCAAAGCTGCGGGAGATCCTTCAGGAAATCGAAGGAGAAGAAGGTCTTGAAAAGCGGGCTGCCCGCATCCGGATTCTCGAAAAGAATTACGAAGCACAGGAAGGGAAGCTGAAGAAAAGCTCGGAACAGACGCTTGCGGCAAAGGAGAATTATGACCGCTGTTACCGGCTGTATTTTGAAGGACAGTCCGGCCTTCTTGCGGAAGAGATCAGAACCCGGCTGAAGGAAACGGGAGAAGCGGTCTGCCCGGTCTGCCGGACCCGTTTCACATCCGGCGCGGAAGATCATTTTGCCCGGCTTTCCGAAGAAGTTCCGACGGACGCCGAGGTGGAAGAAGCGAAAAAAGCATTTGAAGAACAGGAAGCGCTGCGTCAGACTGCCTATGCGGAAAAAACCCGTCTTCATACGGCAGTGGAAACGGCAGCCACGGAAGCTGCCGCCGCCGCGGATCGAAGGTTCAAAGACTGTCCGGACTGGGAAACACTCCGGAATCCTTCCTATCTGAAAGAAAAGTCCGTTACATTTCATGAACAGCTGAAGAAGACGGAGGAGGCGTCAGAGAAAGCCTCACGGGAAGCCAGGCGGTATCAGGATCTTGTAAAGGAACTGCAGAATCTGCAGGATCTATGGACCAGGGATACCGGAAGACAGCAGGCACTGACTGCCGGTATTGAAAAAGAGAAGCAGGAACTGAAAGCCCGGGAAGTCGAAATTGAGGAAAACCGGAAGCGCCTGCCCTTTGCGACCGAAAAAGAGGCAAGACAGAAGATACAGAGTCTGCAGAAGGAAAAGGACGCGCTGAGCCTTGCGATAGAGGAAAACCGGAGGGCATATGAGGAAGCGGAGAAAGCTCTGAGTGCCTTGAAGGGGGCTCTGGATACGGAAGTGAATAAACTTCCCGCGGGAAAGACAAAGGCATCGGAGGCAGAAAGGAAGCTGTCCATGATCCTGAAGGATTCCGGATATGATTCTGTTTCCCAGGCCCTGAGCAGACTGGAGGGAATAGCGAATCCGGAACACTGGCTGAAAGAGAAAGCAGCAGAGCTTCGTGCCTATGAAGTGGAATGCCGGGGCATTGATCAGAGTATTCAGGATCTTGAAGCACAGACAAAGGGACAGAAGCAGGTGGATCTTCAGATCCTTCAGGGGCAGATTGATGAAGCGGAAAAGGAAAGCGCCGAGGCGGAACAGGCGCTGAACAGCTGTCAGAATCTTCTGCGGAATCATCAGTCCGTCTATGAGACCATCCGCCATGAAAAGGAAATCCTTGCCGGGAGCGATCAGGCTTATGCCGTATTGAACCGGCTGAGTGAGCTCGCGGTCGGATCCAACAGCGAAGGCGGCAAGCTTTCCTTTGACCGCTATGTCATGGGCGCGACCTTCCGGGAGATTATTGAAAAGGCGAATATCCGTCTTGAGATCATGTCCGGCGGCCAGTATCAGCTGGTGCATCAGAGTGAGAGCCATGCGAGAAACCGGATCGCGGGTCTTGATATTGAGGTGCTGGACCGCAATACCGGTGTACAGAGAGAATCCTCTTCTCTGTCAGGGGGTGAATCGTTCATTGTATCCCTGGCTCTGGCCCTGGGGCTTTCCGATACCGTACAGAGTCACTCCGGCGGCCAGGCGCTCGATACGATGTTTGTGGACGAGGGCTTTGGAACCCTGGATGACAATGTGCTGGACAAGGCGGTTCAGGTTCTGAACAGTCTTTCTGACGGCGGTCATCATCTGGTCGGCATTATCTCCCATGTCAGCCGTCTCGAAGAAAGCATTCCCCAGAAGATTTCGGTTTCCAAAGGGGAACGCGGAAGCGTGCTTCGCGTAATGGGAACGGAAGGCTGATCCCATGAGACTGGAAAATAAGCAGGCAGGATTGGAGAGGAATATGCAGTTCAAACCATTCTGTTTCAGACTGTCTGTTATTTTTCTGACCGGGTTTATTCTGCTGTTCTGCGGCTGCGCCATGAACCAGAGCAAAGAGGAACAGGCAGAACCGGTCAGAAAGGAAAAAGACCATGATACCGTTGTTCTTCTGCATACCAATGATGTCCACTCAGAAAAGTTCATTGAAAGCGCTGAAATTTACAGTTGATAAAATATATTTTCACTTAATGACGTAAGGACTTTCTGAGGCAAGGAGAGAATCAGCAGACAAGGCCATCGGAAATACATGCAGGAATGGAAAATGCCGGAAACAGACTGGTCTTATCATTTTGTCTGATTCTGGAACTGTTGCAATATCAGAATGTTTCCTATACTTGGATCATTGAAAGAAGGGGAACGCTATGAAGAAAGTCGTTACAATGCAGGATATCTCCTGTGTCGGGAAATGCTCACTGACTGTCGCCCTGCCGATTCTTTCGGCAATGGGAATCGAAACTGCGGTCATTCCGACCGCGGTATTATCCACACATACCATGTTTCAGGGCTTTACCTTTCATGATCTGACAAAGGAAATTGTTCCGATCATGGAACACTGGAAGAAGGAAGGGTTCCGGTTTGACGCGGTCTATACCGGATATCTTGGATCTCTGGAACAGCTGGACTGTGCCGCGGCGCTGTTTGATGAATTCGGAAAAGACGGACTGAAGATTGTGGATCCCTGCATGGCGGACGCGGGAAAGCTGTACGCCGGGTTTTCGGAACAGTTTCCGAAGGAGATGGCAAAGCTCTGCGCGAAGGCGGATATCATCTGCCCGAATCTGACCGAAGCGTCCTTTCTTCTGGGTATTCCGTATGTGACTTCTTATTCGGAAGACGATATCCGGGAGGTGCTGAAGAAGCTGACGGATCTTGGGGCAGAGAAAGCTGTCATTACCGGGGTTTCTCTTGATGGCGTGCGTCTTGGCGCATACGCCTATGATTCTTCGGAAGACCGGTATCTCAGTTACTTTACGGAACGGGAAGCACAGCAGTTCCACGGGACCGGGGATATCTGGGCCAGCACGATGTGCGGCGCGCTTGTAAATGGAAAAAGTTTTGATGAGGCAGTCGCGATTGCCTGTGACTATGTGAAGGAATGCATTCATATCACCCTGAAGGAAGAACATCACAATACATATGGCGTGAATTTCGAAGAAGCGATTCCTTTCCTTTTAAAGCAATCCGGAAAATGAAATCTGCAGAGCATGCATGCAGTTCATGCTCTGACTGAATACGGATCTCTCAAGTGCAGTGAAAACAACCTCTTTTTGATCATTCACTGCGTTTGTTCAGCATCGCTGATGGTCAGGGTATGAACGGAGACAATCCATATCGCGGATGGAACAGTTTTGTACAGCACAGTAGTTTTTTTTCCTTTATAATAACGTTGGTTCAGAAGAACTGCCTTTTTCCGGCGGTTTTGCAGGAGGATAGTATGTTTCTAATCTTTTTCATGAGGAATCCTGTTGCCTATGTTGTGCTCTGGGTTCTTCAGATGATCGGTTATTTCGGTATTCTGAAGAAACTGGATCTCGACAAATGGCTTTGCATTATTCCTTTCGCAGCTGAAAAGCAAATCGGAAAAACGGAGTTTCAGACAAAATACGCGTTCTGGCACCCGTTTATTCTGGCAGCCTTTTTCGCGGCAGTCGGTCTTTACATGGACCCGTTCACACTCCGCATCGGCACCCAGCAGAGACTGGTTTCCCTTGGCTGTCTGTTTCTTGCCTTTGCGAACTACTACGGATATCTGATCCGTCTGTACTGGCGGCTTGGCAGAAGTTTCGGAAGAGGCGTTCTGTTCCGGATCGGTCTGATTCTGTTTCCGCCGCTGTTTCTGAGCATTCTCGGCTACAGCAAAATCAGATACAAGCATGGTACGCCGATCAAGCTGACTCCGTTCAATAAGAACAAGTTCATCCGCAGAGTTCTGGTTCTGGGATCCATCCTGTTTTTCCTTCTGGAAACAACCGTCAGTGTACTGGCAGTCGGGTATATCACCCTGCAGACCAATGTTCCGAAGCCCGTTGTCTATTTCTTCCTCAATGACATGAAGGAATCCGCCAAAAATGTGAAGAGCGACATGTCTCAGGTCATTACAAGAGAAGAAAGCATGGGCGATCAGTACAGCAGCTTCGCTTCGATGAAGCCCACCCGGGATAAGTTCAACGACAGCTCGGATGACAAATCCGCGGTTGTCATGGTCTATCTGAACGGATCGGATCTCGAGCAGAGAATGGGCTTTGCCTCCCTGAACGTCGAACAGATGCTGGAGGGCAGTAAGAACGCTTCCGGCATGAAGATTGTCCTTGAGGCCGGCGGATCGCAGCGCTGGTTTACCAATGGCATTCCGGACAACTCCGTAGGCAGATATGAAATCTCGCAGGGTCAGCTGAAGAGTGTTCTGCCGATGGATACCTATACCTGCATGGCAGAGAAGGACGCGCTGAAGGATTTCATTACCTGGACAAAGGAAACTTATCCGGCTGACAGGTACTTCCTGGTTCTCTGGGACCATGGCGGATCGCTTGGGTACGGATACGGTGTGGATGCGCTGAATGTCAGAAAGGATACACCGGCGAACGCGATGCCGGTCAATGAGATCGTCGAAGCCATTCAGGAAAGCGGCGTGAAGTTCGATATGGTCGGCTTTGATGCCTGCCTGATGCAGGATGTGGAAATCGCTGCTTCTCTGGAACCGTGTGCGGATTATTATCTTGGATCGGAAGAAACCGAACCGGGCGGAGGATGGTTCTATACGGACGCAATCCGGGCGCTGAATGAGAATCCGGCAATTCCGACCGAGGAGTTCGCGGGTCATATCGTCGGCTCCTATGACCCCTACAACACGGCGATGAGTGAAGGAAAACAGTCGAATACCTGCACGCTTTCACTTCTGGATCTGACATATATCAAGCCGGCATATGAGAAGCTGGGAAGTCTGTTCAATTCCATGAAGGAAGCCATTCCGGAGTCGGAAAACAATTACGCGGATATTTCCCTTTCCGCGGGACAGACCTACCACTTTGCAATGGATGAACAGCTGGATCTGATTCATTATCTGAATAACCTGAAGGCGGCGGACTATGACAAATCCGTTATCAAGGATGAGGACGCGGATGAGCTGATCCGGCTTCTGAACGGGGCAATTGTCATGCGCAACCGTTCCACCGCGGACGGCATCAACGGCATTGCCTTCGCGTTCCCTTACAGCGTGCTTGATAGCTATGACGATATCTACACGCAGCTGAAGGCACTGAAACTTTCCGAACAGGAAGACTTCTATGATGACTACTTCTCGATCATGGCGGTTTCCCATGCGAAGGAACTGGAAAGCAAGCCGAAGGAAGGTCTGGCAGCCCTGATTCCGGGCAAGGACTACACCCAGTCGGAATGGTATCGGAAGGGCTTTGAGAACTATGTCACCACAGTCCCGATGATCCAGATCCCGATTGTCCAGAACGGAGACGGATATTCCGTACAGCTCGATGACAATATCTGGAAGATCATCAGTGATTCCAAGCAGATTGTCTATCAGGAAACCGAGGATGGTCTCAAGTATCTCGGTATGGACGCTTCCGGACGGGATGACGAGAACGGACATCCGATGATCACCTCTGACGGAACATGGATCTTCGTGGAAGGAAAGCCGGCGTTCTATGAAGCAACCGGCAGCTATACGGACAACGAAAAGGTGATCTTCACCGGTATCAGTAAGGCAAGACTCAACGATGACCGGGATATTATTCTCTACATCGAATGGGATCCCGTCGGTCAGGGAGATGAAGCTCCTGCGAAAGGAAGAATCATCGGCTATGACTTTGCGGATAATGAAGACGCGTTCATGGCCAAGGGTCATGAGCAGTTCAACACCGGTGATTCCTTCGAATTCGTGTTTGACTACTATGATGAAGAAGGCAATGTCATCGATACCAGGCCAAGCGGCGGAGCAATCCGGATTGTCAACAACGACACTATCAATGTCAGGGATGAACCGCTGAAAAACTGCACGATCAGGCATGGTCTCATTCTTACGGATATCTATCAGAGAAAGTTCCAGACAGAGCTTGTGGAAACCACTCTGAACTGACTTTCAGAAACAGAAGCCAAAACGGTTCACGGACAAAGAGATGTCCGCGGACCGTTTCTTTTTCTCCGCATGACCCGATCAGAACGGACAGGGTTCAGCGCCCCATGGGAGTTGATGCGGAAGAAGCCTCTTCCCGCCGCGGCACATCCTCCGGAGCTTTTCTCATCGCCTGGAAAGGAGATGCAGACCATCTCCGGATGATCTCTTCTCAGCCGGTCTATTTCCCGGGAAAGACAGGCTCTTTCCTTTTCAGACGGGGCAGGATGGGCGCTTTCTTCCGTGACCGGAACGAATTCAACGAAGATGACAGCCCTGCATCCCCGCTCCGAAAGCTGTTTCAGAAAGGCGTCCGAGGTGACTTCATGAATGTTTTCAGCTGTCGCCGTCACGGAAGCCCCGAAGATGAGACCTCTCTCATGCAGGGCATTCATGGTTTCGATCAGGCAGTCATATACGCCTTCCCCGCGGCGCATGTCGGTCCTGTCCTTTTCTCCCTCAATACTGAGGATTGGAATCAGGCTGCGGCAGTCATCAAAGAGATCATAGCAGCGGCGGCTCAGAAACATGCCGTTGGTGAAAATCGGAAACAGAATATTCCGGACTTTTCCGGCTGCCTCAATCACATCCTTCCGAAGCGTCGGCTCTCCGCCCGCAGGCAGAATGAAACTGATGCCAGGATCGTCCGCTTCCGCAGACAGCCTGGCCCAGTCTTCCGTGGTCAGCTGCCCGGAAGGCACTTTATCCTCGGTGGCGTGATTGGAGAAGGAACAGCATCCGGCACAGTGAAGACTGCAGGAGCTGGTAATACCGGCAGTCAGAAACGGAGGGATATGTTCTCCTTTTCCTTCGGCAGTCCGCCGCTTTCCGGAGGCTCTGACACTGGCGGCCGCGGATTTCACCATGAACGCGCTTTCTCCCGGGTCCTTGAAGGCTGCCTTCAGGGCAGGAGACAACCCGCTCCAAACCCTTTGTCATATATTCCTGAATGTCGAACGCTTCATTCTCTTTCATATGGATTCTTCTTCTCTGGTTTCTGCAGAGAATGTAATATGTTCTTCCTGACCCATACAATGAAAGTACTCAGGATCTCTCGCGCAGTGTTCAGAAAAAACATGGTAAGGATTGATGCATTGTCATGCGTATATGAAAAGAAGAAAAAAGGAGCGCTCTTTTGTCTTGTCAGCTGGACTGCATGATAAAATGGGCGTCAGACAGCAGAAGAGACGGGCCGTGCACGCATGTACTGGCAGGGTCTGACCGGGAGGAACTTGAAATGGCATATTATGTACTGAACAAGGGATACAGGCTGCGGGGATGGAAGGGTCTGCCGTTCGGGCTGACGCATCCGAATCCGCGTTTAACCGATTTCTTTGATAAAGAAACATACCGGGTTGTCTATGAGATGGATGGCCTGCACGATATTCAGGAAGAAAAACTGAGCGAAGCGCAGAAGCGGATGCTGGACCGGCTGCTGAAACTGGAGTTTGCGCATCTTTCCGATGGAAAGGAACGTCTGGATCCGGATCAGGAATACCACCGGTATCCGGGCATGTACAAGAAGTCCGTACAGTGGTCCATTACCGGCCGGTGCAACTACAACTGCCGGCACTGTTTCATGAGCGCTCCGGACTACAGGGGCGAGGATCTTTCGCTGGAGGATTCGATCCGGATCATCAATCAGCTGGCGGACAACGGGATTATGAATGTTTCCCTGACCGGCGGCGAGCCGTTTGTGAATCCCCATTTCTATGAAATCCTTGATGCCCTGAAGGAAAAGGGGATGATTCTTGAAACGCTGTATTCCAACGGAAAGATGGTGGATGAACATCTGCTGGATGAGCTGGAGAAAAGAGGGATGCATCCGGCGTTTCATATCAGCTTTGACGGTCTGGGATGGCATGACTGGCTGCGCGGTGAAAAAGGCGCGGAGGAAGAGGCCATCCGGGCATTCCGGCTGCTGAAATCGCGCGGCTATCAGATCAGTACCTCCTTCTGCCTGCATAAGCACAATATCAACGATCTCAGAAAGAACATCAACTTCCTCGCGGATCTTGGTCTGGTGCATGTCAAGATGAATATTGCCTCCCCGACCGGCCGATGGAAGAATGAAACCGAACACTTCCTGAGTCAGGAAGAGGCACACAAGGCGATTCTGGAATATCTTCCGCACTATTTCGAAGACGGGATGCCGGTTTCCGTACAGCTGTGCACCCTGCTGGAAATCAATAAGGATACCGGGATCATGCGGGTTCCCGCCAGAAAGTACGGCGGGAATGAAGGCAGTGAAAAAGCATTCGCGTGCGGAGTTGTCAAGGACTCCATGTATATCAGCCCGACGGGCAAGGTGCTTCCCTGCATGACGATGGGCGGAACCGCCATTGACGCGAAATTTGATTCGATGCTGGAAAGAGATCTGGGAGACATCCTTGCGGATTCCTATTACCGGGATATGTGTCTTGTCAAAATGGGCGACTGCATTACGCACAATGAGAAGTGCCGTGACTGCAGGTACCGGCTGATGTGCGGAGCCGGCTGCCGGGCTGCCGGATGCGGTGAGACAAATACGGACTATCTTTCCGTTGATGAAGACTGCTGCAGCTTTTTCCTGAATGGCTGGTATGAAAAGGCACAGGAAGCGATCGAAAAATACAGGGATCAGCTCCGTGCCGCCGCGGGATCTTCAAAGCCGATCGAACTTTCCCAGGACTGCTGAGATCCGAAATTCAAGCGCATCTTCTGAAAAACGGAGGTGCCTTTTTATTCTCGAAATGCTTCCTGTCAGAAAGCTTCCATATTCCTGTTCAGGAGCACCGGAACGATGCGATGCATGCAGGAAAAGCATTTAATGGACCTGACGGGATGAACAGACATGCATGAATGAAATGTGCTGAACAAAGTTTCAAAGAACAGGGAGGATGCGCATGCGCGATCAGGACAAAGAAACAAAGGTATTTGAAGAGAATGTTTCGGATGCGGAAGGGTCCGGAATTACCGGCGGGGATGGCGCCTGCCCAAGCGGAGTTCATGAGGAAAACTGCCGGATTGAGCATTTTCGAAACAGGCAGGAAAGCGGAAACGACAACTGTGCCGCGACCGCAGAAGACAGCAGCCGGTGCAGAGACAATGACGCATGTGATGATTACGCGGTGGTTTACCGCGGCATGAAGGACTGTAACAGAGCCTGGAAACAGCGGCAGGAACAGATCAGAAAATCACATAATTTTCCGAAATCCTGCCATAATTCTGAAACAATTGATTCCTATATTGTTCATGTACAGGGAGATGAATTCCCCCAGATAATCCCTGTGAAGTGACTGGATTCCCTTTCCCGGTCAATGAAATCCCCTTTGTAAATGATGAGAAGAGCCTCCTGCCGATGCGGGAGGTTTTCTCATTTTACGGATATCCATGATACATTGGTATCGGACCTGCCTGTCTTTTCTGATGGAAGGAACAGGAATCTTCTGCTGAGACATGGCAGTCAGTGAAACCTCATGGTCATTTCCATGAGATTCTCTGTACGGACCAGTTCCCACAGATTCTGCAGGATGAAAGGAGAAACGGCCTTCTCCGATCTTTTTAAAAGAAAAGAGAATGGCCGATGAAATGATTGATGAAACAGACCATTTGGCTTTCTGCCATTGTTTCGGCAGTGCTGCTGAGCGGATGCGCCGGAAGCTCTCAGCCGGTCAGTACACCGGACATCAAAAATGAAATAGAGAGCGGCGCAAAAGTCAGCTATCTTGGCCCGGCCGGTACCTATACCGAGGAGGCTGCGCAGTTTTTCTTTCCGGACGCGGGGGAGATGCGCCCGCAGAAAACGGTGGAGGAAGCGATCGCCGAGGCAGCTGATGGCCAGGCGGACTACGCGGTCATTCCTCAGGAAAATACAGTCGGCGGCGCTGTCATAGCCTATGTGGACGCACTGATCAAGGAACAGCGGATTCATGTGGTCGGAGAGGTGATTCTTCCGATCAGTCAGACCCTCATGGGAGTACCTGGTGCAGAGCTCAGCGACATTCAGACAGTATGCTCGCATACCCAGGGACTCAGTCAGAGCGAAACATGGCGCAGAGAACATCTTCCCAATGCGGATGTGAAGGAAATGCCCAGTACTGCGGCAGCCGCGGAATATGTGGCACAGCAGAAGGACAGAACCATCGCGGCGGTGGCGGCGCCGGGGGCTGCGAAGCTGTATGGACTGGATGTCCTTGCGGAGAATGTTCAGATTACAATGGCCAATAAAACCCGCTTCTATGTACTTGCGAGAGGGAAACTCCCCGATTCCGGGCACAGCCGGGCGGTGTTTGTGGCGGACTGCCGGGCAGACCGACTCGATGATCTTATGATTACCATTCATAATTCCGGTCTTGAGCTTGAAACGGTACACGATCGTCCGGAGGGAAATGAACTTGGAGCCTACAGCTATATCATAGAAGTAAAAAATGAAGCCGGAATTACTGAGAAGCAGATTCAGACCGTGGAAAAGGAAGAGGGGGTGCGCTTTCTCGGGAGCTTCGCGGTCAGAGAGAAGAACGTACAATGACAGAAAAGGAAAAGATGATTCAGGGGCTTCTGTATGATCCGTCTGACCCGGAACTGTACAGACTTCAGATCCGGGCAAGGCGTCTTGCAAGAGCGTACAACGCGATCGATGAGGAAGAGGCGGAAAAACGGGAAGCGGTACTGAAGGAACTGCTGTGTGAAAGTGAGAATATTCCGTATCTTGCCGGGCCGATCCACTTTGACTACGGGTTCAATACCCGGTTCGGGAAATACTGCTTCGCAAATTTCAACTTCATCTGTCTGGATGTGGCACCGATTACAATCGGAGAGAATGTGCTGATGGGGCCGAATGTGACACTGGCCGCGCCGATGCACCCGCTGATGGCAGAGGAGCGCAACATCCGCTTTCACAAAGACGGCTCGATCTATAATCTGGAATACGCGAAGCCGATTGTGATTGAAGACAGCTGCTGGCTGGCAGGCAATGTGACAGTCTGCGGCGGCGTAACCATTCATGAGGGTGCCGTGATCGGCGCCGGAAGTGTTGTGACAAGGGACATTCCGCCCCGCTGTATCGCGGCCGGCAGTCCCTGCCGCGTGATTCGTCCGTTGACGGAAGCGGATTATATGGAAAAGGAGAAACAGCTGGTATGAGTGAGGGGAAAAAGAAAGGATTTCTTCCGATTGATTTTGAGTTTCTCCAGAAACTCGGAAAGGCGCTGATGTCCGTGATCGCCGTCATGCCGGCGGCGGGGCTTGCGATCAGTCTCGGCAATGTGATCATGATGATCTTTCCATCCGGTCTCGGAAATCAGATCGGATCGGTGGTTTCCAGTCTTGGCTGGGGTGTCATTACCAATCTGCATATTCTGTTCGCGGCCGCGATCGGCGGATCCTGGACGAAGGACCGGGCCGGGGGAGCGTTCGCGGCAGTCATCTGCTTTATTCTCATCAATATTCTGACCGGCTCGATGCTTGGAGTCAGCGCGGAAATGCTGGAAACAGAAGGGGCAGTGACGCATACCTTCTTTGGAAAGGCAATTCCTGTCAGTGATTATTTCGTCAGTGTGCTCGGCGCTCCGGCACTCAACATGGGTGTCTTTGTCGGAATCATCTCCGGCTTTGTCGGAGCGGCTGCCTATAACAGGTACTATAATTTCCGCGGCCTTCCCGCGGCACTTTCCTTCTTCAACGGCAAGCGCTTTGTGCCGCTGGTATGCATGGCCTATTCCGTTCTGGCAGCTCTTGTGATTTCGCTTTTCTGGCCGGAGGTTCAGGGTCTGATCAACGCGTTCGGCATCTGGATCGCCAATTCCTCCTCAACCTCGCCGATTCTGGCTCCGTTTATCTATGGAATGCTGGAACGACTGCTTCTTCCGTTCGGGCTTCATCACATGCTGACGATCCCGATGAACTATACCTCCTTCGGAGGCACCTATATCATCGCGACCGGCGCGGATGCCGGGAAGGCGGTCTATGGCCAGGATCCGCTCTGGCTTGCCTGGGTGACGGATCTTATCAACTATAAGCACGCTGGGAATATGGCTGCCTATCAGAACCTTCTGACCACCGTGACCCCGGCCCGTTTCAAAGCCGGACAGATGATCGGCGCGAGCGGCCTTCTGCTTGGTGTGGCCCTTGCCATGTACCGGCAGACGGAACCGCAGTACCGGAAAAAAATGCACTCCATGTTTCTTTCCACGGCAGCGGCAGTTTTCCTGACCGGTGTGACGGAGCCGATCGAATTCATGTTCATGTTCTGCGCAGTACCGCTGTATGTCGTCTACGCCATCCTGCAGGGGATTGCGTTCGCGATGGCGGGTGTGATTCATCTGCGGGTTCATTCCTTCGGCAATCTGGAACTGCTCTCCCGCGTTCCTCTGGCTGTGGAAGCGGGACTGACGGGTGATCTGATCAATTTTGTGATCTGCACGGCTGTCTTTTTCGGGGTCGGATATTTTACCGCCTTCTATATGATCAAGATGTTCAACTTTGCTACACCGGGGAGAAACGGAAACATTCCGGAAGAGATGTCGGAGAAAGCTCAGCCTCAGGATTCACCTTCCGCATCCGTTTCTTCTGAGGAAAAGAAACCGGCCGGTTCTCAGGCGGAGCGCATCATCGCTTTGCTTGGCGGCAGAGACAACATCATCGATGTGGACGCATGCATGACAAGACTGCGGGTAACGGTAAAGGATCCTGCCGCGGTAGCGGAGCTTTCAGACTGGAAGGCGGAAGGAGCGCTTGGCCTCATTAAAAAGGACAACGGCGTGCAGGCAGTATACGGACCGAAGGCGGATATCCTGAAATCGGATATTCAGGATATTCTATGAAGCTGCTTACATTGAATCTGCACAGTCACGACCGCAGCTTTGAAAAGTCTCATCTGCAGGCGCGGCTTGAGATCCTGGCGGAATTCATACGAAGTCAGAAACCGGACGTGATTGCCATGCAGGAATGCAGTCAGGAAAAGGACGCCCCGATAATGAAAACACCCGGGCAGGGATTTGTGCCGCTGAAGGAACAGATGCCGCTGCGGGAAGGAAATGCCGCCGCCCTGCTCTGCGAGCTGCTTCGGGAAGAGGATGGTTTCTGGAACTGGAGCTGGTGCGGTGTCAAACTCGGTTATGACATCTTTGAGGAAGGGCTTGCGCTGTTCAGCCGGATTCCGATGACATCGGTTTCGGATTACTGGATTTCCACAGTCCGGGACAGATCGAACTGGAAAAGCAGAAAGGCGCTTGTGGCTCAGCTGGAAAATCATCTCTGTGTCTGTGATGTGCATATGGGCTGGTGGAATGATGAAGAAGAATGTTTCCATGATCAGATGAACCGGCTTCAGAATATTCTTTCCGGAAAAGAACAGGTGTTTCTGATGGGAGATTTCAATTCTCCGTCCGATGTCAGGGGAGAAGGCTATGACCGGATGAAGGAACTTGGCTGGATCGATACCTATGACCTGGCACAGGAAAAGGACAGCGGGATCACCGTACCGGGAGAAATTGACGGATGGCGGGACGGAAAGAAGAACGGGAAGCGTCTGGATTATATCTGGACAGACCGCCTATGTTCTTTCAAACGCTCCCTTACGGTATTCAGCGGTATCAATGAACCGGTGATCTCAGATCATTTCGGCGTTCTTCTGGATGGATTCTCACCGGAGGATGCGCGTGATTCCAATCTCAGAGAAGAAAAGATATAAGGTATGTTTTTCATTGTAATTTAGGGTTTTCTTCAGAATAACTTCACACTGCCGGAGTACATTTATGACTGTCAGATGGAGGTCATTATGACGAAGAAAACATTCAGAACCTGTCTGAAGCCGGCAGTATCCGGACTGCTTGCGGCTGCGCTGCTGATGGGATGCTCTGCATCGAATGAATCAGCGGAATCGAAAGAGACAGAAAAAACAGAAGAAAAAGCACCGGAGATGAATTCTGAGCCGATGGAAAAACCGGATGGCGGAAAGCCGGAAGGAACTCCTCCTGAAAAACCGGATGGACAGGGAGGCCCGGGCGGCGGTCCCGGCGGAGCACCGGGCGGAGGGTCTTCGGATATCACTTATAAAGGCGCTGCGGAGATCACTTCCAAGACTGAGGAAAAGGATCAGACTTACGCATCCTCGTCCGCGGATGAAAGCGCTCTGATTATTTCCGGTACGGAAGAAGTCACCATCACCAATCCTACCGTAACCAAGAGCGGAGATTCCGATGGCGGTGACAGCTGCAGCTTCTATGGCGTGAACGCGGCGGTTCTTGTCAAGGACGGCGCCAGTGCCGTGATCACCGGCGGTACGATTACCACCGGTGCCGAGGGAGCCAACGGTGTCTTCTCCTATGGCGGTAACGGCGCTCAGAACGGAGCCAGCGGCGATGGGACAACGGTGACAGTCCGGGATACTCATATTACAACGACCGGCAACGGGTCCGGCGGAATCATGACAACCGGCGGAGGCGTTACCCTTGCCGAAAACCTCACGGTTGAAACCAGCGGACGTTCTTCCGCGGCGATCCGTACGGACCGGGGCGGCGGAACGGTTACTGTGAATGGCGGTTCCTATACCACAGGCGGTCTTGGTTCCCCGGTGATTTACTCGACCGCGGATGTTACCGTCAGTGATGCCGTACTGGTTTCGAATCTTTCCGAAGGCGTATGCATTGAGGGAAAGAATTCCATTACCCTGAATCAGTGTGATCTGACTGCGTCCAACACCGACCGCAACGGCAACGCGTCCTTTCTGGATACGATTATGATTTACCAGTCCATGTCCGGTGACGCGGACTCCGGAACCTCGTCCTTTACGATGAACGGCGGCAGTCTTACCAGCAAGAGCGGTCACGTATTCCATGTGACCAATACCAACGCCGTTATCTCGCTCAGCGATGTCAGGATTGTCAATGAAGACAGCGGGAATATTCTTCTTTCGGTCTGTGCGGACGGCTGGAGCGGAGCGGCGAACAAAGCGGAATTCAACGCTTCGAAGCAGACGCTTGCGGGAACGATTCTGGTCGGAGAGGATTCCGAACTGACCCTGAATCTGAAGGACGGATCTTCCTTCACCGGCGCGATCAGCGGTAATATCACCGACGCCTCCGGCAATACAGTTTCCTCGGAAGTCGGAACCGTATCGGTCAGCCTGGATGAAAGCAGCACCTGGACGCTCACGGAAGATACATGGATTACTTCCTTCAGCGGCAGCGCGTCCTCCATCATCACCAATGGACATACGCTGTATGTAAACGGAACCGCGCTGAGCGGAACCAGATAGTCACTGACGGAATCAGATTCATAAGTAAGGCTCAGGGTTTTGTGCCCTGAGCTTTTTCAGCAGGTGTTCCCTGATGGATTCATGATGTTCTGTCACCCTCAGCGACCGCACGCAGAAGACAGAAAGGGGTTTTCATTAGAAACTGATCAATGTGGTTTTTTTCAGTATACTTCTGGTAACGGAACCCTCGAAGGAGACAGAGAATGAAATTCACAGACAGACTGAAATGGACAAGAGAACCGGAACAGTACCGGATTGAAGAGGATCGGATTGAAGTGACAACCATGCCGCATACGGATCTCTGGCAGAGAACGTATTATCATTTCCGCAATGACAGCGCTCCCGTTCTGCAGATGGAGATTGAGGAACCGTATTTTTCCTTTGTCGTCAGAACTGATTTCAAAGAGAGTCATCATCGGTTTGATCAGTGCGGAATTGTCATGTATCTGGACGCGGAGCACTGGATCAAGGCTTCGGTGGAATACGAAAATGAGACGTCTGCCCATCTTGGATCGGTTGTGACGGATCATGGATATTCCGACTGGGCGACGACAGAAATCCCGGCTTCTGTAAAAACCATGTGGTATCGCTTCAGCCGCAGGCAGGATGACTTCCGTCTGGAATGTTCCAGGGATGGAAAGACGTTTTCACAGATGCGGATTGCGCATATGTCCATCGCAAAGGGCAGGATTGCCTTCGGCATCTATGCATGCAGTCCGGAGGATTCCTCCTTTACCGCGGTTTTTACGGATATGAAGATCACGGAATGTGCCTGGGCTGCCCATGACGGACAGCAGCCGGATGCTGAAGAAAAATGAGATCTTCAGGCAGATTCAGCCGCTGAACGGTTCTGAGAAATTCAGAATCGTTTTTCGAAAACGCATACATTCCGGAAAGCAAACGGTTACATTGAAAGTCTGCTTTTTCAACGGATAATCGAAGGATATAATGCACGGTTGTATGCAGTGCATACAGGAGGAACCCATGGATTTCAGATTAGACGATGCCAGGCTTCTGAAGGACTTATACTTCAAACTGCTTCCGATACAGATCCTTCTGGCAATGGTGGGAGCGGTGAACGGAATCATATCCGGTCTGTTCGCGACAAACTTTGTCGGATCCCACGCAATGACCGCGATCGGACTGTTCACGCCGGTTTTTACATTTCTCGGCGCGGTGATGGCGGTTCTGATCGGAGGCTCTGCGCTGTTATGCGGAAAGTACATGGGAAACAATCATGTGGAAAAATCCCAGAGTATCTTCTCTGTCAACTTCATTATTTCCTTTGTTCTGTCCCTGATCATCAGCGTTCTGCTGGTGATTGCGGTATGGAGCGGATTTACAGGGACCATGACGCAGGATCCCATGGTTCTAGCGTCATTCAACAGATATCTGCTGTATATCGCGCCTGGTATTTTCCCGATGCTGGCAAGCGGACAGCTCGGCGCGTTTCTGTCTCTTGAGAATCAGAGCCGCCGCAATACGGTCTCCGGCATTGCCTTCATCGGCGTCAATACGCTGCTGCACTTTGTTTTTGTGGCAGTGCTTCATATGGAAGCGGCAGGGCTTGCCCTTGCCTCAACCATCGGCGCCTGGATCTTCATGTGCATGCTCGGACAGTATTTCTTCACTTCCAGATCTTCTCTGAAGTTTTCCTTCAGGGATTATGCGCTTTCCGATATCCGCGATATCTTCGTCATCGGCTATCCGGGCGCGCTTGGCAATCTCTATCAGACGGTCCGGGCCCTTCTGCTCAACGGCATGATTCAAAGAGGCATCGGTTCTGCCGGTATTTCCGCCTTTACGACGGTCAATTCCCTGCTGGGAGTATTCTGGGCGGTACCCGGGGGAATGCTGACGGTATCGAGAATGCTGATAGGAATCAGTATCGGAGAAGAAGACCGCAAGTCACTGATTGATGTCATCCGGATCTGTTTCTTCCGGTGCGTACCGATTCAGACCTTCATTTCTGTTCTGATCGCGGTTCTTGCGGTGCCGTTTACAATGATGTATTACCAGAACCCGGCGGAACCGGTATTTCAGATGACTGTGGACGGCTTCCGGATTCTTCCCTTCGCGATGCCGTTTGCGATCATTGTCACCAATATGGTCTGCTATGCGCAGGCATCGGAAAAGAATATCCTCGTGCATGTTCTATCTGTTCTTGACGGGTGGATCAACATCTGCGCACTTTCAGGTATTCTGATTCCTTTCTTCGGCATGAACGGAGTGTACTGGGCAAATGTGATCAATGGCCTGCTCTGTGTTCTGGTCATTCTGATCTACGCGACAGCGGAAGGCAGGAAATTCCCGCGCTCCGTGGAGGAACTTATGGCCATACCGAAGTCCTTCGGAGTCAATGAGGATGAGCGGGTTGACATCGCGGTTCATAATCTCGATGAAGTGGTGAAGGTATCACAGACCGTCGGTGATTTCTGCAGGGAACGGGGAATTGACCGGCGCCGCAGCTTCTTCGCTTCGCTTGCCCTTGAGGAAATGGCAGGATATATTGTCGCCAATCGGTTTCATGGAAAACCTCATACAATTGATATCCGTGTGACTCACAAGGAGGATGATGTGATTCTGCGCATCAAGGATGACTGTGAACCATTCAATCCGGAGGATATGGTGGAGCTGGTTGATCCGGATGATCCGGTAAAGAACATGGGAATCAAGGCAGTCTACCGATCTGCCAAAAGCGTGCAGTATCAGAATATTCTGGGACTGAATGTACTGACCATGCGCATCTGATGCATGGATGCATGCATCTTCCCGGACTGAGAGAAACGCGGAAAAGATGGTGAGTACGGAAATCCCCGCAGATCCACCCACAGTCTTCAACGATTCCGGCGGAAGCTCCGAATCTTCTGACTTCTTACCGCAGATAAGACAGGATCCCCTTTGGGCAGGCAGTCTCTTCCAAAGGGGTTTTTCCTTGTCAGGGAACTGTCCGTTCATCCGGATCGATGTACGGGCATCTTTCCGGCAGCGCATCCCGATTGAATGCATCACATGCGGAAATGTGAAATCTCAGGTTCAGGAGGTACTGTACCCGGATTCATAAAAGAACCCGGCTGGCATGCCGGGGAACTCTTATATGGTTTTCCACCACTCCGGGTATTTCTTCTCCAGCCGGACCGCGAGATCCCAGGGATCGCGGAAGGTTTCGGATGAAATCCAGGCAGAGAAGCGGTTCAGTACCTCATGAATCCGGGCAGCTGTATGATCGAGCGCTTCCGGAGTTTTTTCTTCTTCCTTCCTGATGTAGTTTTCAAGCCGCCCGCCGACATAACGGCTGTCCCTGATGCCAAGGAACAATTCCGCAAGAGTCTGGTCATAGCGGCCAAGCGCCGCATGGATTCCCACCGCGTCGGCTGTAAGCTCATCCCACAGCGGATCAATCCATTCCGGAAACAGGCGGCGGCAGATAAAGTGCGTACACTCGTGGGTTTTCCGTATGATCATGGAATACTTCTTCCAGTCGGTTTCCGAAAACCCTGCCTGTTCATGGGTTATGGCGGAATAGGGGCCGCTGGAAAGCAGAATCAGGGCATCCGTATAGTTCCTTTTGCTGGAGGTGAAGGCTTTGAATTCACTGTCCCAGTCCGGATCTGTATTTCCCTTCGCGGCTTCTTCTGCCCGGAATGATGCTTCATGCGCCCGGATTTTCTGCCAGCTGATCACTCCGTCGAGAATGGACGCGCCTTCCGTCGCGGGAATTCTGTCATTCCGGCATTTATGGCCCATGATCTGCGACATGGTTTCAAAATCACTCCGGCTGATCAGGGTGACGGCCATGACGTCTCCGGCGGGAGTTTCCTCCATTGTCAGAAGATCACCGGGATCCTTCTGAAAATGATCCAGTGAATGAGACGGCGCATCTTTCCCGGCAAGCACAATCTTCCGGTACAGAGGATTTCCGCCTTCCTGCGGAATGAGATAGATCTGTGGATAGATTCCGGCAAGATAGGGAATTACGTCAGTTCCCTTCTGAATTACTCTGCTTGACATACCATTACACTCCTGAATTCTTCCTATCAAACATTATGACAGGATTGATTTCGGAATCCGCACAAATCCTGAAAAAAGGATCCTGTCTGATGGGAAAAACAGCCAGGTTCCAGAATCCATTCCAGCATGGAAGAGTCTGAAAATATGTTCAGGGCAGTACCCGCACATGAAGAACCAGGTCGTTTCTTGTTTCGAGAATATCTTCCTCATAGCGCATCTGAAAGGAACCGTAATGATGAATGACATACGGAGTGCCGCGCGGATTGCGCCGGTCACTGACAACACCGATATGATTTCTGAACAGCACCAGGTCGCCGCCCTGCCATTCTTCCTGTTCAGAAAGATCATTGGTCAGAACAATGGCGTTGTACTGAAAGTAGGGAATCAGATTGCGGACACGGCGGAAATCGATATTGATGTCCGGTTCTTCAATGGCATAGCGCTCCCGGTGCAGAAGAATGTCCGCATGGACCTTTTCGCGCAGATCATATCCGCAGGAAAGCAGCGCAAACCCTGCCAGATCCGTACAGGTGCCGCAGCCATCATCCGGCCATCCCCCGGCGTAATAGCGGCTTCTGTAGACAGGACGGGTATTGATATACGCGATCGCTCCCTGCAGAACGCGGGAGGGGGCTTCCTTTTCCCTGCTGAAATCCTGAAGTCTTGCGGGACTGGTGCGAAAGGTCATGACAGATGCCAATACGGCAGCGATGAAAAGAATCAGAAGATGTTTCATGACATAATCATAATCGATCAGAAAACCGGTAAAAATAGAGTTCGTTCAATTGTCTGTTTGAACAAAGGGAACTAGAATGAAGATACATGGATAAAAAATGCCTTTTTTATCCATGTATATCAGGATTCCTTTTTTCTGTGCGGGGGTGGAAAACATGAATCTGATCAAAAAAGCAAAACAGGAAGGCCTGTCGCTCAGGGTGACATTTGCGCTGATGCTGGCAGTATCCATAGCCATTACCATCATTCTGCTTGTGACCACATACAGCACGATTCAGTCATTTTACGCGCTGAGCCGGGCAACGGATACCTATATTGAACTGGAGGACGCAGCTTCCAGTCTGATGAGCGCATCGGATTATCTGACGGAAGAGGCGCAGGCCTATACCGTCATGATGGAAAGGGCTCATCTGGATCATTATTTTCATGAGACAGAGGAGGCCCGAAGAAGAGAAACCGCGCTTCAGATCATGGCGGAAAAGGCGCCGGACAGCGCCGCCCTGAAGGATCTGGAAGCGGCGATGAGCGAATCCGTGGAGCTGATGGAACGGGAATACTACGCCATGCGTCTGATTCTCGATGTGACGGAGGATCCGGATATTCCCGAGCAGCTGAAAACGGTTGAACTGTCCATGCATGACAGGGCCCTGAGCAATGCCGGGAAGAAAACAGCCGCGCAGCAGCTGGTTCACGATGCCGGCTACTATGAGAAGAAAAACGAAATCCGTTCCAGTCTTTCCGCCTGTGTGGAAGAGCTGAAAAAAGGAACCCACGGGACGGAAGAGGAAACGGCACGGAAGCTGCGCACGGATCTGAGGTGGATCACGGTCATGATCATCATGCAGTCGGCAGGCATCATCCTGATGCTGTGGCTGACGACAAAGCTCGGCATCAATCCGCTGCTGATAGCGGTTGAACACATCAAGAAGGATCAGAGCCTGCCGATCATCGGCGCCAATGAATTCCGCTATCTGGCCGGCACCTACAACAAGATGTATGCCGCCTACAAGCGCAGTATTGAAAATCTGTCCTACAAAGCAAGCCACGATGAGCTGACCGGTGTATACAACCGGGCCAGCTACGATCTGATCAAGGAAAGCGTGGATCTTTCCACGACCGCCTTCCTGCTGATCGACGCGGATCATTTCAAGGCAGTCAACGATTCCTGCGGGCATGCGGACGGAGACGCGGTTCTGAAGAAAATCGCGGCGGTACTGAAGCGGAGCTTCCGTTCGGATGACTATATCTGCCGGATTGGCGGAGATGAGTTCGTGGTTATGATGGTTCATGTCGACAAGGATGTCCGGCCGCTGATTGAACAGAAGATCCGGCAGATCAACAAAGAACTGTCTGATACATCCGACGGACTGCCTCCGATCACCATCAGTGCCGGTATTTCTCTCTGCCGGTCGGATGAAAACGCGGTGGAGGTATTCCATGAAGCGGATATCGCGCTGTACCATGTCAAGGATCATGGCAGAAACGGGTGCTGTTTCTATGATCAGAGTCTCTCGCAGGCATGAAGGAAACCGGCGGCGCCGGTTTTTCT
>CAMNFS010000019.1 GCA_946537255.1 uncultured Erysipelotrichaceae bacterium
TAAGGATGTGACTTTGTTTTCCATAGCTGATGGCAGGGAGAAATGCTCTTCACACCGGCTGCTGCAAGTCAAGCCAATGCGTGAGCTTCAGACGGAGTGATTCTTATGAGTTCTGTTTTCAGAAACGGACTGCTTCAGTGAATGGAGCGTAAAAATGGAAAAAAACAGAAGGATCCTGTAAGATTTCATCAGATTCAGAAGACAGATGTTAAAGAAAAGGAGACACGGAAATGATAAAAATCTATGGAATGCCCACATGTCCTTACTGTGACTATATTCATGAACAGATTATCGGCAGAGAAAGTGAATTTGAATACATCAACATCGGTGAAAATATCCGGAATATGAGTGCTTTTACAAGACTGCGGGATCAGAATCCGGTATTTGATCACTGCAAGGAAATCGGAGATGTCGGAATTCCTGCGTTTGTGTTTGAGGATGGAAGAGTTTCGATCGATCCTGCGGACGCAGGGCTGATTGAATACGGGACCCCGAACGCCTGCTCGATTGCGGACCATAAGAGCGGAAGAAAAGGGTGCTGAGATTCTAAAAGAATCATGATTCCATAACAGCCGGACACCGTTCCGGTTTTTATCTGGAAGCGGCAGAGATGTTTTTTGGCGATGTGTTTTTTTGAACCGATATGATTGGGGGACTAATCTTTTTTTGCTATGATTAACTCATAGTTCTGCCACGTTTTGAATGTGCGGGCAGTTTTTGGAAAGGAGAATTTGCTTTGAAAAGAAAAAGTGTTTTAAGGACATCCATTCAGCTGTTTCTTTCACTGCTTCTTGCGCTTCCTCAGGGAATGAATGTATTTGCGGAAGAAACAGAGAACACTGAGGAAACAGAGATGTCAG
The DNA here is from genome assembly GCA_946537255.1 of uncultured Erysipelotrichaceae bacterium. Taxonomy (GTDB): domain Bacteria; phylum Bacillota_I; class Bacilli_A; order Erysipelotrichales; family Erysipelotrichaceae; genus Bulleidia. The sequence goes on from CAMNFS010000019.1 coordinate 861, forward strand.
AAACCTCTCTGGAAGTGGAGGATCCGGAAGTCAGTGATCCTGAACCTTCTGAAACCATTGCGCCGGAAGAAACGGAAAACGATCCGGCTGAGGCAGAAGGTGAGATCGAAGAAACTGAAGAAGTGGAAGAAACCGATTCCGTAAGGGACGGGGAGGAAGAGAAGGCTGAAGTCAGTCTGATTCTCTCTCCTTTGGAAGCACACCTTCATGTGGGTGAAACCCAGGCTTTCTTAGCGGAGATCACCGGGGCTGATGAAGGGACGGAAATCATCTGGACTTCAGATCATCCTGAGATTCTTTCCGTGGATGCAGAGGGCATGGCAACAGCGCTTCAGAAGGGAAGCGCATCCGTGCGGGCAGCGCTTGCGGATGGAAGTGTCTACGCGGAAGCTTCGGTAACGATCCAGGAAAAGATACCAGGTCAGATTGAGTTTGCAGAGAGCAGCTATGAGGTAATGGAAGGAGATACGGTTACCGTATCCTATGAACTGACAGGCGGCAAATCCTCTGATATTCACTGGACCGTCAGTGATCCTTCCGTGATCGAAATCAGTACGGATAAGGAAGGGGAAGTCTCTATCAAAGGCCTGCAGTCCGGTGTTGCGGAAGTTCAGGCGGAAATCGACGGCATTCTCAGCTTGTTCGGGGTTGTTGTTCTTGCGAAGACGAAGGAATATCAGGAAGAATATACCTCTCTTGCATCGGGAAGTACGATCACCGGATACTATTCCGTTAGATTCGGACAGAGCGAAGCGAGATCCCTTGCGGAACAGGTCAACAACTACCGTCTGAATTCAGCTCATATGTCCACTCTGGTATATGACTACCGGATTGAGGAATACGCGATGCAGCTGGCAGCGGAGTCCGTGCTTGATTTTTCCGCAACCCGGCCGGATGGAAGCGCCTGGTATTCTGTTTTCGATTATTCCATCTACGGCTACCATACCAGTACCAACCTGAATGAGAATCTGTTTGCCGGCAACGGCGGCAGTCTCGGTACCGCCACTCTCGCTTTTAACAAAATCATGTCGGATAATACGCTCCGTTCCAATTCTCTGAGAGCCCGCAACCGTTCCTTCGGTATCGGTCATGTCATCTATGATGAAACAGATTACTGGGTCATGCTGTTTTCCGATAATGCGGTCAGTACTTCTCAGACTTCTCCGATTGACGGAACGGATGATGTATCTGTCAGAATCCGCAGCGGACTTTACTCTTCGCCGAGTTTTCATGCAAGTAAATCCGTTCTTAAGGTCAATGTCAATAAAAAAGCCGCGGTGCCTTCCGTCACCGGAACGGTCAAGGTGAAACTGGGCGGAAACAGAACGGATATTAATTTTTCCGGTTATACGAATTCCTGGGCGCTGGATCATGTCGGAGTGAAATATGCGGAACTGATCAGGGAAGGGAATACCCGCAAGGTTGCGGCCGGTCCTCTGCCGAACAATGATGAAGTGGCATATCTCATAGACACTGTTTCTTTCAATGGCAGTCATTATGACGTCAAGGTTCAGCTGAGAGTCATTCAGCCGGTGGAAAGGGTGGAAGTCTCTCCGCAAAGCATTGAGATCTATGCCGGAGATACCTTCCGGCTGACTGCCAGGGTCTATCCGGATAATGCTACGGATAAGAGTGTTTCCTGGACAAGCTCAAATACTGCAATTGCTTCCGTCAACTCCCAGGGTCTTGTCACTGGAAAAAAGGGCGGCAGAAACAAAATCACCGTTATCACCAAAGACGGCGGATTTAAGGCATCCTGTGATGTCACCGTCAAAATCAGAGCGGAAGGGCTCGCGTTTGAGATTGATGAACTGACCATGACGCCCGGTCTTACCGACAGGCTGGTTCCCGTGTTTACTCCGAAGAATACCACCGATCAGCGGGTAACCTTTACCTCTTCCGACAGTACAAAGGTGGAAGTTGTGAATAATGGAACCTACGGAACGGTAAACGCAAAGAAACTGACGGATGACACACCGGTTATTATCACGATGACCTCTGTCGATAATCCGAGCCTTTCTGCAGAGCTTCCGGTTACAGTCAAGGATAAGGGGAAAGTCAGCAGACCGGTCGGATCCTATCTCTATGATTCCGAATATGAATTCCCCATGTTCGAATACGAACCGGACGACGAGATGATCAACTATATCATTAAGGGTGATCTCATCAGCCTGCATACGAGCACCAGCGATGCCCGGCTCTATTACACGCTGGATGGTTCCACACCTTCTTCCTCCAGCAAAAGGTATACCGGCCCGTTCAAATTCAACGGCGGCTCCGTAACCCTCAAGGTGATTGCGGTCGGTCCGGATACGATGAAGAACAGTGATGTCGCGGAATACCGGATTGAAGAGGATGATGTGCCGACATGGGATATCCTTGATGAGGATCTTGAGGAAGCACTGCAGAAATACGGACAGATTCCAAATGGCCTGTGGGGAGCCGGCTTCGGAAAACCGCAGACCTATACCGGAACCAAGATCGTCTTCCCGGAATTCCGGGTATATTACCGGCACCGTCGTCTGACAATCAACCAGGATTACAAAGTCAGTTACAAGAACAATGTGAATGTCAGTGCAGTCAATCCTTCCGTCATTATTACCGGAGCAGGTAACTATACAGGAAAAACCACGGTTCCGTTTGAGATCCAGCCGCTTCCGATCAATGAGGAAAACGGATTCAGTTATGAGAGTGAACTGTATCTTGTTCTTTCCAAAAAGGCCCTGAAGCCATCGCCGGTGATTCTCTGGAATGGCAAGAAGCTGAAGAACAATACGGATTATGTTGTTTCCTACAGCCGGAACAGGGAAGGGACCGATATCATCAGTGAAATCACAGAACCGGGTGAATATTATGGAATCATTACCGGCGTAAAGAACTTCACCTCCGAAGAAGCGACCCGTCTGAGTGTTCCGATTCATGTGGAGAGGGATGTCGAACTTCTCAGCAAGGCAACCATGAAGATTGCGGATGTGGAGTATACCGGTCAGCCGATCGATCCCGATCAGCTTGCGATTACGGTCAAGTCAGGGAAAAAGGTACTTGAGAAGGGGACGGATTATGTTGTTCTGCCCCTGGATCCGGAAGAATGCACAGAGATCGGTACCGTGAGTCTTACCATCCGGGCAGTGGACGGCAGTGAGTACATGGGCGAAAAGACCGGCACCTTCAGAATCACCGGAAAATCGCTTTCCAAGGCTAAAATATTCTGCCTTGGAAACGCCGTGACATATACCGGTACAACCTTTACTCTGAAGGATCTGTTTGTAAGCAATCCAAGCCGTCCGGATCTGAAGACGGTTACCCTCTATGACGGAAATGAAAAGCTCACGGAAGGCGTGGATTATGAAGCCGAAGTCAACGGTCAGAACAACGGAAAGGGAACAGTCCGCTTTGTTGGAAAAGGCAGATATACCGGGACGCTGTCCAAAGGATTCACCATCCGTAAGAGAAATATCGCCCCCAGCGATCTTGTGATCTATGTATTTGACACATACTATTCCAAAACCGGCGCGCGTCCGGATGTCTATGTATTCCTGAAGACGGACAAGGACCATGGGTATGAAATTGATGAAGGGGTATATGGAATCTATCTTGAGGAGAATGAGGATTATACCCTGAAGATCACCAACAACAAGAACGTCTATACGGATGAGGACTTCCGGACTCCGAAACCTCCGACAGTCACCATCACGATGAAGGGGAATTACTCCGGCAAGGCTGCTGAATACTTCCTGATTCAGCAGGGAGATCTCAGTGAACTGACAATCACCGCCGAGGATCTTGCGTATGCGGCAAAGAACAAAGGCGCGAAAAACTATGTCAAACCGGTCATTACGGGCGCGGACGGAAAAACTCTGACGCTGAACAAGGATTTTACTGTGAATTACTACTATGCTCAGGACGCAAAGGTCAACGGATCGGATACCTTCAATCGTGCGTATGGAACAGAAATCAGAGATACGGATGTCCCGGACGCGGGAACTGTCATTGCGGTTGAGGCAACCGGTATCGGCTCGTATTACGGAACGCTGAAGACAGAATACAGAATCGTTGACAAGACGAGCCGGATTTCCTCTTCCACTGTCAGGATCGATTATCGAAATGGAAAGAAGAACTACTTTGAATATACCGGCGCGCAGATTATTCCTTCCGAGGAAAACCTGTCGGTAACACTCAAGAAAGTTCCTCTGAGATACGGTGTGGATTATGAGATCCAGTCCATCACAAACAACATCAGGGCAGGCAAGGCCACCATGGTCATCCATGGTATCGGAATCTATGGCGGAACCAAGAAAGTGACGTTCAATATCGGCAAACAGCCGATGAATATCATCGATATCCTCAGAATTGCCCTGGGGCTTTCGTTCTGAGAACCGTCCCATTCCTTCATGGAAGGGTCTGCTGAAGAAAGATCATAAGAAAAGCCACTGAAACTGCAGCGTGCAGCACAGCGGCTTTTTCTTATGAATCATGAGGGAATCGGGATGCGACAGGATTTGCAGGGCTTTGAATGTTATTCATAGAGAGCCGCAAATTCCTCCAGATATCTGCGGATTTCAATGTGCTGGGGACAGATGCCTTCACATCTTCCGCACTTCAGGCACTCCGATGCTTTGGCATGGTTCATGGAATAGCGCTGGTAATACATGTTGGTTTTGTTTCCGGTTACGGCAAACAGATTCAGAAGACCGAAGTAGTCCGGAATATTCACACTGATCGGGCACTCTTCCATACAGTATCTGCAGCCGGTGCAGGGCACCTTCAGGGTGCGGTTGAGGATGGCGGTGATTTCTTCCACCAGCCGCATCTCTTCACTGGAAAGCGGGTGAAAGTCTTTCATGAAGGAAGTATTGTCATTCACCTGATCCATACTGCTCATTCCGCTCAGGACCGTTTCGACTTCTGAAAGAGAAGCTGCGTAGCGAATGGCAAGCGAAGACGGGGAGGGGATGGATTCCTCCTTCTGATAGAATGCGTTGAACACTTCCATGGCTTCTTCCGGAAGCCTTGCGAGGGTTCCGCCTTTTACCGGCTCCATGACCATGACTTTCTTTCCGTGCCTGACAGCGGTTTCGTAGCATTTTCCGGACTGCGCTACAGCGCTGTTCCAGTCGAGATAGTTGATCTGAAGCTGAACAAAGTCCACCTCGGGATGTTCCTTCAGAATCCTGTCAAGGGTTTCAGCGTCATCGTGAAAGGAAAATCCGATTTTTCTGACCTTTCCTGCTTTCTTCAGATTCTCGATGAAGGAAAACCCTCCGAACTGTTCGCATGCCGCATAGCGGTCGCGCCCCATATTGTGCAGAAGATAATAATCAAAGTAATCCACTCCGCATCGGTCCAGCTGTTCCTGGAAGAATTTCGGATAGTCTGCGGCGGAGCGTACTCTTATGATGGGCATTTTATCCGCAAGCAGAAAATTTTCGCGCGGTACACGCTTTACGAGCGCTTCTCTGACTGTGGATTCTGAACATTCCCCGTGATAGGGATAGGCAGTATCGAAATAGATAAAGCCGCGGTCCAGAAACAGATCGATCATGGCTTTGAACTGATCCAGATCAATTGTTTTCGGATCATCCGGATTGAAAAGCGGAAGCCGCATTGTGCCGAATCCGAGTTTTTTCATGCTGATGTTCTCCTTTTATTCATTGTATTGAAAAACACAGGAAAAATTAAAAAAGTCGACTGCTGTGTACCTATTTCCTAGCCACTGACTGCGGCAGGTACGGCTTTCACGTGATTCCTGCGGCAGAAAGAAAAATCACCATACCGCATGGAAAGAGACTGTAAGGTACTTCATTTTCGGAAATCACTGATACAATACAGGATAGATCAGTCAGCTGATCATCAGACTGAAAGAAGGGTATCCGTCTGAAGGAATCGAAAACAGGACCGTACAGCTGCAGGGGGCATAATGCGAATGGAACAAATGACATATTGCAGAGACAGACTTCCGGAACCGGGAAACCGTGTGTACCATATTGTCAGCCGATATATCATGAACGGACAGCAGGAAGAAACTAACGAGACGGAGTATTATCTCTCGGCTGCTCAGTACCGGGGAGACGGACTCTGGCAGGAATATGATGAGATCTATTTCCGGATTGGAACAGAAGCGGAATATGCTCAGGGGATGATTCTTCCGTCTGAGAAAAAAGACGGGGAACCCGCATCGTCTTTCAAAGACAGCACAGAAAAGGAAATGGCTCAGAATGTGGAGGTTGTGGCATATCTTCCGTTTCCGGAGTTTTCAGACCTTCTGAAAGCCGTGCAGAAATAAACCGCATGTTTTTACAGAAGGCGGGTGTTCTGCTAAGATGAACCACGAAATACAGTCAGGAGGAAGCCGCCAATGAAGGCAGATGGAGCGAGAATTGTTTTAAAGGTATCGGGAGTGATACTTGGCATTATGGGAGTATTCTTTCTTGCGGTCGGTGCCATGAGCATTTCGGGAAGAACGTTGACGGATATCCTTTCGGCAAAGAACAATCCCTTTCTGGCTGAAGTATTCGTTCTTCTGGCTGGAAACGGCAGGATGCCGTTGATCAGCGGCGCAGTCTACTGTGTATGCGCTGTTCTCTGCTTCCGGGCGTCCCTGGATGATGAATACGGCTCTTCTGCCTGGAACGGGTCTCTGATTCTGTTCGCTTTGACGGCGTTCAACGGGTTTTCCATGGTGCGCAGCACCGGTGGAAACGGACCGGAGATTGTCTGTCTGTTTGTATTCCTTGGCTTCTGTCTTCTGATCAATACTGCCGCCAATAAAATACGGATCGAGTTTAACCGTCCTTGACATGCAGTATGAGAAGTCCTGCCTCTTTGTCTGCAAAATCCGCGGCAGAAGCGCATATGGCCTTTTGAAATATCTGAAATTCCTGCATCTTCGGATGCATTTTTTTTCGAATGCTCTTCCTTTTGTGAAAGAATAAGAACAGCAGGCACGCATGGATCCGGATTCTCTTTCGGCATCCGTGCAGTCCATCAGGGAGGAAATAGTATGGCGTGGGCAACCGTATCATTCAGATCGGAAACGTTGAATATGCCGGTTGAGGCGGAGGTTCTCATCCCTCAGCCCGGCTACAAGCATCTTTCACAGAGTACAGGCTTCAAAGTGATCATTCTTCTTCACGGCGCAAACAATGACCGGAGCGAATGGCTTCTGAAAAGTCAGATCCATGATATGGTGCGTGAACTGCCGGTGATTGTTTTCATGCCTTCCGGGAAAAACAGTTTTTATATAAATACCTGGAACGGATACCGCTATATGGACTTCGTTTCCTGTGAGATTCCTTCGTTCATTCGTAACCACTTCCGGGTTTCTGATAAAAAGGAAGACTGGCTGATCGCCGGAGAATCGATGGGCGGATACGGGGCATTGGTCAACGGCTTCCTGCATCCGGACACCTTCGGCAATATTGCACAGTTCAGCGGCGCACTGAATATTCATGAAATCAGAGATGCGCTTCCCGGCATCCGGATGGAGAATCTGTTCGGACCGAATCTCGAGAAGGCAGCGACTTATGATCCGTACGCGCTTGCGGATAAAGTGCCGAATGAAAAAAGACCGAGACTGTTCATGTGCTGCGGCAATGAAGACATGCTGTATGCAGCCAACCGCCGCTTCTTTGGTGTGGTAAGGAATGGCTATGATGTGAGAGCTTCCTGGGGGATCGGCGGTCATGAATTCCAGTACTGGAATGAAAAACTGAAGGAAATGCTTGTCTGGTTTATGGAAGAAGAGGTTTCGGAAGGATTTATGATGGGGAGGAACGGCAATGATTTCCATTAAGCTGAATCTGTTTTCCAATGTTCTCAGTATGAACAATGATGTCAGAATTCTGATGCCTGACAGGATTCAGGAGGATGAGCTTCTGAAAGTGCTCTGGCTTTGTCATGGCGGAAGCGGAGATGAAAATGAGTGGCTGTATTATTCCACCGCCGCAAAGCTGGCGGATGAAAAACGGATTGCAATCGTCATGGTAAATGCGAACGATTCCTGCTTCACAGACATGGTCTACGGGCTTTCCTACATGACCTATATCGGCAAGGAACTGCCTGAAATTCTGTATACCATGTTTCCGCATTTTTCATCCCGGCGGGAGGATAACTGGATCAGCGGCCTTTCCAATGGCGGTTACGGCTGTCTTCTGATCGGTCTTTCCTTTCCGGACCGGTATGGCGCGATCGGTGCTTTTTCTGCCGGCGATAAGGCAGACTCTCGATACCAGCCCGCTTCTGAAAAGAAAATAACACCGCGGATCCGGATGTTTGGAAAAGAGGATATCAGAGACGACAGCCGGTTCAGTATTCGCGCTCTTGCCCGGAAGGTATCCGAAAGCCAGGCCGTACGGCCCCGGATTTACCATGCGTGCGGATCCAGGGATCCCTGGCTGGATCTGAATCTTCTGGTCCGGAAGACCTTTGAGGAAATCAACGATCCGGAATATGACTATGTCTATGATGAAATCGAAGGAGTTGGACATGAGTGGCCGTTCTGGGATGAGGAACTGCGGCGGTTTCTGGCTTATGCAGAACAGAAGACCGGATCATTCATGACTTCTGCCTGAGGCAGATGCGCTTCTGCGATAAAACGATGAGGGCAAAAGGGGACCTTCATTAAGGAAATGAAGGATGACAGTAAAAAGACTGGTCTGTTTACAAATTTTGCTGTAACAGGGAAGTGAAAGAGGCGGGATCAGATGGTCAACCTCTTTATTTACCTCCACCCAAGATTATAACAGGGAGGTAAAACCAATAAAAAAACCGCATTGTTACGTGCGGTTTGCTTATGGCGCAGGAACAGGGATTTGAACCCTGGCACCCTGTTACAGGTCTACAAGCTTTCCAAGCCTGCCTCTTCAACCACTTGAGTATTCCTGCAGTTCCGCTCAATTGCGGCTAGATAATAATACCATAACTTTTCAAAAGAACAAGTACCATTTTGCCGCAATGCGCAGAATGTAATGTACTCCGGTTCAGGCATCGAACGGTTCATTGGAAAGTTCCTCAGTGACGCCAAGCATTTCACTGCATGTCTTCATTCCCTGATCTGCCTTTTCCAGAAGTTCTTCTGATTCCGAGTCGCCTGAATCCATCCGCTCCGCGAACAGATTGGCTGCCGCTTCATAGAAGTCATAGGCACCTTCAATATCTTTTTCAATCCCGATGCCTTCCCGCATGCAGTCACCGATCCGGAGGTAGATGTCCGGGGCATTCCACACGTCATAGTTTTTCTTTGCCTGCTGAAGGGCTGTCAGATAAAGATCGGTCGCTTTCTGATTGTCCTTTGTAATCAGGGCGTTGAATCCATCCCGGTAAAAATCACCGATCCGGAGGGTTGCGGAAGCGTCTCCTTTTTCACTGGCGTTTTCATACCAGGAAAGGGCAGTCTCCGCATCCGGCTTTGTACCCCGGCCAAGAAGAAAACAATCACCCAGCCGGCGCATGGCGGCCGGATTCCCCATGGCCGCAGCCTTACGGTAGAATCTGAAAGCCTCATCATAATTGCGCATCATGCCGAATCCCCGGTAATACGCTTCGCCTATGGTCGCAAATGCTTCATCATCTGAAAAAGTATAGGGCTTCTGTTCGTTTTCTTCCATTTTGTTCCTCTTGAGTACAAAGATTATAGCGCTTTTTGGGAAAAGAGGAAGACATATGCAGTTCGTTCATGGTCTTTTTAAAGAGATCATAGTAAAATGAACCGGTAGAATTTACAGGCTGAAATACATTCTGTACAAGGAGAAACTCGCGCAGATGAAACCATGGATTGTCAGAATCGGTGACAGAAAATACCGTATAGAACCGGCTGGACAGATCACTGTCATTCTCGTCGGAATATTGATACTGGCGCTGCTTGCTTCCCTGTTATTTGCGGGAAAGGGTAAAAAAAAGGAGGAGAATCCTGATAAAAGCCCGGAGCCAAGCGCTCAGGCGGACGCCACTCCGGAGGCTACCCTGGATCCCAAAAAATATGAGGGAACAATCCTTGCGGAGACAGCGGATGCCGGCATCTCCTATATTGAAAACACGCTGTTTCTGGGAGATTCCAATACTGCCCGCTTCCTGAAGGTGATCAATCCGGAAACGAAAAAAACCTATTCATTCCGGGAAAATACAATCGGTGTGGTAGGCATGGGGATCGATGGGATTTCCACACTTCCATGCATGGATTTTTCCACCGGCAGATACACCATGCCGAAATCCGTCAGTATCCTTCAGCCGGAACGGGTGATCATAACGATGGGAACGAACAATCTTTCCGGAGAAAACACGGATTATACCGGCTTCATTGAACGGTATACCGCGCAGATCAAAGCGATTCAGAGTGCCTATCCATCCGTGGATATCATTGTGAATTCCATTCCTCCGATTGCCAGAAACACTTCTTACTACAACGTGAAGATGAAACAGATTGATGCCTATAACAAAGGGATCGCTGAGATGTGTGAGAAGAACGGCTGGAAGTATCTGAATTCCTCAGAGGCGCTGATTGATTCTTCTACGGGGTATGCAAAGAGCGGATATATGGTTTCGGACGGCCTTCACCTTGCTCAGCAGGGACTGACTGCTCTGTTTGACTATATCCGTACCCATGCATGGATTACGGATGATGACCGGCCCAAGCCATTGGCCGCAATTCCGAACATTATCGGAGTACCGGATGGTCTGATCCGCACGGATCCGCTGACTTCGGAAGAATACAAGGAAGATCCTTCGACTGCCGAAACGGAGGCGACAGCCATTCCGGAAATCACTCCGACGCCAACTCCATCCGCAAGCCCTCTGGCTACGGCGAGCACAGTGCCCGAACAGCCTTCGAATTATAAGACCGCAGAGGCGTGTCGTCTGGCAGGATATGTCTGGTCCGACCTTAGCGGAAGGTGCTTCCTGAATGAGGAGGAGATGAAGAAGACAGAATCCCAGCTGCGCCAGCGTGCGTGCCTTGCCAAAGCGGATCAGGGCTATGTCTGGGATGAGGAAACACAGTCCTGTATCCAGAATGAGATGCCACAACCGACGGAGGAGACTCAGCCGACTCCGGAGACTCCTGAGGAGCCAAGTGAAACAACCGTACCGGAGTCTGAGGAGGAACCGGATCAGCCGCAGGAGCCTTCTGACGGGGGAGAAACACCGCAGGAAGACGCATCTTCTGTGACAGAAACATCAGAATGAATGTCATTAATGGATATCTCAGGGTTCAGAGGTATCCATTTTCTTTACGGTGAATCGGAACCGGACATGTTTTATAACCAATAACCGGAAACATGATAGAATTTACCCGTTGACTGAACAGAGAAACACCTGAATTCATTCGAGGTGTTTTGCTGTGTCACACGGAGAAATCGCTCATGAAAATTGCGCATCTTGCGGATCTGCATCTTGGGAAATCAGTCGGCCGGTATTCCATGGCTGAGGATCAGAAATACATTCTGAAACAGATTGCGGGAAAAGCGGCAAAAAAGGAAGTGGATGTGGTTCTGATTGCCGGGGATATCTTTGATGATCCCGTACCTTCAGAAGAGGCGGTTGTGCTTCTGGATGAGTTTCTGCAGGACCTCAGAAAAACCGAGATTGATGTTTTTCTGACAGCCGGAGAACATGACAGCGGCATCCGCCTGGAAATGGGGGCCTCGCTGTTTGAGGAAATGAATATTCATATTACCGGTAAATGGAAGGGAAAGCTTGTCTGCACGGATCTTCTGGACCGGTACGGACCCATGCATGTATGGTGCCTCCCGTATCTTACTGCGGAAATGGTCAATTCTTATATTGAAGAAGAGGATCAGAAGGTTTCCAATGTTACGGAAGCGATCCGTCATGCCATCCGTACGGCGGATATTGACTGGAATGAGCGGAATATCCTCATAGCTCATCAGTATGTGAAAGGGGCTGAGACGGATATCTACGGAAGTGCTCCGTTTGCGGATCAGGCGGAAATGGAAGTGGATCCCTCTGTCTTTGAGGGATTTGATTATGTCGCCCTTGGTCATGTCCATGAACCGCAGTCCGTCGGGAAGAATACCGTGCGGTATTCCGGCCCGCCTCTGAATTACACCTTTTCTGAGTCCGAACGGTTTGAACCGGGTTTTTCCCTTGTGTTCCTTGGTGAAAAGGGGGACTATCGGATCAGCACGATTCTGCTGGAACCGGCGCATCCTCTGGAAACCTTTACCGGCACTCTGGATGATCTGATGACGGAAGAAAACAGAAAGAGATACGCACACAGTATTCTGAGAGCGCATTTCACGGATCGAACAGAACTTGGAGATCGATCAGAAGAAGTGCGGAAGGCTTTTCCGTTTTTTGCGGAGGCAGTGTTTCAGACAGCGGAAGAACCAGAGGAAAGCATGCCGGCCACCGAACTTGCAAAGCTGGAAGAAGCGCCGCTGGAGGTTTTCCGGCAGTTTTATGAGCTGCGCAATGGGAGAACAATGAGCGAAGAACAGAAGGAATATATGGCACAGATGGCTGAAACCATTCTTCCGGAGGGAAAAAAGTGAGACCGCTGAAACTGATCATGTCCGCATTCGGACCGTTTGCTGAAACAACCACGCTTGATTTTTCCGGGTTTGGAACGCATGGAATCTATCTGATCAGCGGAGAAACCGGTTCCGGGAAAACCAGTGTTTTTGACGCGATCGTGTACGCGCTGTACGGACAGTGCAGTCATATGGGAAAGGAAACCAGACTGAGAAGTCAGTATGCTTCAGACGATACTGAAACCTCGGTGATTCTGGTTTTTGATATGGAAGGAAGTTCGTTCCGGATCGAGCGCAGTCCCGAATATACCTTTACGGTTTTATCAGAGGATGGATCGGCAAAAGAAGAAACACACCCCGCCTCATCCGTGCTCTACTTTCCGGATGGCCGGAATGTGAAGGGATATGAGGAAACGATCCGGGAGACAGAAAAAATAACCGGAATGGATGCGGAACGCTTTCTGCAGATTGCTCTGATCGCGCAGGGCCGCTTTCATGAACTTCTCACGGCGGATACGGATCGAAGAAATGAAATCCTCCGCGGGATTTTTCATACCGGGCAGTACCGGGACCTTGAAAACTGGCTGGACAAGGATGCGGAGGACATCTCGAATAAAATCCTGACGGCGGAAAAAGAATCCGCTGAGCTTCTTTCTTCCATTCGCTGTCCTGATGACAGTTTCTGGCGTGAAAAGCTCAGGGAGGCGGAAGAGAAAACGGAAACGATTGCCGAATCCGGCTGTGACGTGATCCGCTCTTTGCTGGAAGAAATGAAAACCGTAAGGGATGAAAAGGAAGCCGGTCTGAATGATACGCTGAGGCAGCTGGAAGAGAACGCCGGAAAGATGCGGACTTATGAACAGATTCTGAAGCTGTTTGATCATCTTCGTGAAGTATCCGCCCCGATCGCTGAGCTGACTGAAAGACGTACTGCTTCCCTGAAACAGTATGAGCAGCTGACGGAAAGGAATGAGGAAGGGCAGATCAATCACCTGAAGGAAACCTACCAGGAACGGAAGCGCGCGCTTCCGCGGTATTTCGAATATACCCGTCTGATGGAGAGTTCGGAAGAGTCTCTGCGTCAGAGCAGGGAATACGCGGTTGCGGCAGAGGAAAAGCAACAGCAGCTTACGAAACTGAAGGCACAGAATGAGGAAGACACGAGCAGACTCAGAACTCTGAACGGTGCGGATGTTTCCTATCTTCGCGCGGAACAGGCTGTCAAGGAAGCGGACCGTACGCTGGCGGTTCTGAAGAAGGCAGTGCAGAAATATGAGGAATGCGAAAAGGAAGGGGAAACCCATCTGGAAGCGGTGAACCGTCTGAAAGAAGACAAGCAGCTCTATGACCGCCGTTCGGAAGAATATCACGCAGTTCTTGGCGCGTTTCTGGCCGGGCAGGCGGGCATACTGGCAGAACAGCTTCAGGAAGGCAGGCCATGTCCGGTCTGCGGGTCCCTCCAGCATCCGAAAAAAGCTGTCAAATCCATTGGCACACCGGATGAGGAAAGGGTCCGCACAGCCGAGCTGGCAATGAATCAGGCCCGGGAATGCGCGGAAAAAGACGCGGCGGAAGCCCATACGGCAACGGAGCGGATGGCCCTTGCGGCATTGGCAAGAGATGAAGCCTTCCATGAAGCCGGGGAAACCGCTGTGGATGCGTATGGACTGGCCAGAATACGGGAACAGATTGAACTGATTCAGCAGGCAAGAGCACGTGCGGAAGAGGATGCGGGATTGCATCGGGAAAACGCTCAGCTGCTTGCGGAACTGAATGAAAGAATTCCGGAAGCTCAGGAAAAGATATCTCTGCTGAGTGAAGAAATCCATGCCCTGCGTCAGAATGCTGAATTGAAAAAGGCGGAAGGAACCGCCCAGGCTGAGCGCAGTGAAGCTCTTCGGAAAGAACTTGCGTATCCCAATGAGGAAACCGCAAGAAAGGACATTGCCAAAATCCGTGAGGATGCTGAGATGCGTCTGGAATACCTGGAGGGCTGCCGAAAGAGACTGCAGGAAGATCAGAAGGCGCTTGATGAAGCGGAAGCGGGAAGAGACGAGGTGCTTCAGATGATTTCGGAATACGGAAACCCTCAGGAAGAGAAAACCCTTTCCTCTCTTCAGAACTGTCAGAAAGAACAGGAACTTCTGAGTCAGCGGAAAACCGCGCTGATGCAGGAAAGAGATCAGTATGTCTCGATGATCGCGTGGAATGAAAGCAGACTTTCCCGCCTGGAAGAAACCGCGGTCAGTCTGAAGGAATACCGGCGTCAGAGCCTCTGGATCGGGGATCTCAGAAATACTGCCCTGGGAAGAACAGACGGAAAGCCGGAGCTCACGCTTGAGGATTATGTACAGAGCACCTATCTTGACCGGATTCTGATCCGGGCCAACAGCCGGCTCAGGGTGCTGAGTGAGGAAAGATACTCTCTGATTCACGCGCCGGCGGAAACCGATGGCCACAGATCTCTTGAAATTCATGTATATGACCATCTGATCGGCAGAAGCCGGCCATTCTCCACCCTTTCCGGCGGGGAGTCCTTTCTTGCGACGCTTTCCATGGCCCTTGGCCTCAGTGATGAAGTGCAGAGCGGAAGTGGTGGGATTTCTGTGGATGCGATGTTCATTGATGAAGGATTCGGCACGCTGGATCAGGAAACCCTGGATCTGGCAGTGAACGCGCTTGAGAGAGTCTGCGGAAAGGATCGGCTGATTGGCGTGATTTCACATGTGGAATCGCTGCGGGACCGCGTGAAAAACAAGATCCTTGTGAGAAAACTTCAGAAGGGAGCCGCCGGCAGTACTGCCGAAGTGATCCATGCGTGAGTATGTGATTCCCTTTCTTGTGCTGAACGGGCTGTCGTTTGCGCTGTTTGGACTGGATAAGGCCAGGGCGAAAGCCGGCGCCTGGCGGATACCGGAGAAACTGCTGATTCTTTCCGCTGTTGTAAGCGGCGGAATCGGCGCCTGGATCGGAATGAAGGTCTTTCATCACAAGACCAGAAAACCTCTGTTTTCCATCGGTATTCCAGTGATTATTCTGCTGGAGGCCGTGCTTGCGGCAATAGCCGTGCTGAAATGAAAAAGTGCACCGAAAGGTGCATTTTATCTGGATTCTGCCGACTTTTGATCAGGCAGGGAAATCAGAACAAGGGTTGCGAAGATCAGAAGAAAACCGAGCAGATCATAGACCGTAAAGGGCTGATGAAAGAAATACACCGTAATAACTGCGGCCGTGAGCGGCTCGGCAAAGCCATACAGAATTGCCTTCTGGGGCCCGATGAGGGAGACACCCCGCATATAACAGGTAAAAGCCAGTACATTGCCGACAAGCACCACAAACGCAATGCCGATGATTCCCCACACCCTCAGCGGCACGTAATACCTCCAGGGCTGAAAAACAAAGCAGAAAAACAGTGAACCAAGCACAAACGCCCAGCCCTGAAGAACGGAGACAGGATAGGTACGAAGCAGCCGCTCCGGCTGTACGTTGTAAATGGTAACGCAGACGGCTGAAAGAACGCCGGTAAGCAGGGCACTGGATGGAATCGCAAGATGGTTCGGATCCCCATGGGTACAGAGCAGAAAGACTCCGAAGAGGGCAAGTACAATACTCAGGATTTCGATCGGTCTTGGAAAACGACGGGCTTTGATACAGCCGACCGCAAGGATCATGACCGGAGAGAGATCCTGCAGAATGGTCGCAATCGCTGCGGAGGAAAGCTGAATGGTCAGAAAATACAGAAACTGGCACATGGAAACGCCGGCGATGCCATAAATCAGAAGATCTATGACATCCTGTCTGCTCTGCCAGGGACGGATGGTTTCCTTCGGGTTTCTGAGCAGACACCACCCGGTCAGAAGCAAGCCCGCAAGGCCAAGACGGACAGGAACCAGCCAGCGGCTGTCCATGTTTTCGTGAGTGAAGAGAAACTGACCCATTGAGCCGGACAGGCCCCAGCATATCCCTCCGGATATGGTCAGAAGCGCTCCCTTTGTTTTACTTTGAATCTGCATACCCAGTGATCATATCACTGCCGGATTCATAGCTCAACAAAGATAAAACCGGTCAAATAACTCACATTTTCCAGTTAGTTTGTATTAAACTGTATCTGTTTTGAGTATGGGCATGATGAGGGTAGGTTTAGATATAGGGTCCACAACGATTAAGTGTGTGGTGCTTGATGACAAAGGACAGATTGTATATTCGGCTTATGAACGGCATTTCAGTCATATCCTGGAAAAATGCAATGAAATGCTTTCCGGCATCGATCAGCAGTTTCTGCCGGATCATAAAGCGGTGCTTGCGATTTCCGGTTCGGCCGGCATGGGCCTTGCGGATACCGCGGGGATTCCGTTTGTACAGGAGGTTTTCGCAACCCGGGTCGCGGCGGAAAGACTTTCTCCCGGAACCGACTGCATCATTGAACTGGGTGGGGAAGACGCCAAGATACTGTTTCTGACCGGCGGT
Organism: uncultured Erysipelotrichaceae bacterium; assembly: GCA_946537255.1. GTDB lineage: Bacteria > Bacillota_I > Bacilli_A > Erysipelotrichales > Erysipelotrichaceae > Bulleidia. The sequence continues at coordinate 17,813 of CAMNFS010000019.1, forward strand.
ACGGAAGTAAGGATGAACGGCAGCTGTGCCGGGGGCACCGGGGCTTTCATCGACCAGATGGCTACGCTTCTGAAAATGGATGCCGGAGCCATGGACGCGGCCGCACTGAAGGCGGAGCGCAGCTACAGCATTGCCAGCCGGTGCGGGGTATTCGCCAAAAGCGATATTCAGCCTTTGATCAATCAGGGAGCCCGTCCGGGGGATATTGCCGTATCCATATATCAGGCTGTGGTGAATCAGACCATTGCCGGGCTCGCGCAGGGACGGATCATTCACGGAAATGTTCTGTATCTCGGCGGTCCGCTTACCTTTTCCGGATGCCTTCGGAAATGTTTCGACGAAACCCTGAAAGTGAAAGGGGTATGCCCTGAGAATTCTCTGCTTTATGTTGCGCTCGGTGCCGCTTTCTATGCCCAGGAGGAACTGGATGTGCGCAAGGCGACATCGCGGCTTCAGGAATACAGCAGAAACGCGACCTATGTCGGACTGCCGCCGCTGTTCAACTCCCGGGAAGAGTACTGGGAGTTCCATAACCGGCACATGCAGGCATCCGTGCCGCGGGCGAAGTTTGACCAATCGTGCGGACCCGTGCATATCGGGATCGACAGCGGCAGTACAACGGTCAAAATGATCGTGATCAATGAGAAAAATGAGATTCTCGATACCTGGTATCAAAGCAATGACGGCAATCCGGTGCCGATGGTAAAGGACCGGCTTTTGAAACTGTACCGGGAACACCCGGGTCTTCATATCGCAAGCGTAACCGCGACCGGATATGGAGAGGAGCTGATGAAGCACGCGTTCCATCTCGATTACGGACTGGTGGAGACGGTTGCCCATTTTACGGCCGCCCGCCATTTCATGCCGGATGTGGATTTCATCATCGATATCGGCGGCCAGGATATGAAGTGCTTCCGGATTGAAAACAATGCCATTTCGGATGTATTCCTGAATGAAGCCTGCTCCAGCGGATGCGGGTCCTTTCTGCAGACCTTTGCCAAGGCGCTGAATTATGATGTGCAGGAGTTTTCCCGGATGGGCCTGTTTGCCAGGCGCCCGGTGGATCTTGGCAGCCGCTGCACGGTGTTCATGAATTCCTCCGTGAAACAGGCGCAGAAGGATGGGGCCGGAATCGAGGATATCAGCGCCGGTCTTTCCATTTCGGTTGTGAAAAACGCTCTGTACAAGGTCATCCGCTGTGCCAGTGTGGAAGAACTTGGCACCCGGATTGTCGTGCAGGGCGGTACCTTTTATAACGAAGCGGTTCTGCGGGCATTTGAAAAGGAAATGAAGGTCCATGTGATCCGGCCGGATATTGCGGGTCTCATGGGAGCGTTCGGAGCTGCCATCTATGGGAAAAACAAAGCCGGAAACCACACGAGCACTGTACTGACGGAATCTGAACTGGAGCAGTTTGAACAGACGACCCGCACGGTCCAGTGTCAGGGCTGCGGCAATCACTGTACACTGACGGTCAGCCGGTTTGCCAACGGCGAATCCTATATTTCCGGCAACCGGTGCGAGAAACCGGTAACCGGAAAGGCCGGGGATGATCATCTGAATCTGTTTGCCTGGAAGCGCGCGGAGCTTGAGCGTCTTGCGAAGGATCAGGGAAACGGAAGCCGGGGAACCATCGGTATCCCGCGGGTGCTGAACATGTATGAACTTCTTCCGTTCTGGCATGCCTTCTGGAAAGCACTGGATTTCCGGGTGGTGATCAGTCCGATGTCGGATCGCGCCATGTATCAGAAAGGGCAGGGAAGCATTCCCAGCGATACGGCCTGCTATCCTGCCAAGCTGACGCACGGTCATGTGCACTGGCTGGCGGAACAGAAAGTAGACGCGGTGTTCTATCCGTGCATGAGTTATAACTTTGACGAAAAGAAAGGACAGAATCACTATAACTGTCCGGTGGTCGCGTATTATCCCGAGGTACTGGAGGACAACTGTCCGGAACTGAAAACCGTTCCGCTGATCCGCGACTTTCTTGATCTTTCCAACCGGAAGATGTTCCTGAAAAAATATCCGGCAATTCTGCGCCGGCATTTTCCCTTTCTCAGGACAAAGGAAATCCGTGAGGCGGCAGTGCTTGCCTATGCGGCGTATGACCGCCATATGGAGGATCTGAAGAAAGAAGGCGGGCGCATGATAGAAGAGGCCAGGAAGGAAGGAAAGCATATCATTGTGCTTGCCGGACGTCCGTATCATGTGGATCCGGAGGTAAGCCACGGCATTGACCGGCTGGTTACCCGGCTGAACTGTGCGGTTATTACCGAGGATTCCATCAGCTGGAAGGTTTCGCCGTTCTCAACCTCCGTTCTGAATCAATGGACCTATCACAGCCGTCTTTATGCGGCCGCGAAATACTGCACGGAGCACAAGGACATGGATCTTGTTCAGCTGGTTTCCTTTGGGTGCGGGCTTGATGCGATCACAACCGATGAGACAAGGGAGATTCTTCATGAAGGCTCTCATCTGTATACCCAGCTCAAGATTGATGAAATTGTCAATCTTGGAACGGTGAATATCCGCCTGCGCAGCCTGCTGGCAGCGCTGGAGGAAAGAAAGGAGAAGGAACGGCAATGGAATTTCTGACTCCGAGTTTTACAAAAGAGATGAAGAAGGATTATACCGTTCTGATTCCCAACATGTGTCCGATCCAGTTCCGGCTGATCAAATCCGCTCTGGAATCCGAAGGCTTTCACAGGGTGGAACTGCTTGGATCAGGCAACAGTGAAGTCACGCAGCTGGGACTGAAATATGTACATAATGATACCTGCTATCCTGCTTTGATCATCATCGGCCAGTTTCTGGAAGCGCTGGCCAGCGGAAAATATGATCTGCATAAGACAGCCCTTGTCATTTCCCAGTCAGGCGGCGGCTGCCGTGCCTCCAACTATATCAAGCTTCTGCGCAAGGCGCTGGTGCGGGCAGGCTATGACTATATCCCGGTCGCGTCCTTCAACGCGGCCGGACTGGAATCCGGATCGACTCTGCCGATGGACGCAAGGACGCTCATGAAGCTTGCCTCGGCGGTGCTGTACGGGGATGAGATCTTTGCGCTGCGCAATGAGGCCCATGCCTACGAAAAGGAAGATGGCGCGGCGGATCGGATGGCGGAGATCTGGCTCGACAGAATCGACGACTGGTTTTCAAAACAGCGCAACTGGGACATGCGTGCATATCCACGGGTGTTCCGGATGATCGCGCAGGATTTCGCAAGAATTCCGCTGGACAGAACGAAAAGAAAAATCCGGATCGGGGTGGTAGGGGAGATCTATGTGAAGTTTTCTCCTACCGGAAACAATGATCTGCTTCATTTTCTGGAATCCGAAGGGTGCGAGGTAAACATGCCGGGACTGCTCGGTTATCTTGAATACTGCTGTGCCAACTGGAAAATGGACACGGATTTCTACGGGATCAGCCCGAAGTTCGGCCGGCTCGCCGGAATTCTCCTGAAGGTGATGGATTTTTACGGAACCATGATGGCAAAGGAAATGCGGAAAGCCGGGTTCTATGGACCGGAGTCCATTTATTCTCTGATGAAGAAACCGGAAGGGATTCTCGATCTCGGTACGAAAATGGGTGAGGGCTGGCTGCTGACCGCGGAAATGGTGGAACTGATTGAGGCCGGCTACAGCAATGTCATCTGTGCTCAGCCATTCGGCTGTCTTCCCAACCATATTGCCGGCAAAGGGGTCATCAACCGGATCCGGGAAAAATATCCCGAAGCCAATATCACACCGGTCGACTATGATCCAAGCGCCACCCGGGTCAATCAGGAAAACCGCATCAAGCTGATGCTGGCGGTGGCGAAGGAGGCAATGGAGAAGGAAACAGTTCTCTTATGACGAAAGCCGGTCATGGCTCCAATGCCTCTATTTGAATGCAGGCATGGACTGAGAAGAATGGTTTCATACAGTGTCAACCGACAGGGCAGACAGGACTCAAAGGCTGTTTCGCCCTTTTAGTCTTGGCGCTATACCGCATTTTCCATGTGCCATGCAGGGACCTTACGGCATGGGCTCTCCATCCGGCGGAAACCGGCGGTAGAGGGTAAGCATCATGGTGACAAAGCAGGCGGTTCCGCCGATTACGTTGGAAATCGGCTCAGCCAGAAAGACACCGTCTGATCCAAATCCAAGACCCGGCAGGACCAGGGTGAGGGGAACGACAATGATCACCTTGCGGAACAGGGAAAAGAAGACAGCCCTTCGGACGCACTTTGTGGCAGTGAAGGTAGACTGGCCAGTAAACTGCAGTGTCATGAAAACAAATCCGAAGAAGTACAGAAACATTGCCCTGGATCCGATTTCAATCATTTCCGGATCTTCCGTGAATATACCCATCAGCCAGTCCGGAAAAAGAATCACAGCGATCCACGCCGCAAGCGTATAGATGCCTGCCGCAATGGTATTAAAGCGCACGGCCGCCTTGATCCGGCTGTATTTTCTGGCGCCGTAATTATAGGAAATCACGGGCTGAGATCCCTGGGAAAGCGCTGAAGCCGGAAGGGAGAGTACCTCGCGGATGGAATTGATGACGGTCATGGCACCGAGATACAGATCCCCGCCATAGCTTCTGAGCATGATATTGCAGGTGATCTGCACCAGGGAATTGGTTCCCTGCATAATGAATCCGGTGGTGCCAAGGGCGATGATTTCCTTGAGAATCGACCACTCCGGGGCCCATTGATCCGCATGGAAGTGATACATGGAAACATCTGAAAAAAAGAATCCGAGGACCCAGAGACAGGAAACAGCCTGCCCGATGACCGTCGCAAGCGCCGCGCCTTTTACCCCCATGTGCAGTCCGAAGATGAAGATGGGATCGAGAATGAGATTGACGACTGCGCCGGAGACAATTGTGATCATGCCGTGAGAAGGAAATCCCTGGGCATTGATGAAGCTGTTGAGGCCGGTGGAAAGCATTGCGAACAGGGTTCCGCAGAGATAGATTTTCAGGTACTCGTCCGCATAGCCGATGGAGGAATCCGTTGCGCCGAAGAGATACAGAATCGGCCGGCGCCAGATAAAACAGACAGCTGAAAGAAGAATGGACGCGACGATCAGCTGCATCGCAACCTGATTCAGAATCTTTTCCGCTCTTTCTTCTTTCTTCGCGCCGCGCGCGATCGCAAATAACGGGGCACCTCCGGTGGAGAGAAGGCTGGTGAAGGCCGCGATAATTGTTGTGATCGGAAAGGCAAGACCGATGCCGGTCAGCGCCAGAGAACCTTCTCCGCCCGGCATATGGCCGATGAAAACCCGGTCCACGATGTTATAGAGCAAATGAACGATCTGGGCGACCATTAACGGTACTGCCTGGATCAGAATGACCCTCCAGACAGCCCCTTTTGAAAAGTCCGAACGTTCCGGCACGTGTTGATTCTGTTTCATATTCTGTTATTATAAAACCTCTCCTGTAAAACAGCGCAGCGGAAAGAACAGATATCCATGGCAAAGTGTCAATACCTCTGTGGTTTGCATTCTGCTATCATAGTCAGGGAATCAGGAGAAAAAAGTTATGAAAGAATACAGCAGAATGAATGAAATTCCAAGCGGAAGCGCAAGTGACCATTACACTCCGGGCATTCTGGTTCTGGAAGGCGGAGCCTGGAGAGGAATGTATACCCAGGGCGCGCTGGACGCGATGATGGAAGAGGATCTGAATCTTTCCACTGTCATCGGGGTTTCCGCCGGAGCGCTTTCGGCTCTGAGCTATATATCCGGTCAGATCGGCCGCAGCGCGAGAACCAACCTGCGCCACCGTCATGACAGCGGCTATACCGGACTTAGCGCGGTTGTCCATGACCATGGGGTAACGGGATTCAACTATCTGTTCAATGTTCTCAACAAGGAGGAGCCGCTGGATGAAGAGCGGTTCAATGATCCCCGGCAGCGGTTCATCGCGGCTGTCACCGATATCACTACCGGGAAGCAGGTTTATTTTGAAAAAGGAAAGTGCAGTGATATTTTCAAGGCAGTACAGGCCAGCGCGACGGTGCCGTATGTTTCCGAAGCTGTGGAAATTGATGGATCCTATTATCTGGACGGCGGTATCGCGATGAAGATTCCTCTGGACTGGGCCCTGAATGAACCGGAAAAGAAAATCGTGATCATCCGGACCCGTGACAGAAAGTACCGCAAGCCGCTGAAGGCACCGCTTTCCATCATCAATCTGGAATATTCCCGCCGGTATCCGAATCTTGCCAGTGACCTTGCTCAGGAGGCTCCCCGCTATAACTCCCTGCTGAACCGGATTGATCAGTTGGAAGCCAGCGGCAGAGTGTTTGTTCTGGCCCCAAGCCAGCCGGTGGAAATCAGCCGGTTTGAAGGCGACGTGGAAGCGCTCGGGAATCTGTACTGGCTTGGCTACCATGACGCAAGACAGCATATTCAGGAAATGAAGCATTATCTCGCGTCCTGAACGTCAGAAGGAATCATTCCTCTGACTGGAGGAAAGAAACGGGAAAGAAACAGGGAAAGAAGATTCTGCTATGGAGAACAAGACAGAAATGGAAAGCGCGAATCTGTTTGCGAGCGGGATAAAGGACGGCATACCGGTCGGCCTTGGCTATTTCGCGGTGGCTTTTGCGCTTGGCATCACAATGAAAAATGCCGGCATTACACCGCTTCAGGGCTTTCTGATCAGCGCCCTCAACAATGCCAGTGCCGGTGAATATGCCGGTGTGACCATGATCGCCGCGCATGCGACGCTTCTTGAAACGGCGATGATGGTTCTTACCGCCAATGCCCGCTATCTGCTCATGAGCACTGCCTTCGCGCTGAAGCTCTCGCCGAAGACAAAGCTGTGGGAGAGAGTGCTGATGGGCTTTGATCTTACGGATGAGTTATTCGCGCTTGGCATCCGTCAGAAGGGCTATATCGCGCCGAAATACTATTTCGGCATGATGAGTGTGGCCATTCCGGGCTGGGCGTTCGGTACGATGTTCGGTATTATCTTCGGGGCACTGCTTCCCGCCCGGATTGTCAGCGCGCTTTCGGTAGCGCTGTTTGGCATGTTTCTGGCGGTGATTATTCCTGAAACAAGAAACAGCAGAGTGATTGCGGTCATTGTCGTATGCGGCTTTTTCTTCAGCTGGCTTGCGTCCGTGCTTCCGGGCATCAGAGAGATTTCGGAAGGAGTGCGGATGCTTGTGATCACGATCGTGATTTCCGTCATCGCAGCCCTGGTTCATCCGGTAGAAGAAGAGGAGAATAAGGCATGAGTTATCCTGTTCAGCAGATGATCGTCATGACGGTTGTGACCTTTCTCGTGCGGATCATTCCGCTTACGATTCTGCGCAAGCCGGTAAAGAACCGCTTTGTGCGTTCCTTCCTGACCTATGTCCCGTATGTGAGCCTTGCGGTCATGACATTTCCAGCCATTCTGCACGCCACCGGATCCGTGTACAGCGGCGCTGCCGCCTTCGTGGTCGGAATTGTACTTACCTGGAACAGGGCGTCTCTTCTGAAGACCGCGGCGGGATGCTGTCTGGCGGTTCTGATTGTGGAATGGCTGATCTGAAAAACAGCTGCGGCTGTTTTCTTTTTGGGAAAAGCGAAGAAAAAAAGAGCCGAAGCTCTTGATTACGGAACAGGGGTTTCTATATGATCGCCATTATGGCTTTCGTAGAGACCGTTCAGAATCAGCCACCGCTCCAGATCATTGACGGAGATCGGCTGAGCGGGATTCCATTCCAGCTTGTTGTCGATTACGATTTTCCCATTGACCACACGGCAGGCAATAAAGGCAGGATAAGAGACGACATCCCATTCGCTCTTCAGCCGGTTGGTCGTCAGGTTTTTCTCGAGGTCGGTAATATCCACAACTTCAATCAGATCGGTAAGATTCATACCGGTATCCGCTTCGGTATCCCGGAGTACCGTATCTGCGACATACATGCAGTCATTGTTCAGAGACGACCAGAAAAAATAGTAATGAATCGCGGAGGCACCGCTCTGCAGGGTGTAATCCTTCAGAGTTTCATAATCAATCGCCCGGGCCGCGACCGCGGATCCGGCCGTATCATCCATCATTTCCGGTTCAAATACCTTGACGCCTATTACAACTGCCGAGTAGATCACCAGCAGGGTCAGTACTGTTAAAAGAATCCTTTTTGCCATATACCTGCCTATTATAACGTAATGGTCCGGCAATCAACTGCTTTTTCAGACAAAATCCATACTGTCCATGCTTGGATCCGCCGGTTTTTCTGTTCATGGAAAAGAAACCCAGGGATGGTTCATTTCTGAACCGACTGGTTCGTCCAGGTATCAAAATGAAACAGGATTCCATCAGCTTCCTGTTTTTCTCCTTCGTTGGCAAGGATCCATCCCGGTTCCTTTTCAAGATCCGGAAACCAGGCATCCGATGGGAATTCATGATCGATCCTGGTAAGAATGGCACGGCTGCAGAAGGGAATCAGCTGGCGGTAGATCTCGGCGCCGCCGATCACAAAGACCTCATCCTCTGAAAAACTCGGATATTCAGAACGCAGCAGCTGAAACAGTTCTTCCGTACTGTGGGCAGTCACTGCCTGTTCCATATGAAAGGAAGGATTGCGGGTCATGATGATATTGATTCTGTCCTTTAATGGCTTTCCGCCTGGAAAGGTCTCAATGGTTTTCCGCCCGCAGATGACGATTCTGTTTTTCGTCAGGCGGGAGAAGTTCTTCAGATCCTCTCTGATATGTACCAGAAGCTGTCCTCTGTATCCGATACCCCAGTTCCTCTCCGCTGCTGCAATCGCTATCATGGCTTGTTCTCCTTAAATCGCTATTTCAATATTCTGAATCTGGTCTCCCGCAGTCTGATAATTGCTCAGACGGACGCTGTCTTTTGTAAAGCGGTAAAAATCATGGATGAGAGGGTCAAGATGGAACTGCGGAGCCGGCTGCGGGGTGCGGGATATCAGTTCCTCAACCGCCGGGATATGGCGCGGGGCATAGATGTGGGCATTGGCATCGACATGTACGAATTCGCCCGCTTCCATGTCACAGACCTGAGCCATCATATGCTGAAGCACTGCGTACTGGCAGGTATTCCATGCCCAGGCCGCAAGGACGTCCTGAGAACGCTGATTCAGAATCATGTTCAGCGTCAGCTTCTGACTTCCTTTTTCCTGACTTACCACAAATGTGACGGACCAGGCACATGGCTGCAGGTGCATTTCATCCAGATCCTCCGGATCCCAGATGGTGGTCATGATCCGCCTTCCAAACGGGGCGTTCTTGAGATCATAAATGACCTTGTCCACCTGATCCATATGCCATTTTCCCTGTTTCATCACAGCGGCGCATCTTCCGGTTTCCTGATCAGAGAAGATTCTTTCCCCGTTCTGATTTTCAGTGAACTGATAATAGGAGGGGAAGGCGAGAACCAGACCCTCGTCCGTGACGCCGCGGCAGGGGTGCTTCCGTCCCAGCTGGTATCCATACGCTTTTCCGATGGATCCGGTTTCGTCCGCCCATTCATCCCAGATATGAGGTCCGAGATCATGAATGTTGCTGGATTTCTTCTGCCAGATCCAGAGCAGCTCATCGGTGGCGCTTTTGAGTGCGGTCCTGCGCAGGGTCAGAATCGGAAACTCCTTTCGGAGATCGAACCGGTTGATCTCACAGAATTTCATAATCGTATAGGCAGGGGTTCCATCCGGCCAGTGCGGACGGACCTTCTGTCCTTCCGTGCTCGTCCCGTTTTCCAGAATGTCCCTGCACATTTCAATGAATACTTCATCCGCGTAGCTCATGTTTCCTCCTCGCTGAATTGTTCCATATCACTTTATCACACGTAAGCCGGCAGACGCTTTGGATGTCACCGGAACTGTTTCTTGTCGTTTTTACCGCGAAACCATATAATTTGAGAGCGAAGGTAGTTATGAAGAAGTGGTATGAACAGACATATGTAAACCGCCGGGACTGGATCCTGGATCATCTGGAGCAACTGGGTCTTTCACCGCAGGAAACCATCATGGTTCTGCTGATTGACTTCATGAATGAAAACCGGATTCCGATTACGATTGAAAGTCTGCATACCAAGACGGGACAGAGTACGGAAGAGGTGAATGAGGTCATCTCTCTTTTATGTGCCAAGAAATATCTTGAGATCAGGGCCAGTGCCCGGAAGGTGACCTTCCTTCTGAACGGGCTGTTTGAATCCGATGCCCCGCGTGAGGCAGGGGTGCTGGATTCCTCCCTGTTTGATCTGTTTGAAAGTGTGTTCAAGCGTCCGCTCACCCAGAAGGATATGGAACAGATCACCGAGTGGAGTCATCTGTACGATAAGCGGCTGATCATTCTTGCCCTGAGAGAAGCGGGAATGTATCAGGTGCTGAAGCTTCCTTATGTGGACAAGATTCTGCGGGACTGGACCGTCAAGGGCCTCAGTCCGGAAGAGATTGAAAAAGGAGACTGGAGATGAAGGCGGAAACGGTTCTGGAAGGACTGGACGCGCTGTTTCCGGATGCCCGGTGTGAACTGAATCATCGGAACAGTTTTGAACTTGCGGTCGCGGTCATACTCTCTGCCCAGACAACCGATGCCTCTGTCAACCGGGTCACACCCGGGCTGTTTGAAAAATACCCGGATGCCGCCTCGCTTGCATCGGCTGACATCCATGAGATTGAACGCTGTATTGCAAGTCTTGGCCTCTACCGCAATAAAGCCCGGGCAATTCAGGGGATGGCAAAGGCTCTGCTGGAAAAGTATCATGGAGAGATCCCGTCGGCCAGAAAGGATCTTGAAAGTCTGCCGGGAGTGGGGAGGAAGTGTGCCAATGTCATTCTCAGCGAATGCTTCGGCATACCGGCTCTTGCGGTGGATACCCATGTGAGCAGGGTTTCCAGACGGCTCGGGCTTGCCAGACCGGATGATTCCCTGATCACGGTGGAAGCCAAGCTGAAGCGGAAGATTCCCCGGGATCGCTGGATTCACGCCCACCATCAGATGATTTTCTTTGGAAGATATCTCTGTCATTCCCGGAATCCGGAATGCGGAAGATGTCCGTTTGCGGATCAGTGCCGGGCACCTGAAAAAAAGAAGGAAAAGAAAACAGCCTCAGGAAAGTGAGACTGTTTTTCAATAGATCAATGGGTTTCCGCAGCTTCCGGCGAAGCTTCGGGTGTGGATTCCTGAGCCTGCGGGGATTCCTCTGGTTTTTCCTTTGGCTCTTCTTCCGGTTTTTCTTCCGGTTCGGGATCTTTGGCACTCTTTGCGGTCCTGAAAGTCTCGCAGAGTTCGTTGGATGTACTGCCGGAATTCTCATAGGCATAGAATCCGCAGGCTTCATAGGTGGTATTCGGCTCAAGATCCAGATCACTTTCGAAATCGATTTCCTCTTCGCTCGTGATTTCCTCAATCACGGTCCCGCCCTTTGAAATACGGGCTTTGTAGCGGATCGGGCCGAAAACCCAGCTCCAGTCAAACAGACGCTTGCCGGTTGCGGCGACAAGTACATTCCCGTTTGCGTCCTTCAGGGAGATGTCCATATCTCCCTCTGCCGCAGTCAGCTTGTCGGGATCAGGATATTCCGACCATTCCAGACGGACCTTTCCATCTTCGAAATCTGCTTCAAAGTGCTGCAGACTCTCCGGCTTGTCGGAGACCTCCGGACTTACGAGCCTTGCGTAATCACTTTTGATGAGACCGGTGGTAATCAGACTGGAATCCATCCCGTCAACCGGCGAGGCATACGGCCAGGTGCCGAGGATATGGGTAATACTTGAGATGCCTTCCGGCATGGGCAGATCGGCGGGAACGCTGTCATGATGGACCGCGTCAAGAATCAGTGAGCAGATGTTGCCGGGAATATTCAGCTTTGATTTCTCATTGGAGAAGTAGGTGTCCTTGTCCTTGACGCCTTTTTCATATCCGACCCAGGTGGTAATCGTATACTGACTGGTATCACAGACCATCCATTTATCCTTGGATGCGCCCTGAGGAATGTTGTACTGGAGACCCTCATCTCCCCAGTCGGAAGTTCCGGTCTTTCCAAAGGTCTGATAGTCCCGCTTGAGGATATCAAGATAGTTGAATACGCCGCCATGTACCGCGGTGTACATCAGCTGGGCCGCAAGGTAGGAAGCCTGAGGGGAAAGAACATTGGTAGCGTCATAGCTCGGAGTCAGCGGTTCATTGACGCCGTTGCGGAAGCTGATTTTTGAGATGGTATGGGGACGGATGTAATTGCCGCCGTTCATCAGGATGGCATGAGCCGCCATCAGTTCTTCGCAGGAAGAGGTGAAGTTGCTGCCGCCGATCGCAAACCCGATGTCGAAGTTGTCATAGTTGACCTGGGAAAATCCGAGGCTGTTGATGAAGGTGACCACTGTATTCCATCCGGCGGTATTGATGACATCCTGAAGGGCCTGAATGGCCGGGGTGTTGAGGGACGCGGAAATGGCGTAGGAGAGGGTGACTTCTCCGTTATATACGCCGTTGGCGTTTTTGATGATGAGATCCGTGCCCTGATAGGAAATCGGTTTGTCGGTTACGACATGACTGGTCGCCCAGCCGAGATACTCAAACGCGAGGGCGTAATCCAGGAACGGCTTGACGCTGGATCCCGGCTGCTTGTACTGATCGGTTGCGTGATTCAGAAGCATGGATCCGCCGCGGCCATAGTTTCTTCCGCCGCCGATCCCGACTATTTCACCGGTCTGATTGTTCTCGGCAATCATGCCGATTTCCATGAGATCATCCGGAAAGATGACCTGTTCATATTTTTCCGACTGAATTCCGTCCATCACCGTCTGTACTTCCGGATCCATGTAGGTATAGATATCCATTGCCACGGAAAGGGGATCCTGACCGCTGATGGAAGCGGCTTCCTCGATAACGGTATCGATATAGGACTGAAAGGCGTATGCTTCACCCGTCCCGCCTTTTCTCACGGAGGGATCGATCAGGGTGTCCTCCACCCGGACTGCTTTTGCGAGCCTGTATTCCTTTTCGGTGATGTAGCCATGGCGCACCATCAGTGAGAGAACCGTATTGCGCCGTTTCGTCGCGTTGTCCAGGAAGTTGTGGGGATCATAGGCGTAAGGGGCATTGATGACACCTGCCAGCATGGCTGCTTCCGGAAGATTCAGTTCTCCGGCCGACTTGCCGTAATAGTATTCCGCTGCCTTCTGGATACCGCGGATATTGCCGGTACCTCCGAAATTCATCTTGTTCAGATACATTTCGAAGATTGCTTTTTTATTGGATTCCTTTTCCAGCTCCCGGGCCAGAGCAATCTGCTGGACCTTGTAGGCGATGTTGCGGGAAGCGGTAACTCCGGTTTCATCATTCTGGAAGTATGTCAGCTTGACCAGCTGCATCGTGAATGTGGATCCGCCTGAAAGACCGCTTCTTCCTCTCAGCTTGTTCAGAACATTGTCGAGCGCTGATTTTGTGAAGCGGGGAAGATCAAAACCGTCGTGTCTGAAGTAGCGGCTGTCCTCCACCGCAAGAAAGGCGTCAATGACGGATTCGGAAACCTGATCATAGGTGATGTTTTCTCTCAGCTGTGTTCCTACGTCAGCGATCAGGGTGCCGTTGCGATCATAGATATGCGAGCTTTCCGGAGAGAAGAAATCATCCACAACAAGCTTCGGCTTGTTCTGAAGCATGTTTCCGATCATAAAAAGACCCGCGGCGCCGACAATCATTTCCATGCAGATCATGAAAATCAGAATAATCGTCCAGAGATTGCGTCGATTGACATGCCGGCTGGACGTTCTTCTGCGTCTGGCAGATCCTGATGGGGTGCGGGCTCTGCCTGCGGTTTTTGTTTTTGTTCTGGTTCTGCCGGTGCTGCGCCGTTTGGAAGAGGCGGATGCGCCTGTGCTTCTTTTTGCCGGGGAGGACTCCTGCCGGCGGCGTTTTACCGGTTTTTCTGTTTCACTCATTCCTTGTCCTCAAAATACAGCCGGTCTACGATTTTCAGATAGTCTACCGGTCTCACATAATTATAAGGGATCGCAAATCCATTGGCCTCAAACCACGCGACGGGAATGGAGCTGCGCTCCGCTGTTCTTACAAAGCGGATCATCCGGTCCGCCGGCACATAGTAGGTGATGCCAAGATGGGTGAAGCGCACAATCACAAACGCGATGGCGCCGTGCTTCAGTACGGAATCAAGATGACTGATCTGGTGGGCGTGAATGGATTTCAGAGGAAAGGAGGTTTTTGAAGTGCATTCCTTTGCCTCAAAGTCAATGTATTTTCCCCGATAGATGCCGTTGTAGTCGGTCGTGCTTGGAAGCTTGAAATAGGCTTCCGTGATTTTCGCGGCATTCCGGCTGGGATAATCCACATGCACGATCGTGACCGGTGTCGGCTTCTTATGGATGACCGCGCGGTCCTCTTCAAGATATCTGGTATTGGTCGCGTTGATCTCGGCTTCAAGCTCCATGCCGCGGCCGGCCGCGGATGCGGCGGCAGTGTGATAGGTATTTTTTCTGCCGTTTGGATAATTGACCATTCTTCCTCCGTACCACACGATATTATATCGTTGTAAGAATAAATAAGGAAGGTTATGGAGAGTGGATTGCCTGGAAAAAAACCGTATAACATTCAGATTGGTGCAAAAGGGACTTCAGAAAAAAGCGAAATCATGCGAGAATAGAGTCGCTAGGAGCGTAATGCAACATGTCAGGTAAGGTGAATCTTGATTTACAGAGCATTCTGGATAAGCAGTTTGATATTGATTTCAAAGGCTACAGTCCTTCGGAAGTGGACAGCTTCCTGGATCTCGTCATGGAAGATTATCAGACTTATCAGGATATTACGGCAGAACTCAATCAGAAGATTGCGGAGCTTGAACGCACCAACGCGTCTCTGCGCGCAAAACTGATCGAAGAGGAAGGCAGGACCAGGGCTCTGGAGTCCAAACCGACTCCGGCGGCACAGGGAGCTGCCAATGTGGATATTCTGAAGCGCCTTTCAAGACTGGAAGAACAGGTGTTCGAGCAGAACCGCAATAAGCATTGATCCATGCATATTCGGGCAGTCGCTGGCAACAGCCAGAGGAAAGTCCATGCTCGCACAGGCTGAGATGCCTGTAGTGTTTGTGCCGGCCGAATCAATAAGACCGGGCAGCGGAAGCTGA
>CAMNFS010000020.1 GCA_946537255.1 uncultured Erysipelotrichaceae bacterium
TTGTTACGATATTCCAATCATATTCCGATAGATCATCCGCAGAATATTTACAGGAAATTCAATGAGAAAAGGCTTTACAATCGCAGTTTCTGAGAGTATGCTCTAATCACTGGGGTCGTAGCTCACCTGGGAGAGCGCATCGCTGGCAGCGATGAGGTAGCGAGTTCGAGTCTCGTCGTCTCCACTTTTTTATTTTGACTCAGCCGCATATAATATTCCGCTGCGTAATCACCACAGAAAAGACCCGGACAGCTCCAGGTCACAGTAAGGATTCAGATTATAACTGTTTGGTCCGCTCAGCGCGCACAGAGGTATTGTTTGATCAGATATACCGGTGTGCAGCTCCATGCATGACAGCAGCTGTTCACAATCAGTGATATAAATGGAGATGCGGTTTTTTTCGTGGTTTACAGATTGTCTTTCAGAAAACGGAAGGCATTCCGCCAGGCAATATCCTCCGTCTCCTCTTCTGAAAAGCCTTCTCTTCTCAGTGCCTCTATGAAGTTCTGCGCCATGGACGCATTACAGATATCGGTTTCCTCTTTTTCTTTCAGAAAGTGAATGAAATCCATGAAGTCAAAGCCGCATGCGACATGAGTATGACCAACGATGTCAGCAATGTGGGCCGCATGCTTTGCAAGCATGGCGGCGTTCTGATTTTCGGCATCTTCGGACAGAAACCTGCTGTAGCTGTTCATACCGATCAGACCGCCTTTCTCCGCAAGGGCAATGATCTGCTCATCCGTAAGGTTCCGCGGATGAGGGCAGAGCTTCCGGCAGTTGGAATGGCTGGCAACGAGCGGGCGTTTCGAGGTATTGATGAGATCCCAGAATGTATGTTCATTGGCGTGACTGACATCGATAATCATATGAAGGCTGTTCATCGTCTTTACCGCCCGGCGGCCTTCCTCTGAAAGGCCTCTTGCCGGATCACCGCCAAGCCCGGTAGCCAGAAGATTGAAGTCATTCCAGGTCAGGGATGCCATTCTCACCCCTTTTTCATACATCCAGGTGATCCGTTTCCTGATATGTGCGTTGATCCCGCACATCCCTTCCACGGTAAGAAGAAAGGCCATGTCACCATCCTCCTTCAGATCATCCGGAGAAAGTATCATGCCTGCATGGCTCTGGATCTGTTCCGCTGTCAGGGAAATCATTTCCTTCATTTCGTGCCAGGTCTCCGGTCCGGTGAAGAAACATGCGGCCGCGCTGTACTGAATACCGCCGGCGGCCAGACGCTTCATATGACGGTCCGCAAAGGAAATCCCTTCCCCTTTGCTTTTCTGTTCCATGAGTTCCCGCCCGATATCCGCATGCAGATCAAAGATCCTTGTCATACATTCACTCCCGCAATATCAGTCAACACCGTAAAGAACGGACAGTCCGCAGATGGAATATGCCCGTTTTCAATCCGGACCTCTTTTCCGCTGATCTCATTGGTGTAGAAGCCGTCCGCAAGCGGAACGGATATATCCTGCATCAGTCCCTTAACATTGAAACATCCAAAGAATGATCGTTCCTTTCCGTATTCCACAAATTCCATTGCATCCTCGTTCTCATACGTTTTGACCGCATATAGATCGTGCATATACCTGCTGCGCAGCATATTCAGTGTCTGAATGGTCATCATGGCATCCGTGGTTTCCTTTGGAAACAGAACCGGCTCCCTTTCAAAAAGAGAAGGCGTCTTTGTCAGCTCATATTCCTGACCGGCATAAACAAAGGCTGTTCCAAGCATCAGAAACGACCAGGCGAGCCAGTTTTTCCGGGCACAGGGATCCTGAACAATTGCCGCAAGTCTGGCCCGGTCATGATTTTCAAGACACCATACTTTCCGCATCCCGCTTCTGTATTCAGAAAGGGAGAAGTTCAGAAGCACCTGAAACATCTTCAGATCCTTGTCCTTTACCGCCTTCATCATCCATGTCCATACATCGTAGGGATAAAGCATGTCAAACAGCTGCGCGGTCTCTCCGTCTCCCATGGCTTCCAGACCTTTGGAGCGGATGACGGGAATCAGTTCCTGATTGACAGACTCCGCAAGCCAGACAAAATCCGGGTTGATGGCTCTGACTTCCTGAACCGCCTGTTTCCAGAAGGAAAAGGGAACCAGGGACGCCACATCACAGCGGAAGCCATCCACACCGAACTCTGTCCAGTACTTCATCATGGCAATCAGTTCCTGCTTCAGGGCGTCACAGGAAAAGTCAAGATCGTAGATATCACTCCATTCTTCTACCGCGATCAGAAAACCGCCGTTTTCATCATGCATGTAGTATTCCGGATGTTCGCTTACCCAGCGATGATCTCTGGCTGTATGATGAATCACAATGTCCATCATGACTTCCAGGCCTTCCTGATGGGCATGATCCAGAAAACGGCGGAATCCTCTGGCTCCGCCGAGAAGATCATCCACCGCATTGTAATCCCGAATGGCATAGGGACTTCCAATGGTTCCCTTCCGCCCCTTTGATCCAATCGGATGGATGGGAAGCAGATAAACGGTTGTAAATCCCATGTCACGGATTCTTCCCAGTTCTTTCTCCGCATCCGAAAATGTGCCGTTTCCACAGTCTCTGACAAAAAGCTGGTAGATGGACCGCGGTTTCATCAGGCTGCCCCTTTGTTTCTCTGATAAATGATGGACATCCCTTTGCCAGCCAGATCCGGTTCATAGATATTGATCGTATCTGTCTCATCCGCTATGACTCTGCCTAGCCCTCCGGTCGCAATCACCAGAGCCTTCGGATCGCCGAGTTCCCGTTTCATGCGTTTGATAATATACTCCACAAGACCGATATACCCGTATACCACGCCTGCCTGCATGCCGGCAATCGTATTCTTGACAAGGATGCTTTCAGGCTTGCGGATTTCAATCTCAGGAAGCTTTGCGGTCTGATTGGTCAGAGCGCTGGCGCTGGTTTCAAGTCCCGGAGCGATGACCGTATACTGAAAGACACCATCATTCGATACATAGTCAAAGGTTGTCGCAGTACCGAAATCAACAATAATGCAGGATCTGTGATACGTATAGAACGCAGCCGCACAGTCCACAATCCGATCGGCACCGACTTCCTTGGGGTTATCCGTCCGGATGGAAATTCCTGTTTTGATGCCGGGACCGACGATAATCGGCTCCTTGCTGAGATATTTGACGATACTGGATGTCAGGGAATACATCACCTTCGGTACCACCGAAGAAATCACGACATCCTTGATATCCCACTTCGTCAGATTATTGGCATTCAGAAACTCCCGGATTGCCAGCCCGAATTCATCGCTGGTGCGGGGTGTTCTTGTTGTCAGGCGGAAACCCGAAACCGGCTCATCTTCTTCCGAGAGCAGGTTCATCTTGATATGGGTATTTCCTACATCTATTGTCAAGAGATACATGTCATTCCTCCCCCATTACTGTTTTCAGGATCTCCTGGGCTGTTTCATCTTTGGAAAGAAGACCAAGTTCACGGCTTCCATCCTCGGAAATAATCGTCACGATATTGGTATCTGTACCAAATCCTGCTCCAGCCTGCCGAATGGAATTAGCAACGATGAAGTCGCAGTTTTTGGAGGTGAGCTTCCGGGCGGAATTGGCAATCAGGTTCTCCGTTTCCATGGAGAAGCCGACCAGAATCTGTCCCTGCGGCTTATGAGCTCCCAGGGTTTTGAGAATATCCGTGGTGCGTTCCATCTCAAGCGTCATTCCGCCTTCGGATTTATGAATCTTCTCCGTCGCCGTCGTACAGGGAGTATAATCCGCGACTGCGGCCGCAAGAATCATGAGATCCATCTCTTTCTGCAGCGGAAGCACAGCCTCCGCCATATCCTTTGCGCTGACCACCGGAATCATTTTCACATTCGCAACCGGCGGAAGATTTGTCTTTCCGCTGACCAGGGTGACATCCGCTCCGGCATTGCGGGCCGCTTTCGCAAGCGCATAGCCCATTTTCCCGCTGGAATGATTGGTCACATAACGGACCGGATCAATTGCTTCACAGGTCGGTCCGGCTGTTATCAGGACTTTCCGGCCTTTCAGAAACTGATTCTCCGTCAATAGCTGAACAAGAGCATCTTCGATCACGGCCGGCTCCGGCATTCTTCCCTTTCCGGTTGTACCGCAGGCAAGATACCCGCTGTCGCTCTCAAGAATATGCATGCCAAAGGTTCGGCAGCGAGCAAGATTATCCTGAGTAATCGGATTCTCCAGCATATGGGTATTCATCGCCGGAACAATCAGCTTCTCACAGGTGCTGGCAAGAAATGTTGTCGTCAGCATGTCATCCGCGATCCCATGCGCGATCTTGGCGATCACATTGGCGGTAGCGGGCGCAATCACAAACACATCCGCTTTTTCCGCAAGGGAAATATGATGCACATCCGGGGTATAGTCGGTTGTGAACATGTCCAGAATGACCTTGTTTCCGGAAAGCGTCTGCAGCGTCAGAGGCGTAATGAATTCCTCTGCCTCCTTCGTCATCAGGACATGGACTTCATATCCCTGTTTGTGCAGAGAAGAAACGAGCGTACAGATCTTGTACGCCGCAATTCCTCCCGTGATGCCAATCAGAACACAGGGTTTATCAGTCTTTATCATAGAAACCCATCCTTTCCATCTGCGGTTTCAGAGCCCGCACAAGTGCCGGAATGACAATCGCCGCAACGATGATCTCCAGAATCCCGTTGCTGGTAAGAACCGCAATAATCACTGCTCCGACGGAAATGCCGGCCGCTGCCGCGTATGCCTGACCGAAGAACAGCCAGATCAGTCCCATAACCAGCAGGGTGTGAATCAGTGTATTCAGCGCTGCCGATACGGCAGAAGAAACTACCCGGCCTGCCTTGGCACGGCGCATCGCAAGATAGATATGGAATGAGAGAAATCCAAGAAGAATACGCGGTACGAAGGCAATCAGAATACTCGCGAAATTACCGGATACTCCTCCGACCGTAATAAACGGGCTGAAGCAGAAGCTCGTAATACCCGGGGCAAGAGTTGCCTTCATCATACTGCAGAAGCCGAAGACAAATCCTGTCAGAGCGCCGTACACCGGGCCGAGAATGATGCCGGAAAGAATCACCGGCAGATGCATGGTGGTAATGTTGATGGCCCCGACGGGAATGAATCCGATCGGAGTGACTGCCATCAGGATCTCAATAGCGACAAAAAAAGCCGCAAGTGTCAGCTTCTGAATTCTTTTTCTGCTTTTGTTCATAATTTTTCCCTCCTGCCGCTCTCTTAGGATGCAGCGAATACTGAACAAATATTTTTTTTGACAGAACTTCGGAAATCCATGCATTGTCACAGTTTCCTCTGCCTTCTAAAATATAATTAATCAGCCTCTCGATTGCAAGAGGCTGAAAAGAAATGAGGCAGAAAATGCGTTATTTAGTCATCAGTGATATTCATGGATCAGAATCCTCCGCAGCGGCAGTACAGGATCTTTTGTCCTTTCATGGCGCGGACAGGATTCTGTCTCTTGGCGACGTGCTGTATCACGGCCCGAGAAATGATCTTCCATCCGATTACGCGCCAAAAAAAGTAATCTCTCTTCTGAACCCATTGAAGGATCAGATCATTGGGGTACGGGGCAACTGTGACGCGGAAGTGGATCAGATGGTTCTCGAATTTGATGTCCATTCCGATTTTCACCGGATTACGGAACGGAAGCGGACCATTTATCTGACGCACGGGCATCTCGACATTTCCCGCCTTTTTGTACCGGTTCCCGGCAATCTGATTCTGTCCGGTCATACCCATATCCCCACTGCCGAAGAGAAAAAAGGCATCTTCTGGCTGAATCCCGGCAGTATGACACTGCCGAAGGAATCCCATCCCCGCAGCTACGGTCTGCTTGAGGAAACCGCCTTCTCGGTGCACCGCCTGGACGATCGCAGCGTTTATATGGAGATCCATTTCTGAACCGCATGAAAAAAGATGTTCCTTTACTGAAAAGGAACACCTTTTTTAATGCGGAATGATTCAGTCAGCGATTTCGTAGGAAATATCCGCCATATTCGCCTTCAGCACGGAAGCCGATGCGTCAAGGGCCACTCTTTCCTCTTCTGACATGGATATCGGAACGAGATCCTCAATGCCGTTGCGGCCGACAATCGCCGGTACGGATACGGCACAGCCTTCGATTCCATATTCCCCGTGAAGAACCGTGGAAACCGGAAGAACGGATTTTTCATCCTTGATGACAGCGCGGCAGATTCTCGTCACGGACATTGCGATGCCGTAATAGGTCGCGTTCTTCTTGGCGATGATTTCGTAGGCGCTGTTTTTCACATCGTTGGAGATTTCTGCCTGAGCAACGGTGAGGTCAATATCTCCCATTCCGCGCAGAGCGAAGAAATCAGGAAGCGGAACGCCGGATACGTTGGCGTTGGACCAGCATACGATTTCA
Source organism: uncultured Erysipelotrichaceae bacterium (assembly GCA_946537255.1). Taxonomy (GTDB): domain Bacteria; phylum Bacillota_I; class Bacilli_A; order Erysipelotrichales; family Erysipelotrichaceae; genus Bulleidia. Next base: position 6,405 of record CAMNFS010000020.1, read on the forward strand.
CTGTCGCCGTGTTCACCGACAATATATGCATGAATGGAACGGCTGTCGACATCCAGCTTGTTGGCAAGAAGGGTGCGCAGACGGGAGGTGTCAAGAACCGTACCGGAGCCGAAGACTCTTCCCTCTCCCATACCGCTGGTTCTCGCGGCATAATAGGTAAGAATATCTACCGGATTGGCAACGACAAGCATGATTCCTTCCGGTTTTCTGGCCCGGATTTCCTTCATGATTCCCGAGAAGATTCCGACATTCTTATGAATCAGATCCAGACGGGTTTCACCCGGCTTCTGAGCAGCGCCGGCTGTGACAACGATGATCGCAGCGTCCGCGATATCATCATAGGTTCCGGCATAGACCTTCATGGGATTAACCAGCGCAGTACCGTGACTGATGTCCATCGCTTCTCCTTCTGCCTTTGCCTGATTGACATCCAGAAGAACCATTTCAGAGAACAGTCCGCTCTGCATAATTGCAAAAGCGCTTGAAGATCCGACAAATCCACAGCCGATTACCGCAACCTTACGAACATTCACACTCATAAATTATTTTCTCTCCGTTTCTTTTTGTTAATTCCATTATAGCAGGACGAATCCGGTTTCCTTCAAAAAGCATGCTGTTTTTTCGTGTTTCCTTTGTCACATAAAAAAACCAGATATATCTGCGGATGATATATCTGGTCAGAGATTCAGTAATTAGTCCTGGACAGTATCGTTGGAATATTCCAGGTTCTTGCCGGACTCTTTTGCGAATACATGCACGACATTTCCGCCGAATGTGAATTCGATCGGAGAACCCATGGCGAAGGACTTGTTGCCCTTGAGGTCGAGTGTCGGAACGATGATGACACCATCCTTGCCGCAGGCGTTGATGTGCAGATGTACGGAGGAACCCATAAGCTCGGATACGTCTACAGTTCCCTTGATCATCTTGTCAGGTGCGCCTTCAAGAGTAATGTGCTCCGGACGTACGCCGACCACAACATCCTGTGCAGCTACCTGATGATCCGCAAGATTCTTCTGCTTCTCAGGAGAGAGCTCGATGATTGCGTCTTCTACCGATACAGCATACTTGCCGCCGGCAGTCTTGATGAGCTTGCCATCGTAGAAGTTCATCTGAGGAACGCCGATGAAGCCGGCAACGAACATGTTGATCGGGCTGTCATAGACTTCCTGAGGTGTTCCGATCTGCTGAATCACACCATCCTTCATGATTACGATACGATCGCCGAGCGTCATGGCTTCGGTCTGGTCATGTGTAACGTAGATGAAGGTTGTGTTCAGACGATGACGGAGCTTGATGATCTCAGCACGCATCTGGTTACGGAGTTTCGCATCCAGGTTGGAGAGCGGCTCATCCATCAGGAGGACCTTCGGTTCACGAACGATTGCACGGCCGATCGCGACACGCTGTCTCTGACCACCGGAGAGAGCCTTCGGCTTACGATCGAGATACTGCGTGATACCGAGGATTTCAGCAGCGTTGTTTACAGCTCTGTCGATTTCATCCTTCGGTACTTTGCGAAGCTTGAGCGGGAATTCCATGTTCTGACGGACTGTCATGTGCGGATACAGCGCGTAGTTCTGGAATACCATCGCGATATCTCTGTCTTTCGGAGCGACGTCATTCATCAGCTTGGCGCCGATGCAGAGCTCGCCCTTGGAAATTTCTTCGAGACCTGCGACCATACGAAGTGTTGTGGACTTTCCGCATCCGGAAGGACCTACAAGTACGATGAATTCCTGGTCAGCGATTTCAAGGTTGAAGTCCTGAACGGCGAGAACGCCTTCATCAGTGACCTTCAGATTTGTCTTCTTCTGCTTCTTGCCATCGCCGCTGTTGGGATAAATCTTAACGATGTGTCTCAGTGATACTGTTGCCATGTCTTTCTCTTTGCCCCTTTCTGTTTTTAGAATAGAAAGAATTCTGAAGCCCCCGCGTCATGCAAACCCCCACGGAAATAACTGAGATGCTCCGCATACATTCATCAGTTCTCCGCCGTTTTGCCCAGCTGCAGGACTTTCTGGCAAGAGTCCTGAACTCGCTGTCTCTGACAGCGCTTTCATGGCTCTCCAAGAAAGATTATAAACTAAGTTCCTGTGATTCTGTTATTTTTTTATTGCGCTTTCGAAAGATATTTCAGCGTTTTTTTATCTTCCTGCTTCAGCGGCTGCTTCTTTCCCTTTTCATCGGTGATTTCCTGAGGTGAAAGCCTGCATACATGTTCTTTTGCCCTGTAAAAAAGCACCCGCCGTTTTGGCAGGAGCTTGAGAGTGCATTACTGGTTTGAGGGGCTGGCCACCGATTCTCCTTCAATGAGCGTAAACGGAATGTCCTCATGGGCAACCGGATGGTGGTAATTGATTCTGAGCAGAAGATCCTCCACCCCTTTTCTGGCAAGAATCTCCGTGTCCTGATGAATGGTAGAGAGACGGGGAATAGTATAACGGCCGGATTCAATGCCGTCATATCCGATAATGGAGATATCCTTTGGAATCTCAAAACCCATGTCCTTAATTGCCCGCATCGCGCCGATGGCGATTGTGTCGCCGATCGCAAAGACTGCCGTGATTTTCGGATTCTTCTTCAGGAGTTTCTTCACGCTTTCGTATCCTCCGGCCATTGAAAAACGGGACGGCTCATACTGCAGCTTCTCATCAAATTCAATTCCGTGTGCCGCAAAGGCATCGAGACACCCTTTCATCCTTCGAAACCCGATCTGCGATCCGATCCGGCTGGCACTGCCGCCGATGATTCCGATCTCGGAATGACCATGTCTGATCAGATAGTCAATCACCTGATATCCCGCTTCCTCATCATTGGTGGAATAACTGGAGAGGTTTTCAAGATTCAGCTCCCCTGCCGTATTGGTCAGAAGAACACAGGGCACATCAATCTTCATCCCTTCCTGTTTGAAAAACTCAAGATTTCCTCCAAGAAATATGAAGCCCTTTGGTTTGCGGGAAGTGCACAGCTGAATTGCCGCCTGTACCTCATTGGAATACTCATCCAGAAAGGCTACCGCTACATCCTCGCCGGAATCCCTGAGTATCGCCTGTACCCGCTCCAGAATTCCTTCAAAAAACATGTTTTCATATCCCTTGACAATAATCGTGACCGCGGAATTGGACTGCTGCTTCAGCTGCTTGGCATTTGAGTTAGGCTGAAAGTTCTGTTCCCTGATAATCTGTTCCACCTTGATCCGGGCAGCTTCACTGACATCCGGATGATTATTGATGACACGGGATACCGTGCCGATACTGTAGCCTGAAAGACGGGCAATATCTTTTATTGTTGTCATAGTCTACCACCTGCTGGAAACGTTGCCGGAAACGTTTCATTTTTTTACTTTCCCAGTTTATTCGATCTTCGAAAAGATATCAACAGCACTGCCTGGATCGATGGTCCGCTTCCGTAAAACAGCGGTCCTTTCTTCAGAAATGAAAGATCTCCGGTTTTTGTGAACAGGAGATCTTTCGAAGGTCTGAAATTGATCTGCGGATTATGCGCTTACTGTTTTAAGCTTGACAGCTTCCTTATAAGGACGCACCAGGAGCCAGATCATTCCGGCAAGCAGCGCGAAGGCAACAATCGTGAAGAAGTTGAAGGAAACCTGACCCATGAACAGGCCGCCGATCTGATAGACAAACAGAGCAACAACATACGCGAAGGCACATTCGTATCCGATCGCAAACCAGGTCCACTTGGCGCTGTTCATCTCTCTCTTGATCGCGCCGATTGCCGCAAAGCAAGGAGCGCAAAGGAGATTGAAAGCAAGGAAGGAATATGCGGAGACGGCTGTGAAATCCGCCTGAAGGTTGGCCCAGATTTCTTCTCCCGCTTCAGATACTTCACCGTATTTGTAGAGAATACCGAAGGTACCGACAACGTTTTCCTTCGCGATAAGACCGGTGACGGTCGCAACGGCCGGCTTCCAGCGTCCCCATCCAAGCGGCGCGAAGATCCAGGCAACGGCATTTCCAAGTCCTGCAAGCATGGAGTGTTCCATGAAGTCATCTTCCGGCAGCATGCCGAACTTTCCGTTGACCACGCCGAAGTTGGAAAGGAACCAGATCAGAATGGTAGCGAGAAGAATAACGGTTCCCGCCTTCTTGATGAAGGACCAGCCTCTCTCCCACATGGAATGCAGGACGGAGCTGAGGGTCGGCATATGATATTCCGGAAGCTCCATGACAAACGGAGCAGGTTCACCGGCAAACCACTTTGTCTTCTTGAGAATAATACCGGAAACGATGATGGAAACAATTCCCAGCACATAGGCGCTCCAGCCGATGACCGCACTGTTGTTGAACATCGCGCCGGCGATCAGAGAAATGATCGGAAGCTTTGCGCTGCAGGGAATAAAGGTTGTCGTCATGATGGTCATGCGTCTGTCGCGTTCATTTTCAATCGTACGGCTCGCCATGATACCCGGAACACCGCATCCTGTGCCGATCATCATCGGAATGAAAGACTTACCCGAAAGTCCGAACTTCCGGAAGATCCGGTCCATGATGAAGGCGATTCTCGCCATGTATCCGCAGCCTTCCAGAAGAGCGAGGAAGAAGAACAGCACCAGCATCTGAGGAACAAAGCCGATGACCGCGCCGACTCCGGCAACGATTCCATCCAGTACAAGACCCCAGAGCCAGGAACCTTCCTGAACTCCCAGTGCCGTGAGAATACTGGCTACCGCGTTAGGAACAATCTCTCCGAAGAGAACATCATTGGTCCAGTCGGTTGCCCATCCGCCGATCGTCTGGATCGAGAAGTAATAAACAATGAACATCACGAGCAGGAAGATCGGAATGGCCAGCCAGCGGTTGGTGACGATTCTGTCAATCCGGTCACTGAGCGTCATCTTTCCGGCACCCTGCTTGACATAGCTGTCCTTCAGAAGACCGGTGATGACTTCATACCGCTCATTTGTAATGATGGATTCCGCGTCATCGTCCAGTTCGTTTTCCACTGCCTTTGTGGCCGCGTCGCATTTACTGACGACATCACTGCTCAGAGCCAGCTTTTCCAGGGCTTTGTCATCCCGTTCAAACACCTTGACGGAATAGAAGCGCTTCTGATTCTCCTCTACCGGAAGAAGCTTGCTGATCTGATCCAGCGCCTTTTCAACCGGCTTGCTGTACTGAATCGGTTTTGGTTTGATGTTTTTGGAAGCGGCCGCGATCGCTGCTTCAGCAGCTTCCACCGCGCCGGTTCCTTTAAGAGCGGATACCTTGACAACGGTGCATCCCATTTCTCTGCCCAGCTCATCAAAGTCAATCTGATCCCCGCGCTTTTCAACAAGGTCCATCATATTGACTGCCAGAACCATCGGAATGCCCAGTTCCGCCAGCTGTGTGCTGAGATAGAGGTTTCTTTCGAGATTGGTTCCGTCTACTATATTCAGCACCGCGTTCGGTTTTTCCTCAATCAGATACTTTCTGGAAACCACTTCCTCCAGAGTATACGGTGAAAGGGAATAAATACCGGGAAGGTCCTGAATCATCACATCATCATGTCCCTTCAGCTTTCCTTCCTTCTTTTCAACCGTAACGCCCGGCCAGTTTCCGACATACTGATTCGCGCCTGTCAGAGCGTTGAAAAGTGTTGTCTTGCCGCAGTTTGGATTGCCGGCAAGCGCTATGACTGTTTTTGCTTTCATATCCCTTTTTCTCCCCCGCTTACGCAATTTCTATCATTTCCGCGTCAAATTTGCGGATTGACAGTTCATAGTTCCGTACGGTCACTTCCACCGGATCGCCAAGCGGCGCGACCTTGCGCACATAGACCTTGACGCCCTTGGTGATTCCCATATCCATGATTCTGCGCTTGACCGCGCCTTCCCCATGGAGCTTTACTACTGTGACGGTTTCACCGATCGCCGCATCCCGTAATGTTTTCATTTCATTCTCCCCCTTCTAGATACCGATCTTGGAGGCAAGTGTTCTGTCAATCGCGATTCTGGTATCCTTCACGTTCACAATCAGATTTCCGTTGATTTCAGAGACGATCTGAACCGTTCCTCCAACATGAAATCCAAGATCCTCCAGATGTTTCTTTGTTTCTGCATTGCCACCTACATGAATAATTGAATTGATTTCACCCGGCTGTGCCATAGTCAGCGGAAGCATAATACTTTCCTCCTTGTGTATCTGCTGTTAGAACTATCTAACTGCTAGTTAGTTTAATAGAACTAACCAAAGAAATCAATAGTACCTTTTATAAACTTCCAAAGTCATCTTTTTTGTTTCTCTGCCGGAAAACGCAGGGCAGGGCTTTTAAACCCGCTGCTTTCTGTCTTCATGAAAGAAAAAACCGGAAACTCCGGCTTTATTCGGCTGTGTCCTTATCACTGGCCATTTTTTCCTGTTTGACTTTGTGATCAATGACATGTCTTGAGGCGAGCTCTTCCTGGATCTCCTCTACCGATATTCCTGCCTCAACCATCAGCACAAGCACATGATAGGTAAGATCGGCGATCTCATAGACGGTTTCTCTGTGATCCTGATCCTTCGCCGCAATAATCACCTCCGTGCATTCCTCACCGACTTTCTTGAGGATCTTATCCAGGCCCTTCTGAAACAGATAGGTGGTGTAGGAACCTTCCGGAAGATTCTTCTTCCGATCTTCCAGGAGCTCATACAGGGTGTTCAGTTCAAATTTTACTTCACTCATTTTCCTTTTTCCTCCTCAAAGCGGATTCTGAGGTCCGTGTCAAAACAACTGTCATTGCCAAGATGGCAGGCCGGTCCATCCTTCCGCACCCGGACCAGAAGCGCATCCGCATCACAGTCCGCTTCCATCGTTACAATATGCTGGTAATTCCCGGAGGTCTCCCCTTTCAGCCAGAGCTCTCTGCGGCTTCTTGACCAGAAACAGGTCAGTCCCTTCTCGACGGAAATCGCAAAACTTTCACGGTTCATATATGCAAGAGTCAGCACTCTTCCGGTTTCGTAATCCTGAACGATACAGGGAACCAGTCCTCTTTCATCCCAGCGGATATCTTCTGCCCGGATCATATTCTGACGGATATCCCTTCTTTTTTCAGTTCTCTCTTCAGATCAGAGATCTGAACCTCTCCGAAATGAAAGATGGAGGCCGCAAGCCCGGCGCTGATTTCCGGAATCGTCTGAAACAGCCGGACAAAATCCTGCGCGCAGCCTGCTCCGCCGCTGGCGATCACGGGAACCCGGACGATCCGGTTGACCGCTTCCAGCATTTCAAGATCAAAGCCCTGTTTCACTCCATCCGTATCGATGGAATTCAGCACAACTTCCCCGGCACCGTTTCTGACTCCCTGCTCAATCCATTCCAGGGCATCCAGGCCGGTGTCAATCCGGCCGCCGTTGCGGAAAACATGAAAGGAACCGTCCACCCGCTTCGCGTCAACCGAAAGCACAACACACTGGCTTCCGTATTTCGCGGCTGCCTGGGGAATCAGATCCGGATTGCGGATCGCGCCGCTGTTGACGCTGACCTTGTCGGCGCCGCATTTCAGCACCCTTTCAAAATCCTCAACCGTATTGATTCCGCCCCCGACGGTAAGGGGAATGAAGATGGTTGAAGCGGTATCCCGCAGAATATCCGTAAACAGCTTCCGGCCTTCATGGCTTGCGGTGATGTCATAGAAGACCAGCTCATCCGCGCCATGATCCGAATAATACTTTGCAAGAGCCACAGGATCATTCACATCCTGAAGTCCTTCAAAATTCACACCCTTGACGACTCTTCCATCCCTTACATCAAGACAGGGAATAATCCGTTTTGTAATCATTCTCTTCCCTCCGCCGCAAGGATCGCTTCTTCCACCTGCACCGCTCCGGTATACATCGCCTTGCCAAGAATCGCGCCATGGGCTCCGATTTCTCTCAGGGAGCGGATGTCCTCCAGGGAGGAAACCCCGCCGCTTGCGATAATATGAATTCCTTCCAATTCACAGAGCGTACGGTACAGATCCAGGTTCGTGCCGCGCATCGCGCCATCCCGGCTGATATCAGTTGCGATCACCGTCTCTACGCCAAGATCCCGCAGGGACAGAATGAAGCTTCCGGCATCCATATCCGTCACATTCGTCCATCCATGCGTCGCCACTTTCCCATCCTTTGCGTCAACTCCGACTGCCACGGCACTTCCAAACGCGGCCAGCGCGTCCTTGAGAAACCGGGGATCCTCCAGCGCCTTTGTGCCAAGAATCACACGGCTTACGCCGCTGGAAAGATAGGTCTCAATCGTCTTCAGAGAACGGATCCCGCCGCCGCACTCCACCTTCATGCCGGTGGAGGAAACAATTTTCTGAATCACATCCAGATTCGGCGTAAGGCCGGACCGCGCTCCTTCAAGATCCACGACATGGAGCCAGGAAGCGCCCTTGTCCTCAATGGACCTGGCGAACCCGACCGGATCCTCCGTATAGACCGTCATTTCCTCATAGCGTCCTTTATAGAGACGGACGCCCTTTTTTTCATACAGATCGATTGCCGGTAACAGAATCATAATTCACCTCATAATGCGCAGAAGTTCTTCAGGATCCGCAGTCCCGCTTCTCCGCTTTTTTCCGGATGGAACTGGGTGCCGAACACATTGTCCTTCTGAACTGCCGCGGTCAGCTCCAGATCATATTCACTTACCGCTGTCACGGAATCCTCGCATCCAAAGGCTGCGTAGGAATGAACAAAATAGACAAACTCGCCTTCCCGGATTCCCTGAAACAACGGACTGGGATGAACGAAATGAAGCGCGTTCCATCCCATGTGAGGAATATCCAGGTTTCTTGAAAGGCAGGGCGCGATCGCGTCCACTGTTCCTTTCATCAGTCCAAGCCCCTCATGTTCACCAAACTCCATGCTTTTTTCAAACAGCAGCTGCATTCCGACACAGATGCCAAGCATCGGCTTGCCAGAGGCGGCGGTCTCTTTCATCAGATCAAACATTCCGGTTTCCCGCAGTTTGTCAGCCGCATCTCCGAAGGCCCCGACGCCAGGCAGAATCACATGATCGCTGTTTTGAATCACAGCCGGATCACGGGTGATAACCGCATCCGCCCGGATTGCGGAAAGGGAACTTTTCAGAGAAAACAGATTCCCGACTCCATAGTCCACGACCGCGATCATTCCTCTTCTCCCTCAAACCGGATTTCCATTGCCCTCGCGTGAGCTGTCAGTCCTTCCGCCCGGGCAAAACGGGCAACCTTCTGATAGTCTTCCTTCAATGCGTCCTTTGTGAAATAGCTGAACTGCATTTTCTTGACAAAATCATCAACGGAAAGCGGACTGTAGAACCTTGCCGTCCCCATGGTCGGAAGGGTGTGGTTCGGACCCGCGAAATAATCCCCCATCGGCTCCGGATTATACCGGCCAAGAAATACGGATCCGGCGTTCCGTACTTCCGGAAGAAGATCAAACGGATTATCCACACAGAGTTCCAGATGTTCCGGAGCGATCCGGTTCGAGGCCTGAATTCCCTCTCTGAGATCCTTTACAACAATGATCTTGCCGTTATTGTCGATGGAAGTACGGGCAATCTGTTCCCGTTCCAGAGTCTTCAGCTGTTTTTCTATCTCAGCCTGAACATTCTGGGCGAGGTTCATGGAATCGGTGATCAGAACCGCGCTTGCCATGCGGTCATGTTCCGCCTGAGAAAGAAGATCCGCCGCAACAAAGGCAGGATTGGATGCTTCATCCGCAATGACCAGAACCTCACTCGGTCCGGCAACCATATCAATGCCGACCTGTCCGAATACCTGCTTTTTCGCTTCCGCCACATAGGCATTTCCAGGGCCGACAATCTTATCCACAGCCGGAACGCTCTCTGTGCCATACGCAAGTGCCGCGATCGCCTGGGCACCGCCGGTCTTGAAAATCCTTGTCACTCCGGCAATATAAGCCGCCGCAAGAATATTCGGATTGATTTTTCCGTCTTTTCCCGGAGGAGTTGTCATGATGATTTCCTCAACCCCGGCAAGCCGGGCAGGAATGGAGTCCATCAGAACGGTGCTGGGATAGGCAGCCGTACCCCCGGGCACATAGATCCCGACCCGCTTCAAAGGAAGAACCCGCTGGCCCATGATACTGCCTGCCCGATCCGTCAGGCAGAAATCACTGCGGATCTGCTTTTCATGATAGCGGGCGATATTCTCCGACGCCTGCGAAAACACCGCGAGAAGCTGCGGATCCACGGTTCGTACCGCTTCCTCAATTTCCTTCTCGCTGACTTCGAGTTCATCCAGCACTGCGTGATCAAACTTTTCGGCATAATAGCGCAGGGCTTCATCCCCTCTATTTTTCACATCCTCAATGATGGCAGTAACGGTATCCGCCACATCGGCCTGTTCCGTACTGCGGGCAAATATCTCCGCATCACTGATCTGTCCTGTTTCATAAATCCGAATCATGGTCATTTCCCCCGTCTTTCCGCGAGCGCATTCTTCATTCTGAGTATTTCTTCGTGAGCGAACTGATAGGATACCTTGTTGGCGATGAAGCGGGCACTGACCGGCACCACTTCCTCGTGTACCACCAGATTGTTTTCCTTCAGCGTACTGCCGGTTTCCACAATATCGCAGATCACATCCGAAAGCTTCAGAATCGGTGCCAGCTCAATGGATCCGTGCAGCTTGATAATATCAATATCCCGGCCAAGCTCTTCATAATATGCCCTGGCGATATGCGGGAACTTGGTCGCCACCCGCAGAGGCCGGTCCGTATCGTCATGAAAGTCCGGAAAGCCGGCGATGCACATCCGGCATTTCCCGATGCCAAGATCCAGCAGTTCATACACATCCGGTTCATATTCCAGCAGGATATCCCGGCCGGCTATCCCGACATCGGCCGCGCCTCGTTCCACATATACACCGACATCGGTGGGCTTGACCTGAAAGTAACGGACGGTATGCTCGGCATTTTCAAAGACAAGCTTCCGGGTTTTCTTATCCAGCATCTCATCACACCGGTACCCGGCTTCCGCCAGCATCCTGTAAACCTGATCTCCAAGTCTTCCTTTGGGAAGCGCAACATTGATCATAATCCCGCCTCCTTTTTCGCTTCACGCATGGTCATGACTTCCTTCCAGCGCTCCGGTTCCGAAAACTCTTCCGCCCGGACCGCCTGAACCCGGATCCCGGCGTCTGAATAACGGCGGATAATCCTGGCAAGCTGCTTCGGACTGTCCTTGGCCGTATACGTCACCGCAAGATCCCCGTCATGGGTCCTCCGCATGGAACGGCTGTTTTCCACAACATCCATGTAAACCGCAAAGCCGATCGCGTCATAGGGCTTTCCCATTTTTTTCAGAAGCCGGTCATAGCGGCCCCCGGAAAGCACGGAGGTCGGAATGGAACGGACCGCCCCCTGAAAGATAACCCCGTTGTAATACTCCATGGAATTCACCAGGGAAAAATCAAGAAAGACGTGATCCAGCACATCGAATCCGGCCAGAACCGCCGCAAGTTCCTTCAGATGATCAGCGATCGGCTGACAGGCAGTGGTTTCCGTCATCTTCTGAATTTTCTTCACTCCCTCGGAAAGCGGCAGATAAAGATCGATCAGATCGATCAGAAAGGCACCGGCATCTTCGGACACCAGCTTCTTTTCCACCAGGGAGCGGATGTAGTCCGCGTTTTTCCCTGCCAGAGCATCGATGATGAAATTCCGGTATACGGAAGAAATCTGCCGTTCTTCAAGAAAAGCGGAAATCAGACTGACATCACTTACCCGCAGCACATAGTCCTCATCAATACAGGCAAGGGCCTTACAGGCCAGCGCGATCACTTCCGCCTCCCGGTAAAGATCCACCGTTCCGATGCATTCAATTCCTGCCTGGGGAATTTCCCGGTAATGATGATCTCTTGGCCGGTACACCATTTCATTGTAGTAAACCCGGCGCGGGGCAGATGTGCTCTTGATGATGGAAAGCGTGATGTCCGGCTTCAGGGCAAGCAGAGATCCGTCAAGATCCGTAAAGGTGATCAGCTGCTGGCTGGTCAGAAAATCCTTGTTTTCCGCATAGAGATCATATTCCTCGAATTTTGACATCCGGAATTTCTGATATCCGAACCCCGCAAACAGGCGGTTCAGTCTGCTTTCAAGGCTCATAGAACCCCCTTGGTGGAGGGAATCCGGTCGGCAAATCTTTCATCAGCGGATGCCGCTTCCCTCAGACATCTCGCGAGTCCCTTGAAGCAGGCCTCGGCAATATGGTGGGAATTCTTTCCGGCAAGCATGCGCAGATGCAGCGTGATGCCGGCGTTCATCGCGAATGCATGCATGAACTCCTCCACCAGTTCGGTGTCAAATGTCCCGATCTTTTCACTGGGAAAATCCACATCATAGAAAAGACCGCCGCGTCCGGAAATATCAATGGCTGTAAGAATCAGAGCCTCATCCATGGGCAGTGCCATGCTTGCATACCGACGGATGCCGCGTCTTTCACCCAGGGCCTCACTCAGCGCACTTCCAAGCGCGATCCCGATATCCTCCGTGCTGTGATGATCATCCACATCGGTATCCCCCTTGCAGAAAACATGCAGTTCCATGCCGGAATGCCGTGCGAGAAGCTCAAGCATATGGTTGAGAAATCCTACCCCGGTACGGATCTCTGACACATCCGGATTGCCATCCACATCCAGACGGATCCGGACATCTGTCTCACCGGTTGTGCGACTTACTTCTGCTGTTCTTTCTTTCATTTCACTATCTCCCTGAGCGCTTCCATCAGCTGCTGCATATCCTGTTCAGTTCCAATCGTAATCCGATTGAAGTCCCTGATTCTTTCATGATCGAAATGACGGACCAGAATCCCCTTCTCCCGCAGACGGCGCTGAACTTCCTGACCGGAAACAGAAGGATGGGCCGCAAAAACAAAATTGGCATGGCTGTCAAGCACCGTAAAGCCAAGGTCTCTCATGGCCCGTTCGGTCCAGTCGCGGGTATGTACGATTTGATCACAGCACTTTCGATAGTATCCAGCGGAGCGGATGGCGGCGATTCCTGCCAGCTGACTGAGCCGCGTGACATTATATGGATTGCGGCTGTTGCGCAGGGTATTCAGATCCTGAATCAGCTGCGCGTTTCCGCAGGCAAAGCCGATTCTTGCGCCGGCCAGATTTCTTGATTTGGAAAAGGTCTGCACAACCAGAAGATTGTCATAGACGGAAGTCAGAGGAATCATCGATTCATTTCCGAAGTCAACATACGCCTCATCCACGATCACCACATGATCCGGATTGCTTTTCAGGATGCCTTCGATTTCCTTCCTGCTCAGAAGCAGTCCGGTCGGAGCCCCGGGATTGGCAATGACCGCCATCCGGCCAAGGTGTTCATAATCCCCCGGATCAATGGAATAATCCTCCTTCAGAGGGATGATTTCCGTGTCAATATGATGAAGATCCGCAAGCACCCGGTAAAACCCATAGGTTTCATCCGCAAAGGCAGCCCCATCCTCACCGAAAGCCATGAAGGCAAGATCCAGCGCTTCATCACTTCCGCCGGTCGCCATGACCATTTCCGGATAAACATGCACGCTTCCGGCAATCGCAAGATTCAGATCCTCATTTTTCGGATCCTCATACAGACGCAGAAGCGCGGCGTTTTCCCGGTTGATCACATCCATCACGGCAGGGCTAGGCGCAAAGGGAGACTCATTGGTATTCAGCTTGATCAGTATCCGGTCCTTCGGCTGTTCGCCTGGTACATATGGCTTCAGGTCCGCATAGCGGCTGTTCATATAACGAGACATAAGAAAACTCCTTGTGGACCTATCATACCATGGTCTGAAAACGAATACCCGTTTTATTTCTGAAAATATTTTCAGTGTTTTTCAAAAGAAAGACTCCGGATTTCTCCGAAGTCAGATCGTTTTCCAGTTCAGGGATTCCGTAATCCTGCCGTTGGTTTCCGCAAGAATCCGTCCATCGCGTTTGTACACCCGGGTAACCCGGTCCGAGATCAGACACAGAATTTCGTATGGAATCGTGTCCAGATCCTTTGCCATGGTTTCGATGGACACATGGGGTCCGAAGATTTCCACAACCGTCCCCTCCTGCACCTGGTGAGGAAGATGAATCATCGTCTGATCCATGCAGATACGGCCGACTATTGGAACATATTCTCCCTGGCAGTACAGAAGCCGGTTCTGATTGCGGCGGATGAATCCATCCGCGTATCCGATCGGAATCGTTCCGATCCACTCCGTCTGGTGTGCGGTATAGGTCGCGCCATAGCCGATCGTTTCTCCCTCCCTGACCTGCTTGACAAGAAAAATACGGGAGTACAGGGAAACCGGATAGTTCAGATCCGGAAGAAACGCCGAGGGACCGTACATGGAAATGCCCAGCCGGAAGGCGTTGGAGAAGGTTTCCTTCAAAGAGACCGACGCGTCCGAATTCTGACAGTGAATCCATTCAAACGGATAATTCAGCTCCTCCACAATGGCGCGAAAGGTTTCAAACTGCCGCTGTGTCATTTCCGCATCACTGTCAGCGCAGGCAAAGTGAGTGAAGATCCCCTCAATCAGGCATCCATGTTCTTCAAGAAGCTTCATCGCCTGACGGATTTCTTCAACTGTATGGAAGCCGATCCGGTTCATTCCGGTATCCACCTTGATATGAACCTTCAGTCCCCGGCAGTCCTGTCTTATGATCTGCTCGACCCAGTTCATGGAATAAGCCGGCGCGCTGATCTGTTCCTTTACCATGAGCCCGGCATCCTCCGCGTTGGTATGGCCGAGAATCAGAAGCGGCCCGTCATATTCCTTGTTTCTGAGAATCATCGCCTCATCCACGGACGATACCGCCAGCATTTCCGCCCCTGCCTTCATGGCAGTCTTGGCAACCATCAGATCCCCGCATCCATATCCATCCGCCTTCACCACCGCAATCATGCGTTTTCCGTTGATTCCGCGGATCCGTTCAATGTTTTCATACAGCTGATCCAGATCAATCTCCATCCAGGTATTTCGATACATTACTCTTCCCTCCTGAAGATCCGGTCAAACATCTGAGTCCTCCGGATTCCTTTTCTGTTTTTTTCATCCAGTACCGGCATCTGTTCCGCGGGAATATCCAGAATATGCATGCCGTAGCAGTTGATGATCTCCGTGCCGCATTCATGGGTCCGTTCCGCCTGGAAGTTTCCGTATTCCTTATGCACATGCCCATGAAGCAGGTACTTCGGACGGTATTCCGTGAGCAGATCGTTGAAGCATTCAAATCCCATATGAGGAAGATCATCCAGATCGCCATACCCATAGACCGGTGCGTGCGTCACCACAATGTCCACTCCGCCGAACTGTCTCAGACGCCATTTCATTTTCCGGATCCGCCGTTTCATCTCCGATTCGGTATACATGAACGGGCTGCTGTTGTACTTCATGGAACCGCCCAGACCGAGAATTCTCAGACCATTGAACAGGATCAGCCGGTCATCAATGCAGGTACACCCCTCCGGCGGTCGATCCTTGTAGGCTGTATCATGATTGCCGCGGACATACAGAAGCGGCTTATTGACAACCGTGAGAAGAAATTCAAGATATTTCGCGTGCAGATCCCCGCAGGAAATAATCAGGTCAACTCCTTTTGTTCTCTGTGGATTGTAGTATTCATACAGTCCGGGCAGCTCCGTGTCAGAAATCGCCAGGATCCGCATCAGTTATCTACCTTCGCCGCTTTCTGCAGATCTTCCCGGACCCCGCTGACGCTTACCATGGACTGCGCCCTTTCACTCATCTCTTCCTTGGCGGGAATGTTTCCGATGACATTGTCATTCAGCCAGTCCATCTCAATGATGGCTTCATCATTCAGCGGCGCCGATCCCTTGGACTGAATCAGACGGTTCTGACTGTTGATTTCTCCGGCAAACGGCTGCACATCTCCGCTGATCAGGCCTTTCTTCAGAATGCCGATGATCTTGCGGCTGTAATAGGACAGCGAATCCGAAAGCTGGATATCGATTACGCCGGCGGAATAGCCGTACCAGTAGTTGATTGCCTGCAGACCGCTGGCGCTTGGATCATCATCATAGGTTCCATCAATGATTTTTTTGATGATCAGTTCATAATACCTGCCCCAGTTGAAATACGGAGAAGCAAAATTCAGAATGGATCCGTCTTCGTCAACCCGGAACACCCCCCGCTCGGCGGGGTCTGCCTGGAACCACGCGTAATCCGGTCCGGAAATGATATCCACATCGTCCTGCGCGAAGTTCTTCCGCCAGTCATGATCCTTAAGAGAAGACCATTCCAGAAAGACACTGACCTCCGGATCAATCAATGCGGCGCCGATTGCGAACGCGTTGATATTGGCAATGTTTCCATAGATCGGTGTATCGGCGAGATATCCGATGCGATGGTTCCGGCATTTCAGGGCCGCCACCGCGCCCATCAGAAATTTCGCCTCATACATGCGTGCATAATAACTGCGCACGCTGCGGTGAGAAAGATTCAGCGACATGTTCAGAAAGCGGATTTTCGGATAATGGACCGCTGCCCTTGCGGTTCTTGGCATCATCGCGGGATTGGTGGTAACGATGACATCCGCCCCATGATCCGCGGCCGAGGTAATGGCTTTCGTGATCTCTTCATCGCTTCGGCATTCCTCATAGATGAATGTCTTCACCAGACCGTCAAACCGTTTTTCAAGATAGATGCGGCCGATATCCATATCGGAAATCCAGGCGGATTCCGTACTCTTCCAGTTGTAGAGAAACGCTACCTTCAGCGGTCTGTCCTCCGTATACGGAGTCGGACGTTCAAACAGGAAGGACAGCAGGTGAGGCTCCTTTTTCGGCGCGTTGTCCCCAGGATCCTTCTGCAGGGAAATATTGTCCTGATTCATCTGGGAAACAAATTCTTCCGAAAGGCGTTCAATCCGGCTTTCCAGAACACTCCGGGGCTGATCCAGAAGAGAACTGACGGAATAGAAGGAAAGATAAACCAGAAGAGCGTCCCCTACCGTCATCGAACTGACTTCCCGTCTGCGGCGGGCATTGAACACCGTCTCAAACCGGTAGAAGGAAGCCTCTACTGTTTTCACCATGTCGGCAGACCAGGGCTCCGTCATGGAAAGACCCAGCAACTCGGCAAACTTCTTATAGGAACCCGGTTTGGAAAAATCAATGATATAAACCGGACATACCTTATAAAAATCCACAAACTCGTAGTAGGTTACGATCGAAGGATCCTCACTTTTTTCGGGCATGATCCGGATCACTTCCGCTTCAATCGAAGGAACATCCAGATATTTCAGAACCGATACCCGCTTGTTTCCTTCCAGAACATAGAACTTTTTCAGGTATTCATAGCATTTGATCGGATCACTGATCCCGACATCCATCTGATACTTGAACACCCGGTCCCATTTTGCGGCAAATTCGGTTTCCTTTTCCATCAGCGGCATGAAGTTATCCGCGAAGGAATTCTGTCTGCCTTTGGTTTTCGTTCCCACTACCATATCCAGAGGAATTTCCCGGATATGAAGATTGATCTGTGAAAGTCCCGCCCCTTCCTTTCCGAGAATATCGTCCAGTGCCGGAAGGTAAGGATAACGTCCCTCCAGCTGAGCGGAACGCATCGCCCGTACGCCCTTTTTCCTGGCATCTACATAATCATCACCAACCATCGCATGATCCTCCCGGTTTTCATTGTAGCAAAGAACTGCGTCAGTCCGCAGAAGGAACTGCCGTCCTTTCAATTCCCGATGCACGGATTTTCTTTCGCCCTGAAAGGAAAACCATCGATGTCCGGAAGGAATTCGGAAAGGACGGTCAGACGAAAAAAAAGCGCGGATTGACAACAAACCACACTTTTTCGGTTTATGGAGCAGATGAGGGGAATCGGACCCCCGTATGCAGCTTGGAAGGCTGCCGTTCTACCATTGAACTACATCTGCAGATACGTATCCTGCGCGATACGTATGTTATTATATCCATCTCCTTCCGGGATTTCAATCAGATTTTTTCAAAATTCAGATCAGAGGAGGTCAAACTTCCGTTTCTGTTCCAGTATTTCATTCAGAAGCGGCATATAATCGGTATCTGTTTCCACCCGAAGAAGCTCGGTGATTTCCCTGATGGGTTCATACATCGGCGTCAGGGCAAGATTCCCAAGCACTCCCTTCAGGGCGTGTGCCGCCTCAAAGCCATCCTTCAGACGCTTTTCCTTAATGGCGGATTCCAGTTTTTCAAATCCTTTTTCCTGCTTCACCCTTTCCGCAAGACGCAGATAGAAATCCGGCATGCCGGCACACCGGTCAATCCCTTCCTGTACATTTGCGCCGTATTCCTTCAGATCTTCAATTGTCATGGTAAATTCCTTCCTTTCATAATATTTCGCATCTGCTTCCGCCTTTTTCCCTTGCCCGCTTCAAAGCGGCACAGGCATCCGGAAACAGGGATTCCGCTTCTTTTCCTCCGTCTCCGAAGGCTGCCCCGGTGCTCAGGGTAAGCGGCGCTTTTCCTTCTTCCGGATGTTTCAGAAGACAGTTCACATACCGTACTTTATGAATGACCACCTGTTTCAGGGACGAGTCAGCCCGGGTCATGATGACCGCAAATGTATGATCGCCCATGCGGCAGACACTGTCCACGGAGCGGAAGTTTTTCCGAAGCGCATCCGCCACGGTGTTCACCGCTTCTCTGACTCCTTCCTCGCCCTGTTTCTGACGGATTTCATCCAGTCCGTCGATTTCCATGGCAAGAACAGCCACATGCGCAAGATCCGTATTCTCCAGAAGCAGTTCAAATACGGTTTCATTGTACAGCCCTGTCTGCGGGTCATAATAGCTGTCAAGCAGCCGGCGGTGCTGTTCCTTCAGTTCATTCCGGGCCTTTTTCTTTTCGGTTGCCTGAACAATTTTAAGTTTTGAGTCAAACGGAATCCTTTCCTGGTCCGCAGAGGATTCCAGCTGCTGTTTCCGCTCGATCAGAAACGGCTCAAATTCCTCTGCCGGTACCGGCTTTGAAAAATAGTATCCCTGAACAATATCGCATCCAAGTTCCCGCAGCGACAGCATCTGTTCTTCCGTTTCCACCCCTTCGGCAATTGTCGGCACATGCATGTAGCTGGCAATATCAATGATGACCTCAAGCATCCAGGTATCCCGATGTTCACCGAACGCATTGCGGATGAACTGCATGTCGAGCTTCAGCGCGTCAATCGGCAGTTCAGAAATCATATTCAGGGAAGAATACCCGGTCCCGAAATCATCCATCTCAATCCGAAATCCCAGATTCCGAAGCTGATTCACCACTTCAATAATCTGACCGCTGTCCTCCGTATAGGCAGATTCCGTAATTTCCAGAAGGAGTTCTGCGGGCTCCAGACCGTTCTCCTTTACGATTTCGAGAATCGTATCCACAAAATGAGGATCATACATATCGATTCTTGATACGTTTACGGAAACCGGCACGCAGAAGCCAAGCCGGTCCTTCCATTCTCTGATTTTCCGGGCGGTATGCGTCCAGATATAGTGATCCAGTGTCTGGATCAGGCCGGTTTCCTCAAACAGAGGAATAAAGCGGAACGGAGGAATCAGACCAAGCTCCGGATGGATCCAGCGCACCAGTGCCTCCGCGCTTGAAAGCACCGGCACAGAAGTGCGGATATCAAATTTCGGCTGAAAATAAACCGCGAACTGTTCTTCCCGGACTGCCTGGTCAAACTCTTCCACCAGCTGAGTTTCAAACAGTTCTTTTTCATGCATGGCGTCATCATACATGCCGATGACATTCGTAACACTCGACCGCAGGCTTTCCGCCGCAATCTGAGCCCGGTCAAAGCGCCGGGGCAGATCCAGTTTCTTGTCCACCCTGGCATAGACGCCCATCCGCAGCCGGATCCGGCATTCCTTTTCATCTCCTTCTCCGGCTTGCGAAGCGTATTCCAGAATATGGGCATAATCCATGCCGTGCTCACAGTAAATCAGAAAGACATCCGCTTCCCGGCGGCAGACAATGCCCCGGCCTTCATCAATCACTTCCCGAAGCCTTCGGCCGACGCGGCCCAGCAGCTGATCGCCGTACCGGCTCCCGAATCGTTCATTGATCATGCGGAAGTGGCTGATGTCCACAATGATCGCGTCCATTTCCACGTCCCGGTGATGTACATCAAAATCCTCCGCGTAGCGATAGAAATAATCTCTTGTATAAAGTCCGGTGATCTGATCCCGTTCTGTGGAACTGATTATGCGCCGGTCTTCCGACAGTTCAATGATCCTCTGGATACGGGCAAGAATGATATCCGCTTTCGGATAAGGCTTGGTAATGAAGTCACTCGCCCCAAGATTCAGACATTCCACTTCCGAATCCTCATCCGAGGTAAGTACAATGACCGGAAGATAACGGTATCTCGCGTCTGAACGCAGCGCGCTCAGAACTTCCTTTCCGGATAGCTCCGGCATCAGAATGTCCAGCAGCACAAGAGAGAGGACGTTCCGGTGTTCTTCTATGAGTTCAAGAGCCTTTCTTCCGTCTTCCGCAAAAAGAACGTCATACCGGTCTTTGAGTACCGACGACAGAATCTCCCGGTTGACCGGTTCATCATCCGCGACCAGAACGAGCCGTTTTCCATAGCTGGTCAGAAATGTATTCTTCATAGAATCCATAGATTAATCCTTTCGTTGTCACGATCTGTAAGAGTCATCCCGTTATTCAGGGAGAATCCATAGTCACGCAATGAATATGCTGTATCAAGAGACTGCTTGATGAGAAAAAAGAGAATCCCGGCTGGACAGGCAATCGGATTATTTCTTCTTCCCAAGATCCAGTTTTTCCGCTGCCTGTTTCTTTTCCCTCCTGCTGATCTGACCGACCAGCTCATCCAGCATTTTATGGGAGGTATTCCAGGCGCTTCGAGGCAGATCCATGGCTGCTTCCTTCGCAGCCGGGCTGATCTTTGTCATGGCCCGCACAACCTCCGAAATGGAAGAGGATTCAGATATCCCCTCCAGTGTCTCCGCGCCTCCGGCTGAAAGAGATTCAAAGAGTTCCGTCACAAAGATTTTGCGGCGGTCCTTGTCCATCCGGTTCAGCCACTCCCGCAGGGTTCCGTTTATGAGCTCGGCCCGCGGATCAATTTTTTCTGCCCGCGAGAACTGCGGTCCATCCACCCGCCAGGATACAAGATCATGCTGGAGGATGCCGTTCTGAACACTGTTGATCAGAATGGAGTGATTCTGTTTCCACGGAAACAGCTGGCCGATGACATCAAAGGTCGGGATCACCGACGTCACAAGATGATCCACTGCCTGAATCGCATTCATGTCATAGACATCCGGAGAAAACCCCGGCGCGTCCAGAGCGAAGATTCCCAGAATGCGGCCGCGAAGATCCTCCTGCAGCTTTGAAGCGGCATATACCGCAAGGTTTCCGCCCTTGGAATGGCCGCCGATATAGAATTTCCGATCCGGCTTCATTATAAAACGGAGATACTTTTCGGCCAGATCCTGAGCAGGAATGCGGGAGAAACTCATCGTGAAATCCTCTCTCCAGCCGATGATGCTGTTGTCGGTACCCCGGAAAGCAATAAAATCCGTTTCCGGCCCGAGCCGGAAGGTGACAGCGGAAAACTGCGTGCTTTTTACATCCAGAACATCCGTGCTCCGAATCAGACTCAAAGATCCGAATCGCTTCGAAGCAGCGGCCGCCTGAATAAAATCCTCCTGTCCGCCCTGAGCGGTCAGAAGCCGGTAACAGTTCTTTTCCGTGATCTTCTGATAGGTCTCCTGAAAGGTTGGCCCGATCGGATTCATCGGCTCCAGAACATTGGAATAATCCACATAGGAAAGCTCACACAGCACAGCACTGTCCACTTCATTCAGGGGTACTTGCT
Source organism: uncultured Erysipelotrichaceae bacterium (assembly GCA_946537255.1). Lineage (GTDB taxonomy): Bacteria > Bacillota_I > Bacilli_A > Erysipelotrichales > Erysipelotrichaceae > Bulleidia. The sequence continues at coordinate 28,215 of CAMNFS010000020.1, forward strand.
CAAAACTGAGATCCCCCCGCCATCGGATATAGTCTTTCAGCACTTCTTTCCGCGACATCTCAGAAATTCCTTTCTTTTTTTATTGTATCGTATCTTTCCCGGTGTCAGAAAGACCCGTTTCTGTGTCCATTTGAAAAAAGACCGGCAATGCCGGCCGAATCATACTGTCACAAGTTCAGCCAGATCATAGATCAGCTGTTCACTCTTTTCCCATCCAAGACACGGATCCGTTATGGAAAGACCATACTCGCTGTCCTCCGGCTTCTGGCATCCGTCTTTCAGATAGCTTTCTATCATCAGTCCCTTCACAAGACCGCCGATCTCCGGATTGACATGGCAGCTGTGCATGACATCCTTGGCGATCCGGATCTGTTCCGCGTACCGCTTTCCGGAATTGGAGTGGTTGCAGTCGACAATGACAGAAGGATTCGAAAGCCCGGAGCCTTCATAGGCGTCCAGCAGGCTTCTCAGGTCTTCATAATGATAATTCGGCATGGAGTTGTTGAATTTATCCACATAGCCGCGCAGGATTGCATGGGCAAACGGATTTCCGGTCGTCCGGACTTCCCATCCCCGGTAGACAAAATTCTGCGGTGCCTGGGCAGCGACGATGGAATTCATCATGACCGTAATATCACCGCCGGTCGGATTCTTCATTCCGGCCGGAATCCCGATTCCGCTGGCGACAATCCGATGAAGCTGATCTTCCACAGAACGGGCTCCTACCGCCACATAACTCAGAAGGTCCGAAAGATACCGGTGATTTTCCGGATAGAGCATTTCCTCGGCACAGGTAAACCCGGTTTCCCTCGCGACCCGGGTATGCATTTCACGGATCGCGATAATACCGGCCAGAACATCCTCCGTCTTGTGCGGATCCGGCTGATGAAGCATGCCCTTATACCCTGTCCCCTTGGTTCTGGGTTTGTTTGTATAAACGCGCGGGATGATGAAAATCCTGTCGCGCACTTTCTCCTGCACTGCCGCAAGCCGCGTCATATAGTCCAGTACCGCATCCTCACGGTCAGCGGAACATGGACCGATGATCAGAAGAAGCCGGTGGTCTCTGCCTTCAAAGATATCGCGGATCTGAGCGTCCCGGTTTGATTTCAGTGATTTGAGCTGCGGATCCAGAGGAAACTGCTCCTTGAGTTCCGCAGGTGTGGGAAGCTTACGAATAAATTCCATCTGCATTTCCATAGACAAAGCCCTCCAAATGAAAAATCGTGCTTTCACACGATTTTACGTCATTATCTCTGCTCAGGCAAGAAAATGAATTATTTCTGTGCTCCTTCAAATCCGATAATCATTCCGCCCCGTTCCGCATAATACGAACAAAGAGCGGTCATCGGCTCCACCCCGATCATTCCGGCAGGGAATTTCGAGAGAATCGCGTTCTTCAGGTTTTCTGCCGCTTCCGGATTCAGACAGTGGGAAATCCAGACCTTGCCGCCCTGATATCCCATTTTGACCATCTCCTCGACAAGCTTGGAAATATTCTTACGGGATCCCCGGACATACTGGACCGGCTTGATCGTTCCGTTTTCAGTAGGTTTGCCGATAAAACGGATATTCAGAAGGTTTGCCAGCTTCGCGACCGCCATTGGAAGCCGCCCGTTCTTCGCGAGATTTTCCACACACTCAAGAGAAAACAGCAGATGGGTCGTCTGATGATATTTTTCAATTCCGTCCTTGATTTCCTCAAACGACAGTCCCTGTTCCATCAGATCCCTCAGCTTCTCAATCAGAAGATGCATTTCTCCCCCTGTGGAAAGAGAATCAATCACATGGACTTTCGCATCCGGATATTCTTCCCGGAACTGTTCTGCCCCAAGAGAGGCCGCGTTGAAACTGCCGGAGAGGCCGCTGGTAATGGTGATTCCGAAAACGCAGTCCGCTCCTTCAAACGCCTGGAGGTATTCTCCTGAACTCGGGCAGGACGTTCCCGTCTTTTCCGCGTGCTCGATCGCATCTACCATGGCAGGGATATCCGTTCCCGGTTCATCCACAAACTCTTTTCCATCCGCCATGATTTTCAGAGGAACTGTCCGGTATTCAATATCTCCGGGCAGATCAAATAAATTTGATGTTGAGTCTGAAACAATTCTGTACTTCATAACAGTTCCATCTCCTTCCGACTACTCCATGCTATAAGCACTCCGTTACCCTGTCAAGAGTTAACGAATAACCGATGTCTGATGGATCCAGAAGGATCTTTCTGAATCGTTCGGATCCGGCTCTTTCATCCCCTGCTGTTTTTAATAAGGAATTCCTGCATGGCAGTCTCATCCGGTTTCTTCCTGATTGAATGGTTTGGTAAGGAAAAGCGGATTCTGATCAGCTTCAGAACCCGCATCGGTTTACGCTGTCTGCTCTTCCCTCACTTCTTCCGTCTCAGATGCGGCAGATTCCTCTTCCTCTGATTCGGGAGAGATCTCAGGGATCATCTCATAAGCCAGCCAGTACGGTTCTCCTTCCAGAAGCTTGCGTACCTGCTTGTAATCGGCGGTCACAAAATCCGGACCGGCTTCGATAATCTCATAGAGTCTGCGCTTGCTGGAAACATAGGCAATCGTAAAGGCCCCGACCTCGTGACCGGCAAGAATATCCTGCGGCATGTCACCGATGTAGATGCAGCACTTCTTTTTCAGAAGCTTCCAGGTCTGACGCAGAGACTCGGCATCCGTTTCTTCCCCGTTTTTATAGTAATGGGCAATAATCACATCCACATAGGAAATCAGTCCGGCATGCTCGAGAATATTGACCAGAGAGTCACGGCTGCGGCTGGAGACAATCCCGATTCGGTAGTCGTTTTCCTTGAGCCAGGCAAAGAGATCCTCAATTCCCGGCATCGGCTGAATCAGATCACGGAGATGGTAATGCTGGTAACTGCGGAATTCCTCTACCGCTTCCTCAAGCTTCTCCTCAGGGAAGAATTCCCGCATCATGACGGCAACCGGCTGTCCGATCACTTCCTCCTGCCGTTCTCTCGTAAATTCAGACGCCATGTTGTACTTGGCAAACACATGACGGTAGGATGCGACAATCGCGGGGCCGGTATTCATGACGGTTCCGTCAAAATTAAATACAACCGCGGGAGTTCCAACCTCCTTCATGCGCTTCACCAGCCGTTTGGAACGTTCTTTCTTTTCCTTTTTCTTTGCCATAATTATTATCCTCCTGGCAATCACCCGGACCATGTTTATAGAACAATGTGATGGATCCGATGATTCTGGAATACTTTCTGATTTCAGTATACTCAAATTTCGTCCTGCATGGAGGTATTAATATAAAGATCCGCACAATC
>CAMNFS010000021.1 GCA_946537255.1 uncultured Erysipelotrichaceae bacterium
GTTCTTCATAAACCGCATTGATATGGGACGGGTTGGTATCCTTGGAGGACAGACCATAACGGCCGCCGACAATCGTGAGATCCTTGTGCTTGCGGAGTGCATAGCAGACATCAAGGAACAGCGGTTCACGGGCACCCTGCTCCTTGGCACGGTCAAGAACAGCGATCTTCTTGACAGATGCCGGGAGTACAGCCTCGAGATATTTCTCGGAGAACGGACGGTACAGATAAACCTTGATGAGACCGACCTTTTCGCCGCGGGCAACCAGCGTATTGATGGTTTCCGTGATGGTGTCAGTGACGGAGCCCATGGCAATGATAATGCGCTCTGCGTCAGGAGCACCTACATAGGTAAACGGTGCATAGTTTCTGCCGGTATGCTCGGAGATCGCCTTGAAATACTTGTTGGCAATATCCGGAACTTTGCTATAATGCTCGTTCTGAGCTTCAGCAGCCTGGAAGTAGATGTCATCATTCTGGGATCCGCCGCGGGTGATTGCGTGACCATGCGGATTGAGCGCATTTGCGCGGAACGCCTCAACCTTCTCCATCGGAAGCAGGCTCTTGAGGAAGTCATAATCCATGACTTCGATCTTGTCGATTTCGTGTGATGTACGGAAACCGTCAAAGAAATGCATGACAGGAACAGACCCGTCGATCGCGATCAGGTGCGCAGCTCCGGCAAGATCCATACAGTCCTGAACGGAGTGAGAGCACATCATGACAATGCCGGTCTGACGGCAGGCATAAACGTCCTGATGATCACCGAAAATTGAAAGTGTGTGAGTTGCCAGAGAACGGGCCGCGACATGGACAACGCCAGGGAGCAGTTCGCCCTTCAGCTTATAGAGGTTCGGGATCATCAGAAGAAGTCCCTGGGAAGCAGTGAAGGTAGCTGCGAGAGCACCGGCCTGCAGTGCACCGTGAACCGCACCGGCAGCGCCGCCTTCAGCCTGCATTTCGACGACCTTTACCTTATCGCCGAATACGTTGGTGCGGCCGGCAGTAGCCCATGCATCAACGTTTTCCGCCATCGGGGATGACGGTGTGATCGGATAGATACCGGCAACTTCAGTGAACGCGTACGCACTGTGAGCAGTAGCGGTATTTCCATCCATAGCCTGGAAAACCTTTTTGTCTTGACTCATATGTCCTCCTGTTAATTTCCGTTCTAAATTATAAAGCAAATGTAAGCGTTATACTCACAAAGTTTTAAAGATTTCTCCCCTTATCTCTGCCAAAAAGGAAGGAATGATCTCTTCGATTTTCACACTTTCTGAAAAATGAAACAAAGCGTGGATAGAAACCAGAAAAAAACCGGGTTCAACCCGGTGTTTTCAGCCCTGTCCCATCGATTTCATGACAGCTCTGATCTGAGCCTCGCTCGGTTTTCTTCCCATCTGCATGAACATCGCCCGGACCTGTTTTTCCGTGATCGGAGGATGTTCCTTAATCTGTTTTTCAAATTCCTTCTTGGTAAAGTAAAACGAAATAGCGGCTCCGATGACTCCGCCGAGCAAAAACCAGAGAAGAGATGACCAGAATGCACTCATACCATCACCACCTATCTTTCAACAGGGTCATTTTAAAGGAATCATTCCATGAATTCAATGATATGAATCAGGATTTGGCGTATAATTCTCTCATGTCTTTCAAAACTGCCCTGATTTCAGCTCTGCTTCTTTCTGTCCCTGCAAAAGCGTCGATATGGAAGCAGACGCTGCCATATACAGATGAAAATGAACCCCCGGCAACAAGCCAGCATGTGTATCTTTATGACATTGATCATGATCAGCTGCTGTACTCAAAGCACGGGGAAGAACCCATGTACCCCGCCAGCATGACCAAGGTCATGAGTGTTCTTGTCGCAATGGAGACTCTGCCCGATCCATACAGCACGGTTCTGATTACCGATGAGATGTGGGCAGGACTGATTGAGGAAAACGCCTCCGTTGCCGGGTTTTCACCCGGAGAAACACCCACTGTCGAAGAGCTGATGTACGGCGCCGTTCTGCCAAGCGGAGCGGACGCGGTCAACGCGCTTGCCATCGCGTGTGACGGCAGTATTTCCGCCTTTGTAGATCACATGAATCAAAAAGCCGCAGAGCTTGGCATGGCGGATACCCATTTCACCAATCCCACCGGTCTTCATGACCCGGACCACATCTCCAGCGCGAAAGACATGGGAATCCTGTTCCGCGAAGCTTTGAACTATCCCCTGTTTCAGGAAATCCTGCTGGCAAGGGACTATGTTACCGGGCCGCTTTCCGCCCACCCTGATGGACTTCCCATGTTTTCAACCTCGTGGCCTTTGATCAACGACGGTGAGGATACCTATACCATTCCCGGTTATCTCGGCGGCAAAACCGGCTTCACGAATCCGGCCGGACGGTGTCTTGTATCTCATGCCGCGTTCAACGGCATGCATCTGGTGCTTGTAACCGGAGGTGCTTCCGGTACCGGCCATATCAGCGACGCCGCGTCCGTCTATTCCTGGTTTGAGGAAAACTATGAGTGGAAAACCCTGGGGAATCAGGGAGATCTCATCACATCCATCGCAGTGGAAGACAGTCCGGATGTTTCCGCCATTGAAGTAAGACTTCCGGAAACCGTATCCATGGATCTTCCGAAGAATGCGCATATTGAAACACTGCATGATCTGCCGGAATCCCTGCACGCCCCGATTGAAAAGGGACAGCATCTTGGAACCGTACGAATTGCAGCGGACGGTCAGACCATCTATGAATATGAAGCTCTCAGCGATGTCAGTGCCAGCCACAGCAGTCTGCTCCATTACTGGAATGCCTGGCTGAGATTCTATCACAGTCACCGTATCCTTGTTCTTGGGGCAGCCGGAGCAGTTCTTCTGCTGGTGGTGGTGAAGGTTCTCAGAGACAGAGCGAAAAAGAAAAGACGGCGGAAGAAGCACCGCCGTAAATCAGGATCATGACAATGCCGGAAAACGGCATTGTTTTATTTCCGGATGGTTTTATCCCGCCTGCCGGAAGCCGTTTTCCGCAGCTTCCAGAACCTCTGGCGCATTTCCTTCCTTTTCCGCCTGAATCAGGCTCGTTTCAAACTGATTCCTGTAATGGGTTTCAAGGATCCCGCAGACTTCACGGATACTGTCTTCCGCAGTCATATCACGCATGCCTGCTTCCTGCAGCGCCTGACGGTAGGAAAGACGCGGATCGACATGCACAATGCGGGTATATGTTTCATATGCGGCCGAAGGATTCTCAAGCCAGGTGCTGTAAATATCCAGCGCGGAAAGAGACGCGAACGCAAAGGAAACATCATACAGCGGGCTGGCAAAGAGCTGGGGAGATTCCATCCAGAGATAATCATAGTCCGAAGGGTTCTCTTCCGCCGGCATCCCTGGCATGCATGCAAGCGCGTGGCGGTGCAGAAGAGCGGTAAACTCCTGAGCGCTGCGGTCCGGATTGGCAAAGGCATCCAGCTCGAACCCTGCCAGCATGATTGATTTCATCGCCTGATTCAGCATTTTCGAAGTAATCAGAGCTCCGTAGTCTCCTCTTTCCAGAGGAACAAGATCGTCCATCCCCTCCGAAAGAAGGAGCTCAAGTCCCATGGCATGAATTCCAAGCACATCAGGATGCGGATTCACTGCCAGATTCGGCGCATGGACCTGATAGTAACTGTTCCAGCGGCCGAATTCATGTACAAGATCACAGTAGTCCTTCAGCGTTTTGGAAGTACGTTTGTAAATAATGGCCGTATGAACCGAAGGCAATGGATATGTAAACCTGCTGTCCAGCATCTTACGGTCATTGTCAATCAGATACAGACGGTGACTGCGCAGATAGGCAAGCGAATTGACAAGTTCATTGGATATGCCTGTGACTCTTCCTGAAAGAACATCCAGCTGTGCTTCTGGATCCGCTGTAAGCGGTGCGTCTGGATCTGCCTGACCGGCACAAAGGATGGCATTTACTCTTGCGGACATCAGAAGATCCCGGATGGAGGAGGAAAGCTTTCTTACCTCTTCCTGTGAGTAATCCCGTCCAAACACGCTGCGGTATGCATACTCCGGATAGTCTGCGTAACCCAGTTCTCCTGCATAGTCATTCAGGGTGTGAAGCAGCTGGGTATAGATTGGCTGAACCGCTTCCGCTCTTGCCCGCAGAAGCAGCTGTGAGATCGCTTCCTTATCCTTTTCAGGAAGGGAATCAGCGGAAGTATAGATCCGCCCGTTGTAATTGGCGGATACCTCCTTCGCCATGACACTCTGATACTCCGTATTCAGACTGGCTGCCTTTTCAAGAAGCAAAGCCGCCCTTTCACTTCTTTCCTTTTCCGCAAGAAACACTTCCGTCTCCTCGGCAGACAGCACTGCTTTCAGCGCCTGACCATACGGCCCTCGCAATACATCGCCCACCGCAGTTCTCGCTTTGTTTCTCATCATCTCGAGCGTCGCACGATCCCTTACTGCAGCTTCAGATGCCTTTTCATCAGTGACATCCTTTGCGGAAAGCACAGCGCTGAAAGAAGCCTGCGTACACTCTTCATCAAAAGCCGCCGCAAGATCGCGATAGATCTGGACAACCGTATTGCCCGCATCAGGATCCGCAGGGTTCTCCAGGGCATAGGTTTTCAGCCTTTCAATATATGGATCCAGCGCGTCTGGATTGACGCTTCGATGAGCCTGCACATACTCCTCGTAATTCAGGGTTCCCCGTCCGTTTCCATCCGTCGGAAATTCTGCCGTTCTGCTTTCCACTGCCGCAGTCCCTGCGGTATCCCCTTCTGTTTTTTCAGGTGATGGAGTGGTCACAGCCGCCTCGGGCGTAGGAGAAGCAATCGTTTGCGGATCCGGGGTACCGAGCAGTTCCTGTACCGCCTCTTCGCCGAACTGTTCCCGGATATAGTTTTCGAGATCCTGACGGTCCTGTTCCGTAAATTCCGGTGTCCCCGGATCGGTTCCTGCCACATCTGCCATTGCGCATCCCGGTATACTGCAGAGAAGCGCAGCAGCTGCAGCGACCGAAATCAGTTTCCTGAATCGTTTCATATTCTTTTCCTTTCCTGCTTCATTATTATAACAGCGATGCCATTTCCTTCAGAAAGATCCATTCATTCCCTTCTGATCAGCGGATGATTTCCTTCATGCGTGTTGAATGGCGCTTGGATCCATCCCCTCAGAAACAAAAAGGCAGCCCGCTGCAGGACTGCCTCGAAGTTTCATCAGGGCCGAAAGGCTGATATGTTCCCTCTTATGTAGAGGTGGGTGTTCTTATCCATCCATCGGGATTCCTGGCCGCACCAGGCATTCACTCCATGACGATAATCAGAACTCCCTATATCATTTTGTTGGAAAAATATGTGTTCCTTCCGGCACATTCAATATAGCAGATGGATCGTATGGAGAACAGTCTTGACTTTACTCAGATTCCGGTGTTTTAATATCTGTCTTTATGCCAAGTACCTTCAGCTGACTGTCATCCACCGTATTCGGTGCCTCACTCATCAGATCCAGTGAAGAATTCGTTGTCGGGAAAGCGACAACGTCCCGGATATTCTCTGTTCCCGCAAGGACCATGGTCAGCCGCTCCAGGCCGATTCCGACTCCTCCATGAGGCGGAGTTCCATAACGGAAGGCCTCAAGGAAGAATCCGAATTTCTCCCTTGCCTGTTCCATTGTAAGACCGATGGCCTCAAACACCTTTTCCTGAAGGTCCTGATCATGAATACGGATCGATCCGGAAAGAAGCTCATAGCCATTCAGCACAAGGTCATACGCCCGCGAGCTGCAGTGTTCCTGATCCGTAAACAGCTTGTCCACATCCTCTTCCTTCGGAGCCGTGAACGGATGATGGGCCGCAACCCAGCGCTGTTCCTCTTCGCTGTATTCAAACATCGGGAAGTCCGTAACCCACAGGAATTTATACTGACTGTGATCAATCAGATCATGTTCGTGGGCAACCTTCACCCGCAGTGCGCCCAGTGCAGATCTTGCGATATTCGGCTGATCGGCTATCAGAAAGGCAATCGCGTTGTCATGCATGTCAAGTTCCTTCACGATGGCAGCCTTTTCTTCTTCGCTGAGCGGTTTGGCAACCGATCCGCTCAGAACCCCGTTTTCCATTTTCAGCCATGCCAGAGCCTTTGCCTTGAAGCCTGCCTTCAGGAATTCCTGAAGCCGGTCGATCGTCTTGCGGCTGTACTGATCCGCCAGGCCCTCAAAGCAGACTGCGTCAACCTCGCCGCCCTGATCCAGAACGCTGCGGAAAACCTGGAAGCCAGTGTCCGCAAAGATCGGGCTCAGATCGTGAATCTCATTTCCGAAACGAAGATCCGGCTTGTCGCTGCCGTATTTCTTCATACAGTCAATCCACGGAATCCGAACGAAGTGCTCATCAAGCTCCGCGTGGATGGTTTCGCGGAAGATGGCCTTCATGAGATCCTCCACAACCGCAAACACATCATCCTCTTCCACAAAGCTCATCTCAATATCGATCTGGGTGAATTCAGGCTGACGGTCTGCCCGCAGGTCTTCATCCCGGAAACATCTCGCGATCTGAAAGTAGCGCTCCATCCCCGCGATCATAAGCAGCTGCTTGTAAATCTGGGGTGACTGCGGCAGCGCCCAGAAACGGCCGTTGTAAATCCGGGAAGGAACCAGATAGTCTCTTGCGCCTTCCGGGGTGGAACGTGCAAGAATCGGTGTTTCCACTTCCACAAACCCCTTCTCGTCCAGCACCCGGCGGGTGATCATGCAGATCTTATGGCGCAGAATCAGATTATCCTGAAGCGGTTTTCTGCGCAGATCAAGATACCGGTATTTCAGCCGGACATCCTCGCTGGTATCAGAGTCATCCGCAATGGTGATCGGTGAGGTTTCAGCCGTATTGACAATCCTTACATCCTTCGCGAGCACCTCTATTTCCCCTGTCGCCATTTTCGGATTGGCATCCTTCCGCATCTGCACAAGACCCGTTACCTGCAGGATGTATTCGCTTCTGACATCCTTCACCCGGGCTGCCATCGTCTCATCAAACACAACCTGCACCAGTCCGGAACGGTCTCTGAGATCCATGAATACCAGAGAGCCGAGATTTCTGCGTCTGGCAACCCAGCCGACCAGTGTTACTTCTCTTCCTGCGTCCTCTGCCCGCAGGTTTCCGTTGAAATCCGTACGCTTCATTTCGAAAGTATCTCCTTTATTCTGCTGCTCAAATCCTCCAGCCGCACAGCGGTCTGTTCATTGGCTTTTCTGTCCTTGACATTCACCTTGCCTTCCGCAAGCTCACTCTCGCCGGCGATGACAATCACATCCGCGCCCGAGCGGTCAGCGCTTTTGAACTGCGCCTTGAGAGAACGGGGAATCAGATTGACTTCCGCCGAAATCCCGCATCCGCGCAGCTCTTCCGCAATCCGAAGCGGAGCTGAGCCGACATTCCCAAGACCGATCACATATACCCGGGCACAGGAAGCCGACTGAGATTTCCAGCCCTCATCTTTCGCAAGATTCAGCAGTCTTTCAAGCCCGATCGCAAACCCCATGCCTGACATCTGCGGTCCTCCGAAGTATTCCACAAGATGATCATACCGGCCGCCCGCAAACACCGTCGCCTGCGCTCCGCTGTCCGGCCGGGTGCTCTTGACTTCAAAGACCGTATGCGTGTAGTAGTCCAGTCCTCTTACAAGTCTGTCATCAATTTCATAGGCAATGCCAAGATCATCCAGAGCCTTCAGTACCCGCTCAAAATAGGTTCTGGATTCCTCATTCAGATAATCCGCAAGACTCGGTGCTCCCTTGAGGACAGGGTTGTCCGCGTCCGCCTTGCAGTCGAGGATGCGAAGCGGGTTCTGCTCAAGACGGCGATGGCAGTCCGGGCACAGACAGTCAATATGCGGCGTGAAGTATTCCTTCAAAGCCGTCCGGTACGCAGCCCTGGAGCTGTCATCTCCCAGGGTATTGATACAGACACGGATCGAAGAGATCTCCATGCGCCTGAGAATACTGCAGCCAAGAGCGATGGTCTCAGCGTCGATTTCCGGAGAGCTGACACCGATGTTTTCCACCCCGAACTGGGTAAACTGACGCTGTCTTCCCTTCTGCGGACGCTCATGCCGGAACATCGGTCCCATGTAATACAGCTTCGCGGGCATCTCCATCGAACCATAGAACTTGTGCTGATCAAATGCGCGGATCACACCGGCTGTTCCCTCCGGCCGCAGAGTATAACTGTCATGTCCCATCGCGAAGGTATACATTTCCTTGTTGACCATATCGCTGGAATCGTTCTCCCGCTTGAAGACGCTGGTGTCCTCAAAGATCGGAGTCCGGATCTCGGAATAACGGTACAGTCTGCATACTTCTCTGATGATTTCCTCCATCCGCTGCCAGTCCGCAGTTTCTTCGGGAAGAATGTCATAGGTGCCTCTGGGGGTCTGATAACTCATTCCTTTTCCTCCTGTACATCTTTCTTCTGTTCATAATAATAAAAGCGCCCTGTCCAAGGACGCAGATATGCGCGGTGCCACCTCAGTTCATGATCCGATTCAGGGATCATGCGCTTTTTCTCCTTAACGCGGAAGCCACGGAATCCATTCTCCGGATTCATTCTCGGAAGTGTCTGTCCTCTCTGTTCTCAGTCAGCGCTTTCACCTGTCCGCTGTCTCTTTCAGCTGGTCCAGAAAGGATTTCTTCGTCATCGAACAACTGCGATTATACGCATTTCCAGATAGGATTACAAGGCTTAATGCGAGACCCGGACAGCGGAAATAACCCCTTCCACCTTGCGGATATTTGCCAGCAGCACTTCCAATTGATCAACATTTCTGACCTGAATCTTCAGTTTGATAGTGGTGGTAAGATCCTCCCGGTTGACGGATGCGGAAACCTTCAGCATCGGGGCCCGCGACTGCGAAACCGTATTGACGATATCCGTAAGCAGGAAGTTGCGGTCCTCGGAGATGATGACAATGTCGCTGTCATACTGCCGTTCCCGGTCTTCCTCTTCCCAGTGACAGTCAATCAGGCGGGCATTCTGTCCGCTCACATTGGCGCACTCACAGCGATGTACCTTGACGCCTTCTCCCTTGGTCACATATCCGACAATCCTATCTCCGTATACCGGCAGACAGCATTGTGCCAGAGACAGCTTCATGGATTCAATTCCGGGAATCACAATGCCGGTTTTGGTCTGAACATGCTTTTTGGTCGCGTCCCGGTTGAGCAGTTTGGTCAGTGCCTCTTCATCATTCACAGGACGCTTCTGATTGGTCAGTTTTTCACAGACCGCTGTCGGGTTGATGAGCCTGGCGCCGATGCCGTACATGAAATCGGTATAGTCCTTTGCGGAAAACTCCTTCATGATGGACTCGATTTTCTTCTTTTCCATGTAGTCCTTCGGCTCAAAGCCGCGCTTGCGCAGTTCATCCGAAAGAATCTTTTCTCCCTGGGCAGCCATGGATTCTTTCTTTTCGGTTTCACGTTTCGCAAACCAGGCACGGATTTTGTTCTTGGCCTGTGAGGTTTTGACAAACTTGAGCCAGTCCTCGGAAGGACCGGTTCCCTTCAGGGTCCGGATACTGACAACATCACCGGTATGAAGCTCCGTATTCAGAGGAACCATCGCGTCATTGACCAGGGCGCCGACACAGGTATGTCCGACATCCGTATGAATGCGATAGGCAAAGTCGATCGGCGTTGCGCCGTTGGGAAGGCCGATTACCCGGCCTTTGGGTGTCATGACATAGACATTGGCTTCAAAGACATCCTTCTGAAGCGCGGCCATATAATCACTTGCGGTTTCTTCCTCACTGTCATTGGTGAATACGGCAAAATCACGGAACCAGGAAAGCTTGTCCTCAATTTCCTTCTGTTCCGCTCTTGCGTCATAGTTGCCGCCTTCCTTGTAGCGCCAGTGAGCCGCTACACCCCGTTCCGCTATGGCGTCCATATCCTCGGTACGGATCTGTACTTCAAAGATCTTGCCTTCTTCCCCGATGATCGTCGTATGCAGGGACTGATACATGTTGGTTTTGGGAACGGCGATGTAATCCTTGAGCCGCCCGGGAATCGGTTTGTATTTGGCGTGAATGTATCCGAGCACCTCATAGCAGTTCAGCTCCGTCTGGGTCACAATCCGGATCGCGAGCAGATCCAGAATCTCCTCGAACCGCTTGTTGCGGGCAACCATCTTGTGATAGATCGAATACAGATGCTTGGAGCGGCCGAAAATACGGAAGCTGATGCCATGTTCTTCCAGCATTTCGGAGATTTCCGATATCATTTTCCGCACGGACTCATCCCGCTCGGCCTTCCGTGTTTCCACCAGATGCGCAATCCGGTAATACTCCTTGCGGTTGAGATAATAGAACGAAAGATCCTCAAGCTCGTTCTTGATTGCGCTGATACCGAGACGGTGCGCAATCGGCGCGTAGACATCCAGTGTTTCCGCGGCAATTCTCTTCTGACTCGCTTCCGGCTGGTATTCCAGCGTACGCATGTTATGAAGGCGGTCCGCAAGCTTGATCAGTATCACCCGGACATCCTTTGCCATGGCAATGAAGATTTTCCGATGATTCGCCGCCTGATACTCCGGATCATCCTTGCCTTTGAACCGGAGGGCACCGATCTTGGTGACCGATTCAACAAGATCCGCGATTTCATCATCAAACAGCTGAGCAAGCTGATCGCGGGATATGCCGGTGTCCTCAATCGTGTCATGAAGAAAGCCTGCCGCAATGGTCTTGGGCCCGACATGCAGCGTCGCAAGAATATAGGCAACATTGTTCAGATGCACCGTATACGGCTCCCCGCTTCGCCGGAACTGTCCGGCATGCGCTTCCGCTGCGTAGTTTGCGGCCCGGGAAATCAGCGCAAGACTGTCTTCATTGCGGATATAGGTACGTGCTTCTTCCAGCACATCCTGTACGCCGGCTGTTTTGTACTCTGCCATTACGCTTCCCCCTTTCCCGTTACGCAACGATATTATCAGAAAACCGAAGAGCGGACTCCCCGGTTTGTATTGCTTTTTACTTGTCTGAGTAAACCATCAGGGCCCGGACATCATATCCGTCCAGCATTTTGCGGCCCGGCAGGCCTTCGAGTTCGATCACAAATGCATAGCCTGCGACGATTCCGCCCAGTTCCTCGATCATGGTCGCAGCCGCCTTGGCCGTTCCGCCCGTTGCGAGAAGATCATCTACGATCAGGACCCGTTCGCCCGGCTTCACGCTGTCCTTGTGCATGAAAAGCTCATTGGATCCGTATTCCAGATCATATTTGCAGGATATGGTTTCCCGGGGCAGTTTGCCCGGCTTGCGTACCGGCACAAAACCGATGCCGAGTTCCAGGGCAACCGGAGCACCGAAGATGAAGCCGCGGCTTTCCGGTCCGCAGATCTTGTCAGCCTTCAGTTCTCTGCCGATGGCAGCCAGCTGATCTACCGCCTCATGGAAAGCTTCGCCGTTCTCCAGAATCGGGGTCACATCGCGGAACATGACTCCCTTGATCGGAAAATCAGGAATTGTTGCAATATAGTCTCTCAAATCAACAGCCATATCTACCTCTCTTCTTCCCAACTGCTCCTCGCTTGACAGAACAGTCTGTAAAAACAATTAACAGTATATCATCATTTTCCCTGCCCTGACGCATCCACTCGGGATTCATTCTATCGCCTCTACTGCAAGCTGGACACTGATCCGATCACGGAACCGGTTGATTTCCGGCTGTCCGAAGATCCAATGCGGACGCTTGGTCCATTCAATCCCCTGCCATGAAAAACAGATTCCATCATAGAAGCCGGAAGGACTCTGCATCCTTACCCTTGTCACGCGGGAATAGTTCTGAATCGAGACCACCTCAGGCTCTTCCACCGCGCAGCATGTGATCAGTTCCTTCGGAAACGGCCGCAGTCCCTCCAGTTCCATGATCTGGGAAACACAAAGATCCCTTGCCGGAATCCGGACTGCCTTTTTTTTCTCTGTCTCCGGTTTCAGGGATACCTCTGACAGTTTTTCCGCAACCGAAGCCCGGAACTGTTCCAGTCTTGAAGCAGGAAGTGAAAGGCCGACTGCCTGGGCGTGGCCTCCGAACTCCGTCAGTTCCTCCATCGTGCTGAGAAATTCATAAAGATCAAATCCCGGAACGCTTCGGGCACTGCCCTTGAGCATATCCGCATGCTTTGCCAGGATGATGAAGGGACGCTGATAGGTATCCGCAAGCCGGCCGGCCGCCAGACCGCAGATCCCTTCATGAAACTGCGGATCATAGAGAATCGAAACCGGTTCCTCCCTCATCATCTGCTCGGCTTTTGTGACCATGCCTGCGGAAATGGCGCGGCGCGTCTCATTCAGACGGTTGAGCTGAACCCGGTAGGATTCGATCATCCGCGGGTTTTCACACAGAAGATACTGGACAAGCGTATTGACATTTGCCCGGTCGGAAAGCCTTCCGACGCTGTTGAGCTTCGGAACAATCTGAAAACGGACCGCGTCCTCATGGACCGTATCACTGTCTCTCAGAAGAACCGATGCCGGAAGAAGCGCATTCTGGGAAAGCGCCGTCATTCCCTGTTTCAGGATCTGCCGGTTCTGCCTCCAGAGCGGCATCACATCTCCCAGCGTCGCGATCATGGCAAGGGCGGTATGCTTTGGCACATCCCCCAGTAATGTGCGGGAAATCTGAAGGGCAACCCCCGCCCCGCAGAGATCCTGACATATTTCCTCCATAAGATCCGGATGCACGAGAAGATCCGCAGGAACCTCTTCCTCCATGCGATGATGATCGGTCACGATAATCTTCATGCCGAGATCATGCGCGCAGGCAATCGCTTCATGACACTTGACGCCGTTGTCAACGGTCACAATCAGCTGATAGCCTTTTTCAGACGCGGCTCTGACCGTGGCGGCGGAAAGGCCATAGCCTTCCCTGAACCGGTTTGGAATATAATATCCGTTTTCAATCCCGAGCCTGTCCAGCGTATCCTTCATGATCGCCGTAGAGCAGACACCATCGGCGTCATAGTCTCCTGCCACAAACACCTTCTGCTTTTTTCTCTTCGCTTCCATGAGGGCCTGACACACCTGATCAATGCAGGGAGCCTTGCTCACCCGGATGGTACTGTCGGCATCCAGAAGCTCCCGGATCTGTTCTTCCGAAAGAAGAGATGCCGCAATCAGGCGGGCACAGAGTTCTGAAAGCTGCCAGCGCTCCATGAGCTTTGAAGGATCGGGATCCGCAATCTGATAGTTCATAAGGCTTCAACGAGCTGCGCGAATACCTCTCCACGCTCTTCAAAGTTGCGGAAATGATCATAGGAGGAGGCAGCCGGAGAAAGCAGCAGAATCCCGCCGGGATGACAGAGCGCTGCCCCGGTATGAACCGCTTCCTCAAGATCCTGACATACATGCATGCCGGCGTGAAGATGGTTTTTCTCCTTCAGTTCCTCATAGATCCGCTTTCCGGTTGCGTACATGAAAATCACATGCAGACGGGGATGCGTATAAAGCCAGTCTTCAAGCTCCCGGTAATCAATCCCCCGGTCCATCCCTCCGATCAGAATGACTTCCGTCTGCGGCAACGATTTCAAAGCCGCAATGGATGCCTGGCCGATCGTGGAGATACTGTCATTGACAAAGATGACGCCGTTTTTCTCCGCGATTTTCTCCAGCCGGTGAGGAAGCGGAACAAACTCTGAAAGAGCCTTCAGAAACTGCTGTTCACTGACTCCATAGCTGAGCGTGGCCGCATAGGCAACCCCGGCGTTGAGCAGATTATGGGTTCCGATCAGCCGGCAGTCTGTTACTTCCACCTGATGATCTGTGACCCGGATCGTATTTCCATTTACCGTGATATCCCTGCCGATCCGCAGGGCATCCGGGCGTTCCTTCACATAGGGAAGCGCTTCGTTCAGAATGGCAGTATCCCCTTCCTTCTGATGACGGAAGACATTTGCCTTGGCATCCGCATATGCCTGAAAATCCCGGTAATGATCGAGATGTTCCTCATACAGATTCAGATACACGCCGATATGGGGGCTGTACGGACTGTATTCGAGCTGATGACAGGAAATCTCAAATACAACCGGCTCATTATCTTCAAGAACCGGCAGAATATCAAAGCAGGGAATTCCGATATTCCCGACAAGATGCGATTTTGTCTTTTCCGAGAGAATGGCATGCGTCAGACTCGCGGTCGTGCTTTTTCCCTTTGTTCCGGTAATGCCGATGGTCTGATCACGGTGATGTTTCAGAAACAGCTGAGACTGCTGGGTAATATTGGAGCGGTCCATCCCCTCGGGAATGACAATACCTGCTGATTTTATGATCATGTCATAGTCAGAAGGAACCATGACCTCCTGAGCGATATAGGATACCGGCTCAAATTCCTTTTCTCTGTTCAGGGCGGAAAGTTCCCTGGAAGGAATACAGACTGTCACCGGAAGATCCGGAAGCAGTGTATGAATCCAGCGCAGGGAGGATCTGCCTTCTCTCGCAAATCCCCAGATCAGAATCTTCCGGCCGGCAAATTCGTTGATCCAGGCTTCAGTCTTCATTCTGTTTTCTCTCTTTCATACGTGCATGGATCAGGGCCGCGTATTCCTCCGGCACAAGGTTTTCACTGTTCCACGCATCCCAGTCAATCCGCTTGTCACGGTAATACGGATAATAGCTGCTTTCCTCATACATTCTGTACAGTTTCGGCAGAGCCTGCCCCTTCTTTTTATGGCGGGCAATCGATACCGCTATGGCAAGGTTGACCTCTTCTCTGGTTCCGACACACTCAAACGGCTTGTCATCACTCATGCCGGTCAGCTGATGGAACAGATCACTCATGCTTTCATCATTCAGCATATCCGCATGGAAAATATTCCGGATATCACCGTCCTCCAGAAACGCAGACATCATGATGCAGACAAACAGACACTTGGCACAGTGCCCGCACCATCTCTCTTCCTTGGAGCCGACATTGCAGGAACGGAACACGGAATGATAGTCCTTCAGGGTACTGAAGATTCCGGCGATCTGCAGTTCGGAAAGCGGCCGCAGCAGAGAAAAGTAATGAACCTCCGGAGTAATCCAGGTATCCATGTAATGCTTGAAGTCCAGTTCAAATTCAAAGGTCTTCGAATACTGATGGTTGATTCGGGAATTATGAATCGTCGGTTCGTTGGCACTTGCCTCATTGGAAAGGCAGATATACTGCTTGCCATAGATCACCGCCGTAAGGACCGAAGCGAATGCGCACAGTGCCGAAAACGGCGTATGGCCGTTGAGATACCCCAGCTTGTTGAATTCCAGCATGCGGGGATCAAGCGTGCGCTCGACAATAATCAGTTTATCTCCACGGTAGCCTGCCGCCATGGCGGAGTGTACCGCCGACATGACATGATTGATGATAAAGGCATGATTCTCCGCAAAGGAATCCTTCAGAAGGTCCATGCTTACAAAGGAGTCTTTTCCTCCGCCGCACGGAATCAGATTGCCGCTGCAGCGGCGGCTGTCGGGACGGCCGGTAATCACTTCTCCGACAGGTACGATCTCCATCATCTCCGCCTCGGTGGTTTCAATATGATTCTTATAAAAAAACTCACCCAGGCCATTGAAATACAGCTTCTTCCACCACCGGATCTGCGCCTCATCCAGCATGCCGCACTCAATGACCACACGGGGCGCGCAGGTCAGTTTCCAATAGGAAATCAGTTCCACCATTCCAAGGGAAAAAGCGGCTTCACGTACTGTCCGCAGGTTGGAATAGGTTTCTTCCCCGGCCGGTTTGGGAATGATCATCTGAGGATTGAAATGACTCAGACCTTCAATTTCAAAATCAAAATCAACCCGGAATTCCGCATTGCTTTCCGTCAGCGTGAAATCATGATAATAGAACACGGAATGCCGGGATCTAAGTTCGTTATACTCCATGGTTGTTCTCCATCCGTCCTAGTAGTTGTATCATTTTCCCCTCTTTCAAACAAGAGCGGCAGCACTCCGGCTGCCGCTCATTTTCTGATTTTTACGCGTTGATTCCCTTGATGGTATATTCGTCCAGCGTTTCCTTTGGTTCTTTTTTCTGCTTCTTCTTTTCCTTAGGCTTATAGTGTTCGCGGATATACTTCCACATGGTCGGAGCGATGAACACAGAAGAGAACGTACCTGCGATCAGACCGACGAGCATCGCGAAGGTAAAGGTGAAGATCGATCTGCTTCCAAGGATCAGCAGCATCACAACCGGTGCCAGAGTTGTAAAGGAGGAATACAGGGAAACCAGCAGCGTCCGATCCAGCGAATCGTTCACGATCTGTTTGTAGTCCGGCTTTCCCTTGGTATCCTTGACAGCTTCTCTTACCCGGTCAAATACAACGATGGAGTTGTTGATGGAATAACCGATGATCGTCAGCAGTACGGAGATGACCTCAGTGTTGACCTCAAGCCGCAGAATCGCAAACATCGCAAGCGTAATGCCGACATCATGCACCAGCGCAAGCAGACAGGATACGGCATAGTCCCACTCATAGCGGAAGGCAATGTAGGCAAGCATCGCAATCCAGGCAACGATGGTGAGAATAAAGGCATTGCGGACAAGCTCTCTGCCGACGATCGGAGTAACGACGTTGTCGCCGGGCTCCTGACCGTATTTATTCTTGAATGCCGACTTGATTTCCTTGAGCTGATCCGTGGTCAGCGGCTGCTTGGTTGTCGCATAGACCGTGGAATCCCCGGCAGCCTGATACGAGAAGCCGGAGTAGCCAAGATTGCTGAGTTCCGCGCTGACATCATCAATGGTTACAGTTGTATCACTGGTTACGGTGAGCTTGGTACCGGAAGCAAAGTCAATGCCGAGATTCATGAACCCTCTTCCGCCGACCGCATTGATGATTCCCATGACCAGAGCCAGACCGAGAATCGCAAGACTGGTACGGATCAGGTACTTGGATTTCTTGATATAGTCAATTCCCTTCACACCGAAGTAGAACTGATTTTCACCCTTGTTGATATCCGGGATCTGTGACTTCTTAACGCCGAACCATTCCGGTTTGCCATCCGCGATGCCGGAGCCGACCAGCTGTCTGAGCATCCATCTTGAGAAGGCTACGTTCAGAACCAGAGTCATGACAACCGTAATAATCAGCATGGTCGCAAAGCCGCGGACAGCGCCATTGCCCCAGATATACATGATCAGACCGGCAATCAAAGTTGTGAACTGCGCGTCAAAGATCGCGGAGAAGGACTGTTTCTGTCCCTCAAGAACCGCTGAGCGGATGGATCTTCCTTTGTAAAGCTCCTGGCGGATCCGCTCATAGCTGATGATGTTGGCATCCACTGTCATACCGACACCAAGCACCAGCGCGCCGATTCCAGTCAGGGTGAATACCGCGCCCATCAGAGCATAGATTCCGAATACCGCCCAGATATAGGCCGCAAGCATGATCGCGGAAACAACGCCCGGAAGCCGGTACATGAAGATCATGAACGCGATCACGAGCAGAATGCCGATGAATCCGGCCAGCGCGGTTCTGCGCAGCGCGTCCGCGCCGTACTGGGCACTGACGACGTTGCTGGAGATTTCCGTCATCTTGACCGGCAGAGAACCGGAATTGATCAGTTCTGCCAGAGTTCTCGCTTCCGTATCCGTGAAGTTTCCTTCGATAATGCAGTCGCCGCTGATTTCACCGCGGACACTCGCGGCGGAAATATACTTCGGCTCCTGTCCGGCAAGCGATTTCTGATACTCCGCTGCATAAGTATCCCCTTCTTCCCAGTCCAGCCAGATGATCATCACATTGTTTCCGCCGGTCCGGGAGCTGATATCCTTTGTGATTTCCGCGAATTTGTTCTGATCCGCGATCTTCAGGGAAACAATCGGTCTGCCGTCCTGATATGCCAGAGAAGCACCGCCTTCCACAATAATGGACGAATCGGAAAGCAGTTCATCATTGGTATCACGGAAGGTCAGATTCGCGGTTGTTCCGATCATTTCACGGGCGCTCTCCTGGTCTGTGACGCCGGCCAGCTGAACGCGCACCCGGTTGTTTCCTTCCACCGTAATCATCGGCTCACTGACGCCGAGCACATTGACACGCTTCTGAATGGAGTTGGTAACCGCACTCATGTCAATGTTCGCCTGGGCGGTTTCCTCTTCCAGCGGTGTCACCTCATACAGGATTTCAAATCCGCCGACGAGATCGAGACCGAGATTCAGCCCGTTCTTAATCAGGTTGAATGTGGAAGCGATCAGTACTGCGACCACTGACACTACCGCAAAAAACGGCACCAGGCTCTTGTTTGACGATTTACTGCTCATGACTCTATCCTCCAATTAAATCCGAAAAATCGGAAAGACTTGCTGATTTTGAATCCAATACTGCCTTGCGGGCAAGAAATTTCACAAGATCATTTCCATTTACCGCAAGAATGGCATCTGCGGCTTCGTGAAGACTGCGCGGGCTTTCCTCCTTCCAGAGGCCTTCCTTCAGATAGGCTTCCAGACTCCCATAGGAAAGTGTACTCAGGGTTTCTCTCTGAAGCTGATGCAGTTTGATCACCATGATCATCTGAACCTGCATATTCGTGGTGTCAAAACGCTCGGTATCCATGAAAAAACCTTCTCCTCGTGCAAATCATAACTATATACCAAAATAGCCGGTTAGGAAAAGGTTTTTTGTCAAAATGAATCAGTGCAGGGCAACAAACAGGCCCAGTACGGCAAAAACCGCGGAGGCAAGCCAGAACAGATGGACCGTCTGTACCTCCCCCATGCCCAGTCCTCCTTTTTCCTTGGGAAGAACGAACGCATAGTGAATCGGAGTATACGGAAATACCCGTTTGTGCCGCGTCTTTACGGATCCGATCTGGATCATGACGCACAGCGTTTCAATCACAAACACACCGCCGATGACAATCAGGGCAAGCACCTGATTCAGAATCAGCGCTCCCGCTGCCAGCGCTCCTCCAAGAGCGAGCGATCCGGTATCACCCATGAACACCTTGGCCGGCTTGACGTTGTAGTAAAGATATCCGATCAAGGAACCGATCAGAGATGCAAAAAAGGATACGGCACATGGTTTTTTCGCAAGCAGGGAAAGAATCAGAAATACCGCGAAGGAAAAGACCGAACACCCTGCCGCAAGTCCATCCATGCCGTCGGTCAGATTGACCGCGTTGGAACTGCCGGCAAACATGAACAGAATCAGCGCCGCGTAGAAAACACCCAGATAGACGCTGGTATTGGCAAACGGTATGCGCAGGGAAAGATCCGCACCGCTCAGCACATACAGAACATAGATAACAACTGCCAGTACAACCTGCATCGCGAATTTATAGCGCGGCAGAAGTCCGTCATTGTTTTTCCTTACGGCAATCAGCCAGTCATCGATGAACCCGATCGCCCCATAGCCGGCAAACGACAGAAGAAGGATCGCCGTATCCGCACGGAATCCGTAAATCATCTGGGACACCATCGTAATGATGATCGGAACAATGATGAACAGCAGCCCGCCCATGATCGGCGTCTTTGCTTTTTCCTTATATTCCTGCAGGCTGTACTCACTGACCGTCTGATTGAAGCTGAGCTTTTTCAGTCTGTCAATCAGTCCCGGCATCAGCAGGAATACGGCAATCAGTCCTGCCAGGAAAGAAATCATACAGTTAATCATAGAGAACTCCTGTGAAAACGGATAGATTATACACTACCCGTTCATTCAAACTCAACTTCAATATCCGTACCGCGCGAAATCATGGTACCGGGCGGTATATTCTGCTCCACGACCTTTCCTTCCCCATGAAGACGGAAGCCGAACTGGGTCACCTGCCACATGGCCGTCACATCCTTACGGGTCCAGCCGGTCATATCCGGCATCACAAAGGAATTGGTATCCGTCAGCAGGAAGATCTTCTCTCCCCCGTCCACCAGCGTTCCTTCGGAAGGATACTGGTCAATGACGGCACTGCCGTTGCCAAGCACAACAACCGTTCCGTTGATTCCGGAAAGCTTCTCACCGGCATAGGTCAGTGTATGATTTGTAAGATTCGGCATTGCCCCGGCGGTCAGTACAACCTGTTCCTTTTCCTCATCCCCCTCTTCCGGTGTTTCCGGTGTTTCTTCCTCCTGGGTCTGTTCCTCCCCGCCTGCGATATTCGCAAAGCCCAGCCGCAGAGCGGTTTTTCTCATAAGGTTCTGAACAGGTTCGGTATGATAATGGGCATCATGATTGTAAGGCGCTTCAAAGCAGTAATAGATCGCCACCTTCGGATCATCCGCAGGCATCCCGCACATGAAGGAGGCAATGGTATAACCGGAAAGATACGATCCGTTGATCGCCACCTGCGTGGTTCCCGTCTTGCCGATGACTTCACATTCCGGAATACGGTAGTACTTCGCGGTTCCGTCATCATCATTGACGGTACGGTAGAGAATCCCCTGCAGCTGATGTGCGGTCTGTTCCGTGATCGGATTGCCGGTGACGCGGATCTCGGACTGATAAAGCAGTTTGTTGGTGTCATAGGAATCGCGGATCGATTCCACATAATACGGCCGTACCATCTGGCCGTCACCGAAGATTGCGGAATACGCCTGCAGCATCTGCAGCATCGTAACGGTTGAACCCTGTCCATAGGAAAGCGCCAGCTTGTCGCTCGGCCAGGTGAAGTTCAGAATTCCGGTTTCCTCCGGCATTCCGTCTGTCTTGACCGCCTTGAAAAATCCGAACGCCTTGAGATATTCCAGATGCTTTGCCGGAGTCAGAATTTC
The DNA here is from genome assembly GCA_946537255.1 of uncultured Erysipelotrichaceae bacterium. Taxonomy (GTDB): domain Bacteria; phylum Bacillota_I; class Bacilli_A; order Erysipelotrichales; family Erysipelotrichaceae; genus Bulleidia. Next base: position 20,722 of record CAMNFS010000021.1, read on the forward strand.
TGTCTGAATGGTCGCGGCAACGACATTGGAGGAATACATGAGTCCATGGTCATAGTCAATGATTCCGAACTTGTTTCCCGAGGCATTGGTAATCGGCATGCTGGAAGAATAGTCCACCCGGTGGGGATTCCGCTCATCGTCCCATTCATAGTAATACTCATTCGCGTCGAGTGTTTCTTCCCCGTCGTAGACTCCTTCGTTGATGGCCGCGCCCCAGGTAATGGATTTCAGAGTGGAACCCGGCTCATACGGAATCTGGGCACCATAGTTGTTGTAGTCCGTGATGTTGAGGGTATTAGGGTCAAAGCTTGGATACTGTCCCCAGCCGAGAATCTTTCCGGTATCCACCTCCATGACCGCTCCCCAGACGCGTTCCGCATGAAACTGGTTTTCTGTCATGAGAAAGGATTCTTCCAGCGCTTCCTGGATTTCCTGATCCAGCGTGGTATAGACATTGTTTCCGTTTGTCGCGGATTTTACATCTTCCTTCATTCCCGGAAGAATGTATCCGTTCTTGTCCGCCTGATAGACCCGGTAGCCGTCATCTCCCCGAAGATACGTATCGAGATACAGTTCCGTTCCCATTTTTCCGATAGTTGATCCGGTTTCATCCGACTGGGCGAATCCGATCAGATTCGAGGCGAACGTTCCCAGCGGATAGACACGCTGAATGCTGTCCGTGAATTCGATTCCCGGAAGACCGAGTGCCTCGATTTCCTTTTTTGTGGATTCCGAAAGATTGCGGCCCGCAGTTCCAAGCTCCGTCTGATATACATCCTGAGAAAGGAAGTTCAGAATCCGTTCCTTGTCGGTACGCAGAATTTTCGCAAGCTCGGAAGCGGTTTTTTCCTTGTCCTTGACGTAGGTGATCTGCCCTTCTACCGCAAGCCGGTTCTCATCAAGGATACAGATGATGTTGTAGGTACGGTTATCTTCGGAAATGATGGTATTGTTGCGGGTATAGATGTTGCCGCGCAGTGCTTTTGTCGTTTCCTTGATCGTATTGGCCGCGTCCGCGTAGGAATGCAGGTCCGTTCCGGATCGGTAATGCATCTTGTTGATTGCAACGAAAAAAACATTAGTAGCAAGCATTGCCATGACCACTAATGCCGATATGAAGATGTACAGAACGGAACGGGTTCCACGCTTTTTCATCGTGCCCTACTCTCCGTCCGTCTTGGTAATCGTAATAATGTTGTTCTGTTCCAGAGAAAGTCCATTGTCAGCAGCTATGGAATTCACACGCTCCCGGTTATTCAGGGTGTTGACCTCAACTGCCACAGCATCGTTCTGAACCTGAAGGGCGGAGATCTTCGCGGCAATTTCCTGTTTCTGAGAACTCAGAGAGTTGTTGTAGGTTCTTAGGAACAGTACGGATGCCAGATACGAAAGAACGGAAACGAAAAAGAAAATGGCTGTGAAAGTCGGAAGCCGCAGTGTCTTCTTCTTGTTCTTCTTAGCAGTTTTTGCCATGATCCTTCCCCTTGATTCTTTCAATCCCCCGCAGCTTGGCGCTGTGTGCTCTGTGGTTTTCTTCCATCTCCTTTTCTCCCGCCATTATAGGATGTCTGTTGACAAGTGAGAAGGAGGCCTGCTCCATTTGTGATTCCTTCAGCGGAAGCCGGGGATCCACAAATGGAGCAGAGGATAGAGTTTTAAAAGTTGTCTTTACCATCCGATCCTCAAGGGAATGGAAGGTAATGACAGCGCATCGTCCGCCTGTATTCAGAAGATCACAGGCTGACTTCAGTCCTTCCTCAAGCGCGTCCAGTTCATGATTGACTTCGATCCGCACTGCCTGGAAGGTCTGTTTTGCCGGATGTCCCTTTTTTCTCAGGATTTTTTCCGGCAGAGCCGAACGGATGGTATCCACCAGCTGTCCGGTTGTTTCAATCGGTCCGTCCTTTCTTCTTCGTTCGATCGCTCTTGCGATTCGTGCTGCATTCGGTTCTTCTCCATAGGTTCTGAGAATACGGACCAGATCCTCAAACGGATAATCATTCACTACCTCAAAGGCAGTCAGTGTTTCGCTCTGATCCATCCGCATGTCCAGCGGTGCATCAAAGCGATAGGAGAAGCCGCGTCCCGGGTCGTCAAACTGTGGGGAGCTGACCCCGAGATCCATCATGACGCCGTCCGCCTCTTCCACTCCGTATTCCGCCAGTTTCGAGCGGATATCACGGAAGTCCGAGTGAATCAGTGTGACACGGTCCGCAAAGTCCTTCAGCGTTTCTGAGGATTCCCTGATTGCTGTCTCGTCTTTGTCAAAGGCATAGAGATGACCGTTCTTCAGCCGCTTCAGCAGTTCCAGGGAATGTCCCCCTCTTCCAAGCGTGCAGTCCACATAAATACCGTCCGGCCTGACATTCAGAAGATCAATCGTCTCATACAGCAGTACACTTCTGTGTTCCATCAGCGAAGAAACTCCGTCAGAGATTCCGCCGCTTCCTCAAACGCTTCGTCGGTAATCTCGTTGTATGCGTCCCACTTTTCCTCAGCCCAGATTTCCACATGATCTCCTGCTCCGATCACAGCGCATTTCTTAGTGATTTCCGCTGCTTTGATCAGAGACTGGGGAAGCTGAATTCTCCCCTGGGAATCCGGAGAACATTCCATTGCCATGGAATGAAACATACGGGACAGCTGACGACCGGCTTTGTTCGTCATCGGAATGGCGCTCAGTTGTTCGGTCAGTTTCTCCCATTGCGCAGGCGTGTAGATCGTAAGACATCCGTCGAGATATCTTGTGACAACGAAAGCATCACCCAGTTCATCACGGAAGCGGGCCGGGATAATCAAGCGGTTTTTTCCGTCCAGGCTGTGCCTGTATTCCCCCATGAACATCCGAAACTCTCCACTTCCCTCCACTTTGTGACACTTTCTACCACAAAGATACCACAGAACTCGGGTATTGCAAGAAAAAAAAGAGAATCAGATTCATTTCTGTCCTCTTTGTCTGTCAGATTTCTGAAAATTTTTTCGCGGACTCCCGGATTATCCGAAGGAATGCGGTTGCTGGCTCATGCGAGTCTGCAGATCATGAGATCCTCTTCTCCTCTGTCCTCAATGCGGATAAAGCCAAGGGAGCGGTACATGCTTACCGCCGGATGATTCTCCTTCTGCACGGAAAGCGATGCCTGTTCATACCCATTCCGTTTCAGAGTCTGAAGCATCTCCTTCATCATGGCAGTACCGATCCCTCTGCCCCGGAATTCCGGCAGAAGAGAGATCGCAAAGGAAGGTGTTCTGTCATCCACATGGCCATAGTCATTCATGATTCTTGTCCATACCAGACCGACCACTTCGCCATCACACTCCGCCGCAAGGCAGTAATCTCCCTTCCGTTTTCCAAAGTCATCCGTATACACCCGCATCTCCGGCAGTTCCGTAATCTCTTCCTCAGGCGGTGTCATCCCTTCCGGAACAAAAACAGCGAGATACAGGAACTTCTTCAGAAGCGGATATTCATTTTCAGAAAGAACCCGGATTCGGCAGGGTTCCATGCATGTATATTTTTCAGTCACGGTTCACGCTCCTTTCAGACAGAATCCTTTTAATACCACAGAACCAACGGCAGAGAATGCCTGACCGTAAGGAAAGCAAAGTGAGAACTGTCTGTCCTGGATCTGACAGCCGTTTTATGCAGCATTCCTGCCGCCACCTTCACTCCCCGCTCAGGGCAGATCTTCCTCTTCAGAGCGCGGGAAAATGCCAGGCCATAATCTGTCATATTTCATTCTGCAGTCTTTTGGATTGCATAAAAAAAGCAGTATCCAATGATACTGCAGATTAAGCCTTTGCCTTTGCGCCGGTAGAACCGCACTTCGGGCATGCATGATGCGGCTGCTTGAAGGCACCGCATTCCGGGCACCGGACGAGTGTCGGAGTCGCGAGCTTGTAATGTGTGCGTCTCTTATCTCTTCTGGTCTTGGAATTTCTTCTCTGCTGTACTGCCATCTGCCTGACACCTCCTAATCCTGTCTAAATTCCTTGAGCTTCGCCAGGCGCGGATCGATCGCTTCCTTCCGGCTCTTCTCATATTCTTCTTCGCTGATCACCCTCCAGCCTTCCCCGCTTGGGTAATCCTCTTCGCTGGTTTCCGTAGCCTGAAGCGGAACCTCCATCATGATCGCATCGATCACTGCCGGCCGCAGATCCACTTCATCCCGTTCCGCCCAGCGGGCACTGTCATCCTCCGTTCCGTTAAAGGAATAGAGTTCCTGGCAGTCGGTTTCAAGAGGGACGCGGATTTCCTTATTGCTGATCGCATCCGGACACAGCATGGTACCGGTCACTGTAAACTCCGCATAAAACCGTTCCGTTCCTTCCAGCATACCTCTTCCGGACACATGGACATCCGTCACGGAATTGATGCGGCTGTTGCTGCGGAACACCTCCGGGTCAATTTGTACATCCTCGTCAATCACGACATGCGGATTGCGGATCAGTTCAGATAACGTCCAGATCACAGCTGTATCACCCTCTCGTCAGCGCTCATTATTATAGCAAAAGAGAACGCAAAATCAACTCTTTTTCACTTTGCCCGTCTGAGCGATCCAGTCCGCAATATCGGAATAGACGTTTCTTCTTCCGGTTTCGTTCAGAATTTCATGGCGCATGTGCGGATAACGTCTGTCAAAGATATCCGTATATCCCGCCGTTTTCAGCGTATTGATCGAATCCAGCCATCCCTTCTCTCCGCCGGTACACGGATCATCCTCCCCGGCGAAAAAAGCAATCGGCAGGTCCGGACGGCGGCAGCGGTACAGTGAAGTGTCATGCATCTGCTCCATTCCCTGAAGTTCATCAATATATCCATTGACCGTGAAGCCGAATCCGCTCAGTTCATCCCGCAGATAGTTTCTGACATTTTCCGAATTGTAGGAGATCCAGTCAACCGGAGTCTGGGCGTTTTTTATGGAACGGTTGAAATTCCCGGTTACCAGCTGATCCATGAGCCGGGAATGGCCCTTCGGTCCTCGCAGTACTCGGATCGCCTTGCCAACTCCGATGCCGGCTTTGCCGGCTTTCTGCCAGTTGGGAGCGCCGGAAAGAATCAATCCATCGATTTCCTTGTCATGCAGCTGCAGGAAACACCGGCAGATCATGGATCCCATGGAATGACCGAACAGAAATACCGGCACCTCCGGAAATTCCTTTTTTGCCTTGCGGACCGCTGAAACCGCGCTGTTGACCAGAAGGTCCCAGCCCTTTTTCCGTCCGAAGTATCCCTTCTCCTCGCTGTCTTCCCCGTGTCCGGGCAGATCATAGGTTATGACTCCGTAGCCCTGATCCGAAAGATATTCCGCAAAATCCTGATAGCGTCCGCTGTGCTCCGCCATGCCGTGAACAATCGCAACAACTCCGGCAGGATTCTTTTCCGGCCGGTAAATATGATAGGTAATCCTGCTCATATGATTCTGACTCCTTTATCTGTTCTTATTATATACTGAGGATTACACGGGAAAGGATGATCTATATGAAAGTCTGTGCATTTGCGGCGGAGTACAACCCCTTTCATGAGGGGCACCGGTATCATATCGAGGAGGCAAGAAGAAAAAGCGGATGCGATGTGATGATGGCGGTCATGTCCGGAAACTTTGTTCAGCGGGGAGAACCGGCTGTATGTGACCGGACAAGACGCGCTGAGGCAGCCGTCAGGAACGGAGCTGATATTGTAATCAGTCTTCCCTATCTGTTTTCCACGCAGTCCGCAACCGTTTTCGCCCATGGTGCCGTGGAGACGATGAAACTGGCCGGGGCGACACACATTGCCTTCGGCAGTGAATGCGCCAATCTCGATAATCTTCTGGAAATCGCGGAAACTCCTGTCAACCCGGATCATCTTCATGAGAATCTCGATGCCGGAATGGCCTTTCCGAAAGCCTACAGCCTGCTCACCACGTCCATGAAACCGAATGATATTCTCGCGGTCTGCTATCTGAAGGAAATTGCCGGTACGGATATGATTCCCGTACTGATCCCGAGAACCAGTGACTATTCCGATACCGAGCTGAAGGAAATCAGTTCCGCTCTTGCGATCCGCAAGGCGCTTCGGGAACACCGTTCCATACAGAATACGACCGTAATGACGGAGCTGCAGGAGGAGTTCATTCCCTGGATGGACCGATACTATCCGTATCTGCGCACCGCCCTGCTGATGACAGACCGTTCGGTTCTTTCGGAATATCTGCTGTTTTCCGAAGGCATTGAAAACCATCTGAAGGAGCAGGCAAAAAAATCCGCAACATGGAACGAGTTTCTCACGAACAGTATTACCTTCCGATATACCGCAAGCCGCATCCGGCGCACATGCCTGCAGGCCATGATGCAGGTGCGGAGGGAAGAAGTCCGCAGGCTTCCGAAGTATGACACTCTGCATGTGCTCGCCTTCAATGAAAAAGGAAAAAGCTGGCTTCATGAAATGCGGAAAAAAGAGGTGCATATCGCCAGCCGGTTTGCCCGGATTCCCTGGCCATGGCGGGAAATGGAATTCCGCAGCGCACTGCTTTACACTTCCGTCTTTGAAGAAGAAAAACGCCGCGAGATTCTCAGAAGAGAAATCGGCGGCGCCCTGTATGTAAAGAATTCAGACTGAACGGCCAAGCCGTTCAAGATCCTCTTTGATCTTGGTGGTTGATATGCCGGCGGTTCTTGGAAGATAGATGACTTCGCAGTATTCCTTCAGTTCATCAAACTTTCCTTCCCAGTCATCCCCCATCACAAAAGTATCAACACGGAATTCCCTGATATCACTGATCTTCTGTTCCCAGGTATTCTCCGGAATCACAAGATCCACATATCGAATTGCCTCCAGCATGGCTTTGCGTTCTTCGTAAGGGTGATAGGCGGTTTTGTTTTTTCCGGCATTGAACTCATCGGATGAAAGTCCGACGATCAGATAGTCACCAAGTGCTTTCGCTCTCTGCAGCAGACGGATATGTCCCCAGTGCAGAAGATCATAGGTCCCATAGGTAATGACTCGCTTCATTTCAGTCCTCCGTTTGTAAAAAAGACAGGTTTCCCTGTCTTTTATTATTCCGCAATCTGAACGTTTGTGTAAACCTTGTTTACATCATCCGCGTCATTGAGCATCGTCATCAGCTTATTGTATGCTTCGATCTCTTCCGGATCACTGAGCGTAACGTACTCATTCGGCAGCATCGTCACTTCACAGGTATCAAACTCCACACCCGGAACTACCTTTTCAATCGCGTCCTGAGCCTTGGAGAAATCCGCAAAGGCAGTCTTGACCATCATGATGCCGTCTTCCACCGAAAGGTCAAGAACATCGACATCCGCTTCCATCAGGGCATCCAGCATGCCCTCTTCATCCTCGTACGGGAAATAGAAGAGACCGCACTGTTCATAGTTGAAACTGACAGCGCCGGCATTCGCCAGCTTGGCTCCCTTGCACTTGTTGAATACCGTCTTGACTTCGGTATAGGCACGGTTGGTGTTATCGGTCAGACAGTCGACAATTACGGTGCTGTTTCCAGGACCGAACCCTTCGTACCGGCATTCCGTATAGTCTTCTCCTCCGCCGCCTTTTGCCTTGTCAATTGCGCGTTTGATAACATCGGCAGGAACCTGGTTCGACTTGGCTTCCTTGATCTTGCGGGCAAGGGCAAGATTCATGTCCGGATCAGGAACACCGGACTTCGCCGCAATATACAGTTCCTTTCCGTAGCGTGAATAGAGTTTTGATTTCATCGCGGCTGTCTTCGCCATCGCGGCAGCACGCACCTCATGAGCTCTTCCCATAGTGTATTACATCCTTCTTTCAATTTTTGACTTGAGTATTATAGCAGACAGCCATGCAATTGTGAAGGAGTGAACAGATACCCCGGGCGTGATAGAATGCTCATGCGCAAAGAGGTAACATGTCAGTATATGTAATCAGTGATATGCATGGCTGCTGTGAGGAATTTCTGGCCATGCTTGATAAAATCCATTTCAGCGACTATGACGAGCTTTACATCGCCGGTGACGTCTGTGACCGCGGCAGGGAACCGATGCGTCTTCTTCGGACCATCATGGCAATGAAGAATGCCCATCTCATTTTCGGAAATCATGACAGCTGGCTTCTGAAATACATTCCGGATCTGATCAAAGGAAAAAAGCATGCCTCTCACCTGTTCTGGCTCGGAAATGATTTCCGCACCTGGATTCATTTCAACGGCGGCAGTATTACCGCGGACCAGTTCATGGATCTGGACTTTCCGGTCTGTTATGACATTGAGGAATATCTCGAAAAAAACGAGCGCTACTATCAGGAGCTCGAAGTGTTCGGCCGAAAATTCCTGATTGTCCATGCCGGACTTGGAAGTTTCTGCAGAAAAGGCATTCATATTTCAGAAGTCCCCGTCTATGATCTGATCTGGCCGCATATCGGTCTCAATGACAATCCCTTCGAGGATGTCACGATGATTGTCGGTCACCTTCCCACCTTTCTGTACGGCAGACAGTATGAGGGAAAAATCGCGCACGGAAAGAATCTTCTGCATATTGACTGCGGGTGTGTGTACGGAAGAAGCCTTGGCTGCGTGCGCCTTGATGACCTGCAGGAATTCTATGTGGAAAGCACCTGTCCCTATATACGCTGAAAGCGGCAGACGCCGCTTTTTCATTTCCGTACATTCCGGTCGATCCAGGTTTCAATGAGAGAAACCATCTCTTTCGTATGACTTTTCCAGGGTCTTGGATGAAAGGTCTCTGCCCTTTTCAGATACGGAGAGATATCACTGAGATCCTTCATGTAGATCAGGTATCCGTCCTTTTCAAACGCCTCCAGAAGCTGGGTCTGATGATCATTGACATGCTCGCCATACGCCTGTCTTCTTGCGGCCGCAAGCACGGTCTTGCCAAGGGAAAGAGCCGTGAAAATCGTTCCAGCCCCGCCATGGCATATGACAAGATCGCACTGGTTCATATAGGCCGCAAACTGATCCCGGTCAATATACGGAAAGATTTTTACCGCATCGCTTTCGTATTTTGTAAAACCGGACTGTACGACAACCTCTTCCTGAATCAATCCGTCCTTCACTGCTTTTTCAACCGCCTGAATCAGTCGGTCAAACGGTTTGTCATTGGTTCCAAGCGTCACGAGTATCATCAGAAAATAAAACCTCCGTACACCGCATCAGGATATACCTCAAGCATGCTTTCCCACTGAACGATAAAGAGATCCGCGATCGGGTAGATCATCTTTCCCGCCATTGTCGGCGTTGTCGCGTTGGCCACTGTTTCTATCCAGATCACCTTTTTCCCAAAGGCATGGGCAATTCTGCACATCGGAACCGCGGTATGCGTGCCGGTGGTAATGATCACATCCGGTTTCCACTTCCGGAAATAATACAGAGACTTCAGAATATTGGCGGAAAAATGAAATGCGTAGGTCAGCGGCTGCGACTTACTGCCATAGGGCACAAAAGCCACCCGGTCTTTTCCGTATTTTTCCCGCAGGGAAAGATTGGAAGGATTGTCTTCCGTGATAATGCGGTAGTCACAGCGCCCGAACAGATCGGAAAGCTGAAGCAGCTCCGAAAGATGACCGCCGGTGCTGGAAATAAACAGAATACTTGTTCTCTTATCCATAAAAAAATCCTGAGGTGCAGTTTCTACACCTCAGGATTATACCCTGAACAGGGATTACTTTACTACTGATTTTACAAGCTCGTTGACTTCCTCAGCAGTATCACAGTTCAATGCTTTGGCAGCCATATCCTGCATCTCGGCATAGCTGAGCGAATTGATCAGCTGACGGGCACGCAGAATCGAGGTTGCACTCATCGAGAACTCATCCAGTCCAAGTCCGAGAAGCAGCGGCGCTGCAAGCTCATCGCCTGCCATTTCACCGCACATACCGCACCACTTGCCATTCTTGTGGGCACCGTCAATGGTCATCTTGACAAGACGCAGGATGGACGGGTTCAGCGGCT
>CAMNFS010000022.1 GCA_946537255.1 uncultured Erysipelotrichaceae bacterium
AAAAAAGAAAGAGGATCGCCATTCCGCGGAATCCTCTTTTCTGATGATCTATCAGGAACTTTGTTTTCAGAATCCCCGCTCATCAAATTTCATGGAAGCGAGTGTTTCCTTTTTGAAATCATCGAACCGGTCTTCCCGGATGGCCTTTCTTGTCTCTTCCATCAGATGGATCAGGAAGCGGACATTGTGAATGGACATCAGCCGGGTTCCGAACCCTTCATTGCAGCGGAAGAGATGATTCAGATAGGCCTTGGTATAGTTTCTGCAGCAATAGCAGTCGCAGTTCTCATCCAGCGGGGTGAAATCATCCCGGTAGATGGCCTTGCGGATATTGATGCGTCCATTGCTTGTCATCAGAGTTCCATGTCTTGCGATCCGGGTCGGCAGGACGCAGTCGCACATGTCAATATTGAGACTGACGGCCTCCAGAAGGTCGTTGACGGCACCGACTCCCATCAGATAGCGGGGCTTGTCATAAGGGAGCTTTTCCGATGAATAACGGACCATCCGGACCATGGTTTCCTTGTCTTCTCCCACGGAGGTTCCGCCGATCGCATATCCGGGAAAATCCATTTCCACAAGCTTTTCAGCACAGTAGTGGCGAAGGTCTTCATGGTCTCCGCCCTGGACGATGCCGAATAATGCCTGCTCCTGTGAGCGGGCATGAGCGGCTTTGCCGCGCTCTGCCCAGCGCAGGGTGCGCATCATGGAATCCTCGACATACTTTCTTTCACTTGGATAGGGGATGCATTCATCAAAGGACATGATGATATCGGCACCGATCGCGTTCTGTATCTGAATGGATTTTTCAGGGGAAAGAAACAGCGTATCGCCATTGATCGGATTTTTGAAGGTGACGCCTTCTTCCTTTATTTTTCTGACATCCGCGAGCGAAAAAACCTGAAAGCCGCCGGAATCCGTCAGCATCGGTCCCCGGTAGTTCATGAATTTCTGCACGCCTCCGGCTTTTGCGACGATATCTTCACCCGGGCGCAGCCAGAGATGATAGGTATTGGCCAGAACGACACCCGCATGCATGTCATACAGCTCTTCGGGGGAAAGAAACTTCACGGTCGCCTGCGTCCCGACCGGCATGAACATCGGTGTCTCCACATCCCCGTGCGGGGTGTGCAGGATACCGGTTCTTGCGCCGGATTGTCGGCATACATGGGTGATTTCAAATGTTACGGGACTGTTGGTCATACTGTTCTCCTGTCTGTTCCGAAAAGCATTTTACCATATGCGCTGAATGAGGAGAAAAGGGGCGGGAACCTTCCGACAGAGACTTCGAAAAAAGCATGCAGGTCTGCTATAATTCTCGTGTAATGAAGTCACAGGTCATCAAAGCGAGAAATATCCCGGAACCGGCGCGCCAGCCATATACCATTCATGTCAAGCCGGTTGCTTTTCTTACGCTGCTCGGGCTTGCCGGCCTCGCGCTTTTTCTGACCCGCGGCCCGTGGGTCGGGGTGGGACTGATTCTGAGCATTGTTTCGGTGTTTGCGCTTCTGATGATGCCGGATCGCACGCTGATGCAGTTTACCCCGGAATACATGGTTCTTTACAATAACCGGGACAAATCGATCTGTACCCTTATCTACTGGGAGGATCTTGTGACATGGCAGTATGAGTATCATCCCGGCTCGGATCTTCTCAGCTGTTCCCTGACGGATGGAAGTGTTCAGACGATCGAACTTTTCAGCAAGCGGCCCGTTGCGCGTTATATCAATCTGTACGCCCCGGGCAAGGAAATCCGCAGCGTCAGGCGGAAGGAGAGTGATCCCAGATGAATCTCGTCAACCCGGAGTGGGTGGAAGAATGCCGCAGATCCATGGTGGAAGAAGATGAATATGACGATATGTCCATGATCTTCAACATGTTTTCAGACAGCACAAGACTCAAGATCATGAGTGCTCTTTTCACCCATGAGCTCTGTGTCAGCGATCTTGCGGCTCTGCTTCAGATGAGTCAGTCCGCGATCTCCCATCAGCTCGCGAGCCTGAAGCAGACCAAGCTGGTCAAATCCAGAAAGATCGGCAAAATGGTTTATTATTCCATGGCGGATGAACATATCAAGAATATCTACCGGATGGCCCTGGAGCATATACACGAATGAGAGTCACTGCAATCGATTTTGAAACTGCCAACGCAAAGCCGGCCAGTGTCTGTTCGGTCGGGCTTTCGCTTCTGGAAGATGGATGCCCGGAGGAGGTCTACTATTCTCTGATCCGTCCGGAAGTCAACGTGAGCAGATTCAATTACTGGAATACGCAGATTCACGGCATTACCCCGAAAGACGTCGCGGACGCGCCGGAATTCCCCTCTGTTTTTCGGAACATGAAGCCGTTTTTTGAGGATTCTGTGGTCTGCGCGCATAATGCCCGGTTTGATATGGGCTGTCTGAAGGCTGCCTGTCTCAACTGCGGCATACCGATCCCGCATCTTCGCTGGTTTGATACGCTGGCACTCAGCCGCATCATGTTTCCGAATCTGGAACACCATCGTCTCGATGACATGTGTCAGTGTCTGAATGTGGAACTGAATCACCATAACGCCGCCAGTGACGCCTATGGCTGTCTGATGATTGTGGTTCATTCCATGAATCTGACCGGTATCTATGATGTGGAAGAACTGCTGAGGGAACTGCGCATTCCGATTCATACTCTCTGAAAAAGCTTTCATTATCTTTGAATTATTTTACAATCATTTGAAAAACAATGTATAATGACTGTGCTCAAAGGGGTGCTTTATGACACAGTATGAAAACAATGCGTATTTCTGGCAGAAACTCGATACCTTCTATCTTTCCAGTGAAGCCAAGGTGACACGGAAGAAAGGAGACAGACATCCTGAATTTGCCAACCTGATCTATCCAGTGGACTACGGTCATCTTGAGGATACCAACGGCGAACTGGAAGGGGTCTCCGTCTACTTCGGCTCAAAGAGCCATTATTCCATTACCGGTCTTGTTGTGGCTGCGGACATTCTGAAAAAAACTCTGGATGTGAAGATTCTGGCAGGCTGTACGGAAGAGGAAGAAAAAATGGTGCTTCGCTTCCTGAACCAGACGGATTATCAGAAAACCGTACTGATTCATAAAGGAAATGAGATTCCTGACTGGGGACAGACAGATAACTGAGAGGCGGCAGTGCCGCTTTTCTTTTGGAAAAACCTGAAGTTACAGGGAATACAGGATGAAAATGCGGGTTGGTCCAACCACGCAAAAACACCCCGGGTTGTTTCCGGGGTGCCTTCCTGTCATTTCGTCCTGTAAGTATCCGCGGCTTATTCCCAGGCCTTTGGGCAGCTTTGCATTCCCACGTACCAGATGGCATCCTCATAACAGGCATCGTTGGTACTGCACCAGCTTCCATCTTCTACTGTTGCGGCACAGTTCGGGAAAAAGGTTGTACCATCCGAACGCTTGATGATATAGATATGCCGATGCAGCGTCTCGGTACAATGATATTCCGGACCATCATTCAGTGACCCGGCTGAACCGCCGGATACTGCAGCCAGTTCATTCGGAGACACTTCCTGTGAAAAAACTGAAGTATCTTTCCTGAGTGAGCGCAGATAATTTCCGAACAGTTTTTCATCCACTCCCAGCCTGGGGAACAGTTCCTTTTCACTCAAGCCTCCCTCAGCTGCGCTTTCCAGAGCCTTTTCCTGATCCTCTGTGAGTTTTCCCAAAAACTTTTCTGCTTCTGCCTTGTCAGACCTCCCTTTTACTGTTTCCTTCCTTTACACCTTTGCAAAAAAGTATACGGAATTAAGAGCTTCAGTCCATATCACCGCCAGCGTTATCTGCTGAACGGAACGATCCATGGAACTCCGCATAACGATTACTGAATCATCAGAATGTACCGTCTGATTTATCGGTTCAGATTCTGTCTGAGAAATAATGATCCGCGCCTGGGATCACAGGATCGTTTCACCAAGGGGAACACTGTTGAAATTCTTCTGGATGAACCGGTTGTCCCGGCTTTCAAACAGATTCATTGCCAGCGTCTTTGCCTCCTCGAAGAGTTCAGGATAGGATTTTTTTGACTCCCCGTACCAGATCCATGGATGATGCGAAAGATTCAGAACCGAAGGGGAGGCCCCCTCCTTGTCATACAGCATCATTCCGGAAATCAGGCGCGGAGCGTGGGTGACTGACTCCACCCATGAGGCGATGAAGAATCTGATTTTTCCAGGTCTCAGATGGAAGGTGATGCGGGCACAGTCGTAACAGGCATCTTCCAGGGTTTTCTTACTGACGGAAATCCCGTAGACACTCTGAAACATATCATGATAAAGACGCGCTAGTTCCTGGGCGTCTGTTTTCTGTACTTTCAGCATCGAGAATACATTGTAATCGGAAACGGAGCGGCCGCTTTGATTCAGGGTCCAGGCGTCCAGCTCACCCTCCAGGCGGAAATGGGCTTCAGATTCATGCGTTCCTTTTTCCAGATTCTCTTTCTTTGCGCAGGCGTTGATGATGCCATGACACGTGCTGTCCAGGGCATAGTGGGTAAGATAGCCGTAAAAATAACTTCGCAGGCTCATGGTCACGCAATGACGGTCAAAATAATGGATTACTTCGCGGACTTTTCCGCTGTGCATCATGTTGCCGTAACGGTGAAGGGATCCTGGCAGAAACATGTATCGGCTGAAGAACAGCAGATCCGGACCCTGAGATCCAAGATAGTACATGGAAAGATTTGTGATCTTCCGCCGTTTTTCCAGCGGCAGGGATTCCAGTACGGTCTTTGCGAATTCAGCGTGTGTGGATGCGGCTGGCATATTATTCTCCTTTTCTGCAGAAGTCCATGACTTCTCTGATTTTTGCGGCAAGGCCCTGAATCTTTCGAATCGGTAGGGAACAGATGGCAACCCGGATTCCTTTGTTTACCGTGACCGTATAGATATGGCGGTTCATGAGCTCATTATGGATTTTTTCCACCATGGCATTGTCTTTTTCTCTGATCGTAATAAAGAAGCCTTCCCGGTACGGATAGATCGGAAGATGACACTCCCTGGCTTCCTTCAGAAAGAGATCACTTCTCTGTTTCAGAAGATCAATATACTTCTGTTTCTCTTCCAGATACGCTTCCTTTCCTTCCGTTGTGACCCAGACAAAGTTTTCCATCGCCGCGTTGGCGATGTTGGACCATCCGGCCCGGGCTGTCTTTTCCATGACGGTTTCGGCATCCCTGACATCCGTTTCATTGCGGGCGAGAAGAATCGCGGCCCCGCACCGCAGTCCATAGGAGGTGAGGGTCTTTGAAGTGGAGAAGGCAATCACGGCCATGACGCCATCTGAAAACCCATTGAACAGGGTCAGATAGTCACGGACCGAGGAAAGGTGGAAGGAATAGTCGATATAGGCGATGTCATTGATCAGAATGACAGGCCCTTTTTCGGATGCCCTGTTCAATATCGCGATGATTTCAGCCCATTCCTCACTGCTCAGGGTATAGCCGGTCGGATTGTGGCAGGGGTCGTTGATGACAGCCACCACCCGGTCCTGGGTTTTCTGCGCTTCCTGAATCGTTTTCTCAAACGAGGCAAGATCGAAGCGGTCCCCGTCAAACAGTTCATAGTGCAGGGCCTTCAGATTGTACTGGGCCGCCATCAGGTCGTACGAGATCCATCCGATCTCCGGCACAATGACGGTCTGACCCTCGTCGAGAAAGGACATCATGGCAGCGGACACGGCACCGGTGCCGCCAGGAGTCGCGATGACGGAATGAGAAAGGGCGAGATCGGCTTTTCCAAGGATCCAGCTGTATACCTGTTTCCGGTAGGAAGGATTGCCGATCATCCCGGAAGCGTAGGACGCTTTGATCACATCATCAATTTCATCATAATGACGGAAAACGCTGTTCAGCGCGACAAATTTCCCGTCTTCGGAAATCAGGGATCCGATGGTGGCGTCAATGACCTGATCCCCGTTTGCGGCCATGTCTTCCTTCGCTCTTCTGGCTACGGCAAACACCGTATCCTTCAGAGGAACGATGGAAGCGGAATCCTTTGCGAATCTCATGAAAGGTACCTCCTCATCATGCGTTTTATTTTATCAGACAAGCTGTGACAATGCATTTCAGATGCCGGCTTTTCGGCGCTGGCGGAGTACTTCAAATGCGAGAATGGATGCGGCGGAAGAGGCATTCAATGCATTGCGGAAATCATTCCCATAGGGGATGTAGAGATTCTCATCGCAGGCATCCAGCACCGCCCGGGAAAGCCCCCGCATTTCACCCCCGATGGCAAGAAGCACCGGGACGGTGCAGTCACAGTCACTGTATACCTTCGCGTCCTTGCGCATGGCGGCATAGGCCTTCATGCCATGCCTGCGGCACTTATGAATCAAGGAAGCGGGATCCTCACTTTCAATGATCGGAAGAAAGTCATAGGCCCCGGCGCTGGAGCGCAGAATCACGGGGTCCGCGTTTTCCCAGTTTCTTTTCCGCAGAATCAGACCGGTGCATCCTCCGGCATACAGAGAGCGGATCACATAGCCAAGGTTGAACGGATCCTCCGCTCCCTCAAGGACACAGACAAACGGAAGGCCAGATTCAAAGAGAACGTTTTCATCATCCGGCCTGCGCGTTCCCGCCTCACACAGGATTCCGCCATGGGTTTTTCCTTCAGCCATCCCGTCCAGCTCCGCTCGGTTTCTGAATTCCACCGGAATCCTGTTTTTTTCTGCCTGAGCCAGAATGAATCCGATCTCGCGGTCATGTCTTCCTTTTTCACAGTAAATGACATTGACTTCTCTTTTCTTTCCGAGAATCGCTGCCTTGACGGATATTTTTCCTTCCAGAATCATAGAATCCCCTTTCGAACCAGTGAACCGATGGCTGGATGACAGTCTGATTGAATTCTGATATGCCGCATCGGAACTCTGCTCTTTTCAATCGGACCGGTTTCACTGTCTTCCATCTCTGTAATGACAAACCGGCGGGTTGGCTGAGCCGGCTCCATGATTTCCATGACGTCCCCGACAGAAAACGGATTTCTTGTCTCCAGAATAAAGCCGTTCTCAAAGGTTCCGACAACCGTACCGAGGAAGACGTGATTTACATCCGCGTCGGTATGCTCGTGATAGATGATGGATTCGCTTCCCCCGATCCCTTCATAATTTCCCTTGCAGGTTTCCCGGTTCTGAGCCAATAGGAGTTCTCTTTCGTGTTCCATAAGGGCTTCTTCGCTCAGTACGCCATGGTTTTCAAAGAGATCATCAATCAAAGACCGGTAAGCACGTACAATGGAAGCGACATAGAACTCGGTTTTCATTCGGCCCTCGATTTTAAAGGATGCGGCGCCTGCCTCCATCAGTTCATAAAGCAAAGAGGCGGCACAGAGATCCCTGGATCCCATCGTAAACAGGGCATCCTCTCTGCTTCGTTCCATATCATTTTCATAGAGGCGGTAATGCCATCGGCAGGACTGGGCGCATCCGCCCCGGTTGGCATCCCGCAGCGTCATCTGATTGGAGAGAATACAGCGGCCGCTGTAGTTGACACACATCCCGCCATGGATGAATACCTCAATCTCAAGACCGGTTTCCTTTACAATGGTTCGAATATCCGAAAGGCTGCACTCCCGGCCAGGTACGATCCGGTCGCATCCGGTCAGAGTATGAAGCAGTTTCGCGGCGGCGGAATTGGTGATCGACATCTGGGTGCTGCAGTGTACCTGCAGAGAGGTGGTTTCCTTGGCAAGCCGCATGATCGCGGGACTTGCGGCGATGATGGCTGTAACACCGCATTCCTGCAGCTCGTGAAGATATTCCTCAATCCCTTCGAGGTCATGAGCGTGAGGGATTTCATTGACGGTCACGTGGATATGGCTGCCATGGTCATGGGCAAAAGCACAGGCTTCCCGGATATCCGCCATGGAGAAATTGCCGGCCCGGCTTCGCAGGCTGTATTTCTTTCCGCCAAGGTATACCGCATCGGCGCCATAGAGAATCGCGGTTTTTGCCCGGAGCAGATCTCCGGCAGGAGCTAACAGCTCCGGTTTAGAGAATGGTGCTGCGGTCATAGAACCCCTCCGAACAATATGGTCTTTTTTTCCGGTACGCTTCCGCCAGGTTTGCGACATCCGATCCGGAAAGCAGTCCGGCATAGATGGAAGCGGCCTCATTAATATCCTGCGGGCTCAGAAAAGCCCCGTTCATGAAAAAATTCTCCGCGCCATTATCAGCGAATTCTGAAATCCGTTCAAAGCAGCACATGCAGGTATCCGAATAGATCATCGTCCCATAGGGGGCTTCCATGATTGGAAGCTTTTCCGAGCGGGAAACCTCCTCGATGAACAGATTCCTTGAAGAAGCGATGTCCGTATCCATCCCGTATTTTTCCAGCCAGGCGCTGATCAGCCTGCGGGCGGAAACGGAAAGCAGAAGGTGTCCATGGATCATGACTTCTGAGGGATGGACATTCCGAATGAGATCCAGGGTTTCTTCTTCGGTAAGAACCGGTGAGATGGAAACGGCATGGATGCCGGCAGAAAGCCAGAACCGCGCGTCCGCCGCATTTGTCATCAGGGTTTCCGGCCGATAGATCAGCCGTTCTCTCAGGGAACGGTCCGCAAAGGAAAGGACCGCAGGATCCGCAAAGCTGATGGTCTCCGCCTGAAGCACCAGCGGGCTTTTCAGAAACTGTTTCAGAAGTGAAAGTTCCTCTTCGTGAAACAGGCGGTTGACGAAAAGGCCATATGGATCACTGATGAAAGAGTCAGGGGACAACTCCTTTACCCCGGCTGTGCTGAAGCCTTTTACCGCGTAGACCGGCACAATGGAAAGACGATCCTGCGGATTGAGACGCGTATCCGGGTCACATAGAATTCGAAGTGTTTTCATCATTGCAAATTCTACCTGATTCCTTCTGCGCTGAAAAGGCAATTGACATTTGTTTGAGTCCTGCTACTCTGAATACATAAGTGATGCAGCGTCAAGTGCCGGAAGAGTGGGACCTTCCGGACGAAAAGCGATTGCTTGCGGTTGCGCTACTTCCCTGATGTGCGAAAGAAATCTTCTTTCTGCCTGAAGGTGAAAGGTTCAGTGAAGAAAGGAGATTTTTATGTTTTCAAAAGAATACTGGCTGTCTTCCTGGCGGAAATTCAGAAAAATCAAGTATCTTGCGATCATGGGGTTTCTGGTTGCGCTTCAGATCATTCTGAACGGATTCCGGATTCCGGTTTCGGAAAACCTGAACATCATGTTTTCGTATATTCCATTCGCCATCCTGGGTATGATTGTCGGCCCGTCAGCGGCGATGGTGTGCGGCGTCATCGCGGATTTTCTGGGCGTGATCACTTCCGGCTTCGGCCCGTATTTTCCCGGCTATACCCTGAGCAAGGTGCTTTCCGGACTGATCTACGGCCTGATGCTGTATCGGCAGAAGCCGACTTTTCCAAGAATTCTTGCGACCAAGGCGATCATCAATTACCTCATCAATGTGCTTCTTGGATCGCTGTGGAGTTCCATGCTTTACTCCCAGTCTTTCCTCTACTTCGCTTCGGTTTCGGTAGTCAAGAATACCATCCTGCTTCCGTTTGAGGCGCTGATTCTGTTTCTGATGCTGAAATATCTTCATCCGTTTCTGAAAAGAAGGGGAACCATTTCGGATCCCCCTTCTGAGGTACAGTCTCAGTCTTGAGTTCAGCCCAGACCTCCGATCCGGATACTGTCATCGAGACGATGCATGATACTGCTGTATGATTCATACAGCTTTTTTGTGTCCGCTTCTTCCGTGGCTTCCGTTTTGTTCAGAAACCCGGTTTTCCAGCCGTCTTTTGTTTCAGAGGTATATACCAGATCCACTCTGGGATTGGTGAGTTCGATTCTTCTCTGACTGCCGGTTATGGTTTCCGTAACGGTTACGGCTCCAAGCGCTCCGATCCTGTCTTCCGTGGTTTCACTCTGACTGAAGAGATTGCCGAGAGACCAGAACACCAGGGTATCGTCGATCCAGGAAACCGGCTGAACGGCGTTTTCCGAACTGCCGATGATAATGGAGGCACCCGCATCCGCAAGGGCATTGGCAATCTGGATCTCCCGCTGGGATGGAAGTTCGCCCTGATCGCCTTTCCAGCAGATGGATACGATCACGATATCCGCGAGGTCCGCAGCCTTACTGACAAACTGCGGCGTTTTCTCATCATCATACAGATTAACAAGATATGCTTCATTCTCCGGCAATGGATCGGTAAGAACATCGGTATAGGACAGATAGACTGCCGAGACGCCGTTTTCTTCAGCAATGCGAAGCTGGTTCCGGGCATCGGTGGAGGTGTTGATTCCGCTGATCCGCATCCGTGAGTCCGTCCAGTAGGAGATCGCCTGATCGACTGCCTCCTTGCCATGGGAGAAGACCTCCGGATAAGCCAGACCGCACATCGTAAAGCCGTTGGGATAGAAGCGATCGGCGAAGGCAGTGGAAAGATCCGTCCCGGCCAGGGCATGGGCGGAAACCGCCGCCATATCATAGTTCTTGATGACTTTTTCAAGACTGCTGAACGCCTGGCTTCCATCTTCCTCGATTCCATGCGGCACAACCGCCCCGGCCGCCAGGACATTAATGACATTGATCTGTTCCTTATCTACCCAGAACTGGCTGTCCGCGGTAGGCTCGGTTTCCGTCTTTGACTCCAGCTGGCGGGAGAGCAGGGTCATGGTCAGAGAGACCGTTCCGATCACAAGCGCGAGAATGGCGAGAAACCAACGAAGATTTTCCTTTGAAATAGATGGTTTGTTCATGACGCCATTATATCATGTGAAGTATAATGATCACATGTTTGATAAAGAGCATTACCTGAGGGTAAAGGAACAACTGAACGGCCGCGCCGAGCTGTGCGCGGTTTCCAAAAAACACACCTGTGAAGAAATCCAGGCGGCTTATGATCTTGGACAGCGGGTGTTCGGGGAGAATCACGCGGCGGAGCTGTGTACCAAGGCACAGCAGCTGCCGCAGGATATTTCCTGGCATTTCATCGGCCATCTTCAGCGCAACAAGGTGAAGGCGGTGCTTCCGTATGTTTCCTGCATTCAGTCACTGGATTCACTGCGGCTCGCCCAGGTCATTGAGAAAGAGGCGGCGAAGATCGGAAAAACCGTTCCCTGTCTTCTCGAGTTTCACTTGGCTTCAGAGGATACCAATAAGACCGGTCTTCTGGAAGAAGAGGCGGAACCCATGCTGGAAGAATGCCGGAAGCTGGAACATCTGAGAATTGACGGCATCATGACCATGGGACCTCATACCGAGGATGAGGCAGAGATCAGACGGGTGTTTGAACAAGCCCGCGGTCTTTACGAGCGCCTTAGAGAAAAAGAGGAAGGGATCCATATTCTTTCCATGGGAATGAGTGATGATTATCAGACAGCGCTTGCCTGTGGATCGAACATGGTCCGGATCGGATCCTATCTGTTCAGAAATGCGGAACAGGACTGACAGAGGGCAGCGCGCATGGAAAGAATCGATTCGGTGAATAACCCGAAAATCAAGGCCTGGTCAAAACTGAACCGGAAAAAGGAACGGGACAGAACCGGTCTTTTCTGTGTCGAGGGAGAACACCTTGTTCAGGAAGCCCTGCGGGCTGGAATCGTAGAACGGATTCTATCCGTCGACGATACCTTTTCTTCCGATGAAGTTCCCTTTACGGAGGTGTCCGCTGCAGTACTGGCAAAGCTTTCCGCGAATGTTTCCGCGCCCAGTGTCATGGCAGTCTGCCGGATGGAACCGCTTCATCCCGTTGAAAAAAACCGTCTTCTGATTCTGGATGGCGTACAGGATCCGGGCAATCTTGGGACACTGATCCGTACCGCCATGAGTTTTCAGTATGACGCGGTATACTGTTCCCCGGAAACCTGTGATTTCTATAATGAAAAGGTGATCCGCAGCACCCAGGGAGCGCTGTTTCATATCCCTTTGATCCGTACCGATCTTTCGAAGCTGTGCAGGGATCTGCAGAAAGAAGGGGTTACGGTAATCGCGACCACACTGCAGGAGGCGGTTTCGCTCAGAAAACTGATTCACCCGGAAAGACACGCTTTGATTCTTGGCAATGAGGGCAGCGGTGTCAGCCCGCAGCTGCAGGAAGCGGCAGACCAGCGGGTACGGATCGAAATGAAGGGATTTGAATCGCTGAATGTGGCGGTTGCGGGGGGAATCATGATGTATGAACTGACTGTCTCTTCCAATTGAGACTCAGACAGTTTTCTGTAATAAGAGCGAAAAAAGGTGCGGAAGGAGAGTGCCATGAAAGTCATTGACATCCTGAAACAGAACGACATTACGATCAGCTTTGAAGTATTCCCTCCGAAAAAGCAGGAAGGAATGGAAGGAGTCCTCGAGGCCGCCGGAGCGATTGCGGCTCTGAAGCCTGCTTTCATGAGCGTCACCTATGGCGCCGGGGGATCCACATCCAGGCTGACAACCGAGGTCGCGGCGTCTCTGTATGAAAAAAACAGAGTGACGGTACTGCCTCATCTGACCTGTGTGGGGGAAACCCGCGCAACCATTCATGAACATCTTGAAGAACTCAGGGCATCCGGGCTCGACAATGTCATGGCCCTGCGGGGGGATCTTCCAAAGGATGGAAGACAGAACAAGGATTATGAACACGCGGTGGATCTCATCAGGGATATCCGCTCCTATGACAAGGAAATCTGTATCGGTGCCGCCTGTTATCCGGAAGGTCATGTGGAAAGCGCAAGCCGGAGTGAGGACCTGAAGTATCTGAAGGAGAAGGTGGATGCCGGCGTGGACTTTCTGACCACCCAGATGTTTTTTGACAATGATCTGTTCTACCGGTTCCTTTGGCAGATCCGCGAAATCGGGATAACGGTTCCGGTTCTTCCAGGCATCATGCCGATCACCAACGCAAGACAGCTCGGCCGCTCGGTGGAACTGTCCGGAACCCATGTGCCGGAGCGTTTTCTGGCAATTGTGGACCGGTTCGGCGGGAATCCGGATGCCATGAAGCAGGCCGGCATCGTGTACGCGGCCGCCCAGATCATTGATCTGATCGCAAATGATGTCCGTCACATCCATGTCTATTCCATGAACAAGCCGGAAGTCGCGGCAGGAATTCTTGCCAATCTCTCGGAACTGCTGAAATGAAACCCATTCCCCGGAAGGAAGTTCTGAGATATCTTGGCTGCCGGAAAAAGGACGGGGTCAGTGAGGAAGCGGAACGGCTGGTGGAAGAAGTATGCGCGGAACTTGAATCCAGATGCCTTCCCCGCCACGTACAGCAGGTGGTTCCCATCGCGTTTAGGGATGAGGATACGATTCTCCTCTGTGAAGAAACGATCCAATCGAAGGATCTCTTCAGAAATCTGAAGGGATGTGATCAGGCAGTCCTTCTCGCCGCGACGCTTGGACCGGAATGCGACCGCATTCAACGCCGGGCTGCGGCTGTTTCAATGGCCCGGGCAGCGGCCGTACAGGCTGCCGGCGCAGCCATGATAGAAGCATATGTCAATGAAGTGTGCCAGGAGATTCACCAGCAGGCCCTCGCTCAGGGAAAGCATGACCATCCCCGGTTTTCCCCGGGATACGGGGATCTTTCACTCTCGGTTCAGCTTCTGTTTTCCCGGGTGCTTTCCATGCCCCGGACAATCGGTGTATCTCTGACGGACTCGTATCTGATGGTTCCGTCCAAGTCTGTCACAGCTTTGATCGGACTGTCCAATACGCCGCCGGACTGTCTTTTTACGGGATGTGAAAACTGCGATCGCGGGGAAGACTGCAGCTACAGGAGGGAAGTATGAGAAAACCACTGAAGGAACGGATCGGAAAGGAAATCCTGTTTTTTGATGGCGGAAGCGGAACGATTCTGCAGGCAAAAGGCCTGAAAGGCGGGGAAATGCCCGACACGTGGAATCTGACGCATCCGGAAGAAGTGATGGATCTGAACCGGGCTTATTTTGAGGCCGGAAGCCATATTGTCAACGCGAATACCTTCGGCACGACCCGTTTTCATTTTCCCGGCCAGGTGGAGGAAATCACCACAGCCGCCATCACAATCTGCCGCAAGGCAAGAGAGCTGGCAGGGCGGGAGGACGATGCCTATGTGGCGGTTGATATCGGTCCGACCGGAAAGCTTCTGGAGCCGATGGGTGATCTTGCCTTTGAAGATGCGGTCAGCGCGTTTGCGGAAACGATCCGGGCGGGTGAAAAAGCCGGAGCGGATCTGGTTCTGATCGAAACCATGACCGATACGATGGAAGCCAAGGCAGCCGTGCTTGCCGCAAAGGAAAACAGCAGTCTGCCGGTGTTTGTGACCATGACCTTTGATGAAAAGGGCCAGCTTCTGACCGGAGGCAGCTGTGAGGCAGCCGCGGTGATGATGGAAGGACTTGGGGTGGACGGCTTCGGTCTTAACTGCTCCCTTGGCCCCAGGCAGATGATTCCGGTGGTAAAGCGGCTGGCGTCGGTGGTAAATGTGCCGCTGCTGGTCAATCCCAATGCGGGGCTTCCCCGTACCAACCGTCTGGGTCAGACGGTCTATGATGTTCAGCCGCAGGAATTCGCTGCTCTCATGAAGGAAATCGCGGCCTGCGGGATCAGCGCGGCAGGGGGATGCTGCGGAACGACGCCGGATCATATCCGGGCCGAGATTGCCGCTGTGAAAACCGTACCGTTTTCTCCCTGTCATAACCGCCGCCGCACCTTTGTGACATCCGGTTCCATGATGGTTGAGATCGGGAAGAAACCGGCAGTGATCGGCGAGCGGATCAATCCGACCGGCAAGAAGAGATTCCAGCAGGCACTGCGGGAGAAGGACTATAACTATATTCTTTCCGAAGCGCTTGCCCAGGAAGATGCCGGCGCTTCGATTCTTGATGTGAATGTCGGCCTTCCAGATATTGATGAAAAGGAAATCATGTGTCAGCTCATCAGCCGGCTTCAAAGCGTAACCTCTCTGCCGCTGCAGCTGGATTCCTCCGATCCCAAAGTCCTGGAAGCCGGCATGCGTATTTATAATGGAAAACCATTGATCAACTCCGTCAACGCGAAACAGGAAACGATCGATGCCGTCATGCCGCTGGTGAAGAAATACGGAGGCGTTCTTGTCGGTCTGTGTCTGGATGAAAACGGCATTCCGGAAACCGCGGAAGGACGGATCGCGGCAGCGGAAAAGATTTACGAAGCCGCTGACAGATACGGCATCAGCCGCAGTGATATTCTGATTGACGGACTGGCCATGACCATCAGTTCCGATCCAAAGGCGGCGATGGTGACGCTTGAAACGATCCGCCGCATCCACAGGGAGTACGGAGGCCTTACGATTCTCGGGGTTTCCAATATTTCCTTCGGCCTGCCCCAGCGTCAGCTGATCAATGCGGCATTTCTGACCATGGCGTTTGAAAACGGTCTTTCCGCGGCGATCATGAATCCGAACCAGGAACTCATGATGGCTTCCTGGAGATCCTTTCTCGCCCTTAGAAACATGGATGAAAATTTTCAGGAGTATATCAGCTCCTACGCGGGAAGTTCCAATGACGCACTTGTGCTGAAGGCAGATCATACAAAGCCGATAGACAATGCGCCCATGGGTCTCAAGGATGCCGTAGCGCGGGGAATGAAGGAACAGGCCGCGCTTTCCGCAAGAAATGAGCTTTCGGAAAAGGAACCCCTGACGGTCATCAATGAATCCATCGTTCCGGCCCTGGATGAAGTGGGCCGGGGCTTTGAGAAGGGAACCATCTATCTTCCCCAGCTGCTGATGGCGGCGGACGCGGCGAAGGCGGCTTTTGATGAAGTGAAGTCGGCCATGCGCGGAACCGACCGGAAGATCAAGGGAAAGGTGATTCTCGCAACCGTCAAGGGAGATATCCATGATATCGGCAAGAATATCGTCAAAGTCATGCTGGAAAACTACGGATACACGGTACTGGATCTTGGCAGAGACGTGGATCCGCAGGTGATCGCGGAAGCTGCCGTTTCTGAACATATCCGTCTCGTCGGTCTTTCCGCCCTGATGACCACTACGGTCAAGGCCATGGAGGAAACCATTCAGCTGCTCAGAGAAAAAGCACCTTCTGTGAAGGTGGTGGTCGGAGGAGCGGTCCTTACCCAGGAATACGCGGATCAGATCGGAGCTGATCATTACGCAAAGGATGCGATGGAAACCGTCCGGTATGCGGATGAGGTTTTCTCAGGAGAGGAATAAAATGAAATACCGACAGATTATCGCTGTGTTCCTGATGGTCTGGCTCACCATGAGTCTTCCGGTTCATGCCGAAGCCTCGTCAAAGGCATATTTTACCTGCCCCGGGGTTCAGGATGGCCTCGAAACCGGATACGCGTATGAGGGCGCCCAGTATGCCCAGGCGTATGCCTGGAAGAATGAAACCGTCTTCTTCAAAACTGCCTTTCAGGCTGGAAGCGCGTGTGATGTAAACGTAACGATTACTCCTCTTTATCATCCGAAAAGTGATGAAACGATTCCGTTTTCCATCGGACGCCTGGCTCCTTCCCAAAGCAGTCTGGGTATGGGCATCGATTCTTCCGCGCCAAAAGTCACAACATTTGATCGGATCAGTGAAGAAACCTCCGCTCATCTTGAGGCAGGGGAAACAGCCTATTTCTGGATTATGGCAGAAGTAGGCGAAGTGAGCCCGGGAAAATATGAAGGCATGATTCATATTCAGGCGGATCAGGACCATACCCTTGGGATCTCGGTAGTGGTCAGTCCGTTTTCACTTTCCCAGGAACAGGTGTCGCTGGATCTCTGGCAGTATCCGTATTCCTCGTTCTATCGGTATGATGCCCTGAAAGAGGAGGAACCGTTTTCTGACAGGCATCTCGAGGTGCTGCGGAAGGAGATGGAGCTGTATCATCGCGCGGGCGGAGATACCGTTACCTGCACCATCACGGAGGAACCCTGGGCCCATCAGACCTGTTACGATACCCCCTCGCTTGTAAAATGGAACCGGGACGGCAGCGGGAATCTCTGGTTTGATTATTCCGCATTTGACCGTTGGGTGGAACTGTGCTCGGAGTGCGGAATCAACGGAGACATTGAATGCTTTTCCCCGCTTCCATATGACAACGCGCTCGTGATTTACAGTGACATGAATGAACCGGTCCGTACGGTACTTGAACCGGGAACCTATGACTGGGAATTCTGCTGGCAGAACTTCTTCTATTCCTTTTCCAGCCATCTGAATGAAAAGGGATGGCTGGACCGGGTCAGGCTCGCGGTGGATGAAAGGGGAATTCAGTCCGTGCCTCTGGTTCAGGAGCTTCTGAGCACGATTCCGGACGGGGAGCGCTTCCGGTTTTCAGCCGCGGTCAACGCGGTACCGGAAGATTACGCGTTCTATGACCGGTTTGCCTCGGTGTCCTTTTCCGTACCTGCCGTTCCGCACCAAAGTGAAGCGTTTCAGGAGTTTCTGGCGCATCGCAAGGAAGCGGGTCTTGAAACCACGCTCTATAACTGTTCAACGAATTATCCCAACACGTTTGCGGTGAGTGATCCGTATGAAACGGTCTGGACGATGGAATATCTTGGCATGTACGGCTTTGACGGCTTTCTGCGCTGGGCGTATAACGCCTGGCCGGAAGGGGTGAACGCCTTGACGGATAATCCGCATTTTGAATCCGGTGATACCTTTCTGATCTATCCGGATGAAAAAGACAGTTCCACGATGCTTGCTATGAAGTCAGTCCGTCTCTGCATGATTGAACAGGGCCTTGCGGACGTAAAAAAATACCGGATTCTCTTAAGGACCATGAATCCGGAAACAGCGGAAATCCTGAGACAGGGCTTTGCCCGCATGGAACGCTGGTATGGCAGCTTCAACGCCTGGGGCGCCATGAGCCCGAAGAGCGATGATGACCGCACGGCCCTTGTCCGTGAGGTTCTGCGTCTGGAAAGCCTGCTTCAGAAGGCTTCCGCGGAAGCCGCAATGGAAGCGCGCGGGGAATCTTCATCGACCCTGAAGGAACAGATGGAAAATAGATCCTGAAGAATAATTACCAGAAGCTTCCGCTTTCATACCGGAACTTCTTCTCTTTCGGATTCTCCGGAATCCGCTTGACGGAAATCTGATCCACCCGGATGAAACGGTTTCCTTTCTGAATCTCCTTCAGAAATTCCGTGATCTCCTCATCTTCACCCTGTATCTGGATTTCCACAAGACCGTTTTCAAGATTGTGAACGGATCCGGTCAGTCCGTGTTCCAGCGCGTGGGTCATGCAGAAACTGCGGAACCCGACGCCCTGAACTCTTCCGTCCACGTAAACAAGATATCTTTTTATCATCACACATCACCTGATAAAACCATTGTAACCTGAATTCCTGCGGATGAATCGGCAGGATCAGGGAAATGACTTTAAGCAAGCGCACAGGAGGAACCGATATGAACTGGAAAGATTTCTTCAGCCGGGAAGCGATTGAAAAGGGCAGAAAACTGTATCTGAATCAACGCGTCGAGAAGGAGACGGAATCCGATGAAGAAGTGGATTATTCAGTAGAGGAAAGAAACAGGGTTTACTGGGTGAGTGCCTCATATGAAAACAGAGAGGATGCCTGGAGTACGTACTGCTACAGCTGTGAAACAAGATGCGCGCACTGTGCCGCGGTCCATTTTTATATCGATGAAGAGACTGCCGAAAAGGGAAAGGCCCGGTCTCTGCCTGTTTTTGAAGAAACAGAAAACACGGTGTCTTTGAGCTATCGGGACCCTTATGTGTACTATGACCTGAATCGGATTCTGGAACCATCCAATATTTCCGAATCCATGAATCAGACAGCGGACCGCTATATCAGGAATAAGGATGTCGTTCTCGAGCGGGTGCAGCGGATTTTTCTTTCGGAGGACGCGGATGCCGGGGAAGGGTTCTACCTGGAAGGAACTGCCCGCAGGATCGGGAGGTTTGACGGAAACGTGCAGGTTTGGCTGTCCAAGGAGAAGGTGGAAAGAGCCCGCTGCTATGAATGCGGTATCTATGGATACACGGATACGAGGATCTGCGCGCATATCCTGGCGCTGATCAAGCAGTTTGAACCGTATATCAAAGACAAGAATATCGGCGATGCGACCAGCCGGAACGCGACCATGATGCTCAGGGAATATTTTGAAACCGAGCAGGCGGAGGAAACCGCTGCCTCTTCGGTGTTTCATCTGGAGCCAAGGCTCATCTTCGGACGCGGAATGCTGTCATTTGGATTCCGGGGCGGGCAGGACAAACTGTATGTCATAAAAAACATCAACACACTGATCCATGCCTGGAAAAAGCATGGTGTTTATGAGGATTCCCGTCAGAAAACGGACTTTTCCGTTACCCGGATGGAAAACGAAGACAGCGAGATGTTCCGGATGGCGCTGCGGTTTGCAGAGGACAGGGAATTCATGCTGGAGGACAGCCCGTTCTCTCAGGGCTTTGAGGTCATCCCGCTGTCGGGTCTGCGTCTGGATCAGTTCTTTGCCTCGGAAAACGGACATTCCTTTCCGATCACCTGGCGGGAAAGAAGAAACAAAAAGAACGACACCATTACCCTGATGGACGGTACGATCCGTCCGGAAATCCTTCTTGAATCTTCTTTTGATTCCAACGGGAGTTTCGAAGGGGTAAGGATGACCGTCAGTAAAGCAGAAATCCTGCGCGGCAATGATTATTACTATCTGATTGAGAAAGACCGGCTGATCCGGATTGAGGAAAATGCCGCCAAGGCGCTGAATCCGATCTTCCGGGTCATGAAGGAATGTCCGGGCAATACCTTCCGGATCGGCCGCAGTTCCATGGCGAGGTTCTATCACCATGTGCTTCCGATCCTGGAACAGTACTGCGATATCAAGGACCACACCAATGGCGCGTGCGATGCCTTTATCCCGCCGGATCTTGAACTGACCTATTATCTGGACTGTGATGAGGATCAACTGCTCGCGACGGCGGCTGCGGCATACGGGGAGGAAGTGCGGCCGATGGCTTTCGATGTCGGAAGCGGCCTTTCCTATCGGGATGAGACAGCCGAGAACCGCTCGATTGCCCTATTGACACAGTATTTCCCGAATCATGAGCTTTCCGGTTCCGTTTTCTCCCAGGTAAGAGAAGATGACGCGGTCTATCACATTCTTTCCGAAGGTCTTGAGAAACTAGCGGACAGCGGGGATGTGCAGATGACGGACCGGTTCCGTAATCTGCGGCTGAAGCGGCGTCCGAACTTCCGGTTCGGGGTTTCCGTCAACAGTACGATCATGGATCTCGAACTGCTTTCGGATGAACTGACACCGCAGGAACTGCTGGAGCTTCTGCAGAGCTACCGGGAAAAGAAACGATACCACAGACTTCGCAGCGGGGCGTTCATCAGTCTGGAAAACAGTCCGGAACTCGAGAGCCTCAGTGAAATGATGGACACCATGCATGTCAGTCTGAAGGAATTCGTAAAGGGAAGGATTCATATTCCGGCATACCGGGCGCTGTATCTTGACCGCATGCTGGAGGAACAGCAGTCCTTTTCGGTGGAAAAGCGCAAGAGCTATCGGAATCTCATCAGCCAGATTGCCTCGTACCGCGACAGTGACTATGAAGTGCCGGACAGTCTGAAGCAGGTACTGCGGCCCTATCAGGAAGAAGGCTTCCGATGGCTGATGGCCCTGAAGACTGCCGGCTTTGGCGGTGTGCTCGCGGATGACATGGGACTTGGCAAGACGGTGCAGATGATTGCCGTTCTGGCAGCGGAAAAGGCCGCCGGCAATACCTGTCATTCCCTGATTGTCTGTCCGGCTTCGCTGGTATTCAACTGGGCCGAGGAATTCAGAAGATTCGCGCCGGAGCTCAGTGTTCAGGTGATTACCGGCACAAAGAAGGAACGCCGCGGCCTGATTGAACAGTACCGGACGGTCGATGTCAGTATCACAAGCTATGATCTTCTGAAAAGGGATATTGATCTCTATGAGGATGCGGTGTTTGACTACGAGGTTCTCGATGAAGCACAGTTCATCAAGAATCCGGCCAGTGAAGCGGCCAAGAGCACCAAGATCATTCATTCGCTTCATCGCTTCGCTCTGACCGGAACTCCGATTGAAAACCGTCTTTCGGAGCTCTGGAGTATCTTTGATTATCTGATGAGCGGATTTCTCTATAACTATGAAACCTTCCGCCGTGAACTGGAAACCCCGATTGCCAATGCAAAGGATGAAACCGCAACAGTGCGGCTTAGAAGAATGGTGAGTCCCTTCATCCTGCGGCGGCTCAAGGAAAATGTGCTGGCGGATCTGCCGGACAAGCTGGAGGAGACCGTATACACCCGCTTTGAGAATGAACAGCAGAAGCTTTACAACGGTCAGGTCGTTAAGATGAGAAAGGATCTGCTTCAGTCCGATGACAGTGATTTCAAGAAAGCAAGGATTCAGATTCTGGCGGAACTTACCAGACTCAGAGAAATCTGCTGTGATCCCCATCTTCTCTATGAAGACTACCATGGCGAGTCCGCCAAGCGTCAGGCATTGTATCAGCTGCTGGAAACGGCAATGGACGGCGGGCACAGGATGCTGATATTCTCCCAGTTTGCAAGCATGCTGAAAATCATCGAAGAGGATCTGAAGCAGAAAAAAATCCCATGCTACCGGATTACCGGGGATACGCCGAAGGAAGAACGGATCCGGATGGTAAACGCGTTCAATGAGAATGAGATGCCGGTATTTCTCATTTCTCTCAAGGCCGGAGGGACAGGACTGAATCTCACCGGCGCGGATGTCGTGATCCATTATGATCCCTGGTGGAATCTTGCGGCGATGAATCAGGCAACGGACCGTGCCCACCGGATCGGGCAGACGAGAACCGTAACGGTTTACCGCATTATCGTAAAGGATTCGATTGAGGACCGCATTCTGAAGATGCAGGAAAGCAAGAAGGATCTTGCGGATTCGATTCTGACCGGAGAGATGGGCGGATTCGCGTCCATGTCCAGGGAAGAACTTCTGGATCTGCTTTCGTGAGGAAGGAACAATGGTACAGAATATTCTGGTCGCAAATCAGACCAACTATGATCAGGACTGGGCGGCGTCTTCTTTGATTCAGATTCTGAGGCGTGGTGAAAAAGCAGTGATTCTGCCCCTGGAATATGATGAGGGATGGGCAGTCGATGCGATGGAGTTTCAGGAGCGCTTCGCCAGCGGAAGTGACTTTCACTATGATGTGGAGCGACCTTTAAGAGCATATGGAATCAGGGATATCCAGTGGATGGATTTTCACGGCGCCCTGAAATCTGAAAGCTGTTCTGATGCGGATATTCTCTGTATTGTCGGAACGGATCCGGATCAGTGCATGGAGCGGATCCATGATCTTGGACTGGAGGACATGCTCTCTTCGTTTCATGGTCTTCTGATTCTTCTTTCAGAGTCCGCGCATATTCTGGAACAGGAATATGAAAGTGAAAGCGGATATGACCGCCTGATGATGGAAGGGCTTGGCATTCTTTCCGGGGTTCATTTTCTGATGCACTATGATGAGAGTGAAGAACAGATCCGGAAAATGATCCGGATGCTGGAGACAGACGGAAAGCCTCTGTTTGTGCTTTCGAAAAAAAGCGGCGTACTGATCGCGGATGGACACATTGATCTGCTCGGAGATGCCTTCATCGCGGAAGAAAACGATCTGGATGAACTGTATTCCCTGCTTTGAACATATGAAATTCCTGTCCGCGGGGATTTGCGTTTTCGGCTGTTTCAGCTATAATTTCCTTTGTTAAAACGTTTTGACGAAGAGACAAGTACCTGCACAGGGAAAGGAACAGAGAGGAAATCAGCTGCTGGAAGATTTCTGCCGGACCGTTCAGGGAATTCACTCTTCCAGTGAGACTAATCCTCTCCGGAAGCCCCGTTACCGGCATGAATTAAGGTGTATATGCTGAGCATATAAATCAGGATGGTACCGCGCGCCATGCGTTCCTGAAGTGACAGGAGCGCTTTTTTATTAGGAGGCAGATTATGAGTGACGTGATGGAACAGGTGCTCGCCGAAGCACGTGCCGCGATTGAAAACGCGGCAGATCTGGACGGACTGAATCATGTGCGGATTCAGTTCCTCGGCAAAAAGGGAAGTGTTCAGGCGCTGATGGCGCAGATGAAGAATCTTTCCAGAGAGGAAAAGCCGGCTTTCGGACAGAAGGTCAATGAACTGAAGGGAGAAGTCAGCAGGCGGATCGAAGAGAAGCAGAAGGAACTTGCGGAACTTGGCCAGAAGGCAAGGATGGCGTCTGAGAAGATTGATATCACCCTCCCTGGCGACTGTATGGAACTTGGAACCATTCATCCTCTGATCATGATTCAGCAGCAGCTGGAGGATCTGTTCCTCGGCATGGGATACAAGGTCGCGGAAGGACCGGAAGTGGAACAGGATTACTACAACTTTGAACTGGCCAATATTCCAAAGGACCACCCGGCAAGAGACATGCAGGATACCTTCTATATTGACCCGAATACGCTGCTTCGCACCCATACGACCGCCATGCAGATGAGAGAGCTGGAAAAGGCGGAAGGACAGCTTCCGATCAAGCTGATCTGCCCGGGCAAGGTGTACCGGCGCGATGATGATGACGCAACCCACAGCCATCAGTTCATGCAGTGTGAAGGACTTGTGGTAGGAGAGCACATTACTCTTGCGGATCTTAAGGGGACACTGGAATACATGGCTTCGGCCATGTTCGGAAGCGGCCGGAAGGTGCGGTTCCGTCCCAGTTATTTCCCGTTCACGGAACCTTCCGTAGAGGTGGATGTTTCCTGTCCTTTCTGCAATGGAAAGGGATGCTCGGTATGCAAGGGCAGCGGCTGGATTGAGATTCTCGGGGCTGGCATGGTTCATCCCCATGTGCTTGAGATGAACGGCTTTGATTCTGAGAAATGCAGCGGCTTTGCGTTCGGCGTCGGTCTCGAACGGGTCGCGATGCTCAAGTACGGTATTGATGATATCCGTAATTTCTATACTAACGATCTTCGTTTCCTGAAGACGTTCAATCGGTTTGACTGAGGAGGTACGATCATGAGACTGAGTTATAAATGGCTGAGTGAATATGTGGATCTGCATGATATCAGTCCGGAAGTACTGGCTGAGAAGATGACAACCGCGGGTCTTGAAGTGGAAGGAATCGAGCCGGTCGCATCTGCCACCAATCTGGTGATCGGTGAGGTGATGAGCTGTGAGGAGATTCCCGGAACCCATCTCCATGACACGGTCGTAAGAACGGGCGAAGGGGATGAGAATCTGCATCGGATTGTCTGCGGCGCGCCGAATGTAAGAACCGGACTGAAGGTGATTGCGGCACTGCCTGGCGCAAAGCTTCCGGGCCTTACGATCCAGGCAAGACCCGTCCACGGTCATGAAAGCAATGGAATGCTGTGTGCCCTGTTTGAACTTGGCGTCGATAAGAAATTCCTGAATGAAAACCAGATCGAAGGAATCGAGGAGCTTCCGGAAGATGCGCCGGTCGGAGAGACCGAGGTACTTTCCTATCTGGGGCTGGATGACACAATTCTGGATGTGTCCCTGACTCCGAACCGGGCGGATTGTTCCTCAATGTGGAATATGGCAAAGGAAGTCGGAGCCATTCTGAACCGGAAAGTGACCTGGCCGGATTACGCGGGCAGAAGTGACATCGGTGAAAAAGGGACCTTCCGTTTTGAAAGCAGAACCGAAAAGTGCCCGCTGTTTTTCGGCAAGGTGGTCAACCATG
This sequence comes from uncultured Erysipelotrichaceae bacterium, assembly GCA_946537255.1. Classification (GTDB taxonomy): domain Bacteria; phylum Bacillota_I; class Bacilli_A; order Erysipelotrichales; family Erysipelotrichaceae; genus Bulleidia. The sequence goes on from CAMNFS010000022.1 coordinate 24,681, forward strand.
TCAAGGTCGGACCGAGTCCGAAGTGGATGGTGGATTATCTGCATGCGGCCGGCATGAATTCCATCAACAATGTCGTCGATATTTCCAACTTCGTCATGCTCGAAACCGGACAGCCTCTTCACTACTATGATCTTGCCAAGCTCCCGTCTCACGAAATCACGGTTGTGGATGACCGGGACACGAAGATCATGGCTCTTGACGGAGTGGAGTTTGATATCCGCAAGGGGGATATCCTGATTACAACCGGGGGTGAGGCAACCGGCGTTGCCGGCATCATGGGCGGTGAGGAATCCATGATCGATGAAAATACCCAGGGGATTGTCATTGAGGCAGCCCATTTCGATCAGGCAAGCGTACGCCGTACATCCATCCGTCTCAATCTCATTACCGAAGCCGCGCAGAGATTCACAAAAGGAGTGGAGCCGCTTTCCTGCCGCAAGGGCGTGGACCGTTCCGTTCAGCTTCTGATGGAATACGCGGACGCTTCCGGCTTTGAGGCAACGGAGATTGCCGGTAAGGAAGCCTGGGAGCCGGTGGTGATTACCGAAACTCTGGAACACTGCAACGCCTTGCTTGGAACCTCCTTCACCATGGATCAGGTGTGCGATGTGCTGCGACGTCTGGACTTCAGTCCGGAAGTAAACGGCACTTCCGTGACCTGTCATATTCCAAGCTACCGTACGGATCTTGAACGGCCGGCTGATATTGATGAAGAGATCATCCGGATGATCGGATTTGATTCATTGAACGCCACTCTTCCGGTGATGGAGACAACGGTCGGAACCCTGAGTGTTCCTCAGAAAATCCGCCGCACAACCCGGGAAGTCATGAATGGAATGGATCTTCATGAAATTGTGACATATACGCTGGTATCGGATCATCATATTCAGAAAGCTTTCCGGCCGGCTGGCAAGGCAGTCGCTCTTGCCATGCCGATGAGTGAAGCCAGAAAGTATGTCCGCACATCCCTTCTGAACTCGGTTCTGGAAGTCGTACAGTACAACGAAGCGCATTCCAATACGGATGCCGGATATTTTGAACTCTCCAAAGTCTACTCGGAAGAGGGGGAACAGGAGCGTCTTGCGATTCTGCTGGATGGAACCCTTCAGAAGGATGTACTCCATCATCAGGGGGTCCGCGGTGACTTCTATGCTCTGAAGGGAATTCTGCTGACATGGCTTGCTAAGCTTGGCTATGGAGAAGCCCGTGTCCAGGTGAAACCCTGCAGTGAAAAAGATGATGCGTTCCATCCATACCGCAGCGCGGAACTGTGGCTTGATCAGACCTGTCTTGGGGTATTCGGTGATCTCCATCCGGATGTACTGAAGGAGTATGATCTGAAGCAGGGAGTCTACGCCGAGATGATTCTCGATCCGATCTTTGCGGCGAAAGCGGGAAGAGTGAAGTTTGAGGCTCTGGATCGTTTTCCGTCCGTGAACAGGGATATTGCCCTGGTGGTCGCTCAGGAAATCACGGCAAAGCAGCTTCTGGATGTCATAAGGAAATCCGGACGCAGACTGGTCCGCTCCTGTGAGGTGTTTGATGTCTATGAAGGCGAACATATCGAAAAGGGAATGAAGTCGGTTGCCCTGCGGATTGTCTATCAGGCACCGGATCATACGCTGCGGGAAGAGGAAGTCACGGAAGCCCATGACGAAATCCTTGCCGCGCTGGATTCAAAGCTTCACGCAAAGCTCAGAGGCTGAGAACCGACCAAAAGAATACATGCATGCAGACCGGGAAACCGGTCTGTTTTTTTTCGGCTATCTGAAATCCTTTCTTCCGATCTAAGAAGAAACAGTCCGAATGTAAGAATCCGGGTGAATACTCTGCACAAAATGATGGAGGGAATGAGTACTGTACGAAGACGAACAGCCAATGAACTGGCAACGGTGAATGAGCAGGTATTATAATGAAACTGCAGAAGATCATGATCAGAAATCAGAACATGATCCAATAGTTGAAATAATCAGGCTGGGGTAATCACATGAACTTACAGGAAATACTGGAAAAGGATCGGGAAAGACTGCAGGCGGCTCTGCATCAGGCGGGCACGCCGGAGAAAGCGGTACCGGTAATGGAGTCGGAATACGACCGGATGCTTTATGAATACAATGAACACTGTGAAGATGACTATCAGAGACGGTGCGCCGCAATGATTCTGCAGGCTGCCCGGATGTCGGTTCCTCTTGTGGATTCCATCGGGGAAACAGCCATCTGGGAACAGGGCGGAAAGCTCGTTTCGGAAGAGAAGAAAAAGGTGCGGATCTCCGCGGTTCTGCTTCTTCTGGCCGGGATTGGTCTGACGCTTGCTTCTGCGGCTGTTCTGATCGGTACGGATCAAGTACTCAATCGGGTCTATGCGTTTCCTTTTGCGGCCGCGGGTCTTGCGGGCGGAATTCTGTGTCTGTTTCTGAGCGGACTGTTTTTCAGAAAAACCACCAAAGCTTCCTACAGTGAAAAAAAGCTCAAGGCCGAGCCGAGAATTGATGTGGAAAAACTGTACCGTTCCATGCACGCGGCTGTTCTGACAGCGGATCGCAATATCGCGGATGCCCTTTCCGCAAGAAAGCTGGAGGAAGAGCAGAAGAAGCGGGAACAGTCTGAGGATAAGGCGGATATTTCCCTTTACAGTGATCTTCTGGAGGCCCAGCTGGCAAAAGACGGAGAATACGCATTGGATCAGATCTCCAAGGTCCCGTTTTATCTGCACCAGAAAGGGATTGAAATGGTGGAATACAGTGAAGAAAACAGAGGCTGGTTTGATGTGATCCCGGGAGAGAAACGGGAAACGATCCGGCCGGCTCTTGTCAAGGACGGTCAGCTTCTGAAAAAAGGAATCGTATCTGGAGAATCATTATGAAACGCTTCTATGGATTTGATCTTGGCGATGCGGAATCCGCGGTTTCGCTTCTGGAAAAGGGAAGTGAGACTCCTCCGACCATTCTGGAAATCGAGGGAGTCTGCAGTTTTATTACTGCTTATGCGGCGCTTTCAGACGGTCAGCTTCTGATCGGCGAGAACGCCTGTTACGCAAAAGACGCGAAAAAACGGAAAATCCGTTTTAAGTCCCGGTTTCTGAATGACCCATCCGTGGAGCAGGACATCCGGAGCTTTGCGGCAGGTGTGCTGGGCATTCTGTACAGCAGCGGCCATCTTCTGAGGAATGATGAGAGTTCGTGCTTCTATATCGGCTGCCCGGCCGGATGGAGTCTCAATGACCGGGAACGATACCGGAGTATTTTCGAGCGGGTCGGATATCCTCCCGCAAAGGTGATCTCTGAGTCGAGAGCGGCGCTTGTGGCTGCCTGCCAGAGCAAGCATCTGCAGATCGGATATAATCTCATGTCCCAGCCAATGCTGGTAGTGGATATCGGATCCTCGACAACGGACTTTGCCTACATCAATCATGGCCGGGAGGTGGAAATACAGACCGGGGGAGAAGTGTATCTTGGCGGAGGGATTATGGATGATCTGCTGCTTGGCCATGCGGTTGATCACTCCTCTCACCCCCAGAAGATTCGCCGCATCTTTGAGGAGTCGGAGGCGTGGAAAAACTACTGTGAGTTCGCCTGCCGGCGGCTGAAGGAAAAATACTATTCCGATACGGAATATTTCAAGGATCATGAATGCCGGGATTCAGTTCTGATCCGTCATTCGTTTCCGCCGATCCGCCTTCAGATCCACATGAACGCGGAAGTCGCTGATTATCTGGAAAACGGAAACAGTGAGCGTCTGGATGGCGAATCCTTTCACAGTGTTTTCCTGAAATCCCTGCGGGGAGTAAAGGATGCCATCAACGGGCCCGCCCCGGAACTGCTGTTTCTGACGGGCGGTGTGTCCAAAATGCCGGGAATCCGGAAGTGGTGCACCGAAGTGTTTCCGGATGCGATTGTAATCACCGGCGCGGAACCGGAATTCTCTGTTTCCCGCGGGCTTGCCTGGACAGGGCGGATTGATGAGGATCTGAGGGAATTCCGGAAGGAGATTGAAGACCTCAACAATACAACCGTTGTGGAAGATATTGTAAAGGAACATATTCCGGAGCTTTATAAGGATATTGTCAATACCATGACAAAGCCGATTATCCGCAACGCGGCGATCCCGGTGTTTCAGCGCTGGCGGAACGGGGAGATTACCAAGCTCACGGATACCAACAAAGCGCTGGAGGAGGCGATTTCAGAGTATCTCAAAACGGATGAGGCAAGAGATCTTATGATTGAGCCGATTACCAACTGGCTGCGTCCGATTGCCGAGAAGCTGGAGGAATACACGGAGCCCATCTGCATCCGCCATAATGTGCCGTATACCGCACTCAGTCTCAAATCGTTTCTGAAGATCAGTGACATCGATGTGAAAATCGACGCGAAGAACATGTTCGCGGTGGAGGAGATCACCTGGCTGATTGACTCCATCATCTCGATCATCATAGGGCTTCTGTGCGGAGGAAGCGGGGTGGCGCTCATCGCGAGCGGTCCGACCGGTATCTTTGCGGGCATGATGATCTCCATCCTGGTGCTCGCGCTTGGCAAGGATAAGATGGAGGAGCTGCTTCTCAAGACAGATCTTCCCCGGCCGCTGCGCAGGATGCTGCCGAAGAATACGATTGAATCCCGTCTGGATGTCATTGACGCAGAGGTCCGCGCCAATCTCTATCATTCTCTGGAGAATGAAAAGAATGAGGAGATCATGAACCGGCTGATCTCGGAGATTTCATCCCAGATTGAAGAGTGCCTGACCAAGATGGCTCAAGTGGTGGAAATTCCTCTTGGCTGAGCAATAGCAGATAACAGCAGAAAGAAGAAAGCGAAAAAGACCGGCTTGCAGTTCTGCCGGTCTTTCTTGCGGTCCGGGAAAGTTCCGATTCAAAAAA
>CAMNFS010000023.1 GCA_946537255.1 uncultured Erysipelotrichaceae bacterium
AACAGAAAAAGGAGGAAAAAGAAAGAAATGACGGAACAGCAGAAAGCCTTTATTGAAGCGAACTGGAAGAAACTGAAGGAAAAGGAACTGTTCGAGGAACTTTCAAAAGTCGGACCGGAACCGGATCATAAATCCTTTAAGGAGATTCTGAAAGGGATGGCTGCGAAAGCCGAAACCGAAGTATTCAGACAGGAACTGTCTGATACGGAACTGTCAGAAACCAGCGGAGGTTCCTGCCGATATGGCGCAAGCTGCGGGGATCCTTCGAATTATGAACATGCCCACTGCACGCAGCAGTGGGAACGGGATATCTACGAAGGCGGATTTCCGAACTGCGCAGCCACGGTGGAAGATGACAGCTGGTGCGGACAGAATGATGCATGTTACGCGGACGCGATCGATTATCAGAATATGCATGAATGCATCAAAGCCTGGGAGTAAGATTCTTCCGAACAATGCTGTTCATCGGATTTTTCATCCCACTGGTTTAAAGGCATGAGAAAAGCTCAGAGAACTGCGTCTGTATGGATGCGGTTCTTTTCATTCCGGCAGGGAAACAGCAGGGGGAATGAGCGTCCTGCAATAACTGTCAGAAGAAAAAGAAGCAGCGGAACAGCCGAAGGTATAAAACCTGAGACGCGCGGGTTTATTCTGATGGGAAATGCCTGGTGAAGGATCAGATAAAAATCTGTTGGCAATCTGTTGACAATAAGAACGGACAGCACCCTGTAAAAAATAATAAAACCGCATGTTCATGCGGTTCCACATCAGCGGAGAAGGGGGGATTCGAACCCCCGCACGCTCGCACGTCTGCTGGTTTTCGAAACCAGTCCCTTCAGCCTCTTGGGTACTTCTCCATAAACGTGCCAAATCAGTATAGCACATTAATATACGCTCGAGACCGGTGCTTTTCAGGATTTTTCACAGCGCTTCAGAAAACTGAAAACCCGTTCGTAAAAATCATCTGCCTCTTCATAGAGACCATGTCCGAACTGAGGATAAACGTACAGCTCACTGCCGGGGATGGCTTCATGAAGCATGCCTGAGGCATCCTTTCCGACGATCTGATCCAGGAGTCCGCCAAGAATCAGCACCGGACAGTGAATGTTTTTCAGATCATCGCGGACATCGAAGTGTTCAATGGCATGTATATTTGCGAGAAAACGGTCATAGGTTTTCGGTTTTCCAACCCGGGAGAGGGCCGGGTAGAACCGCCGCATGCGGGTCAGGGCTGCCTCGCTGTAGCTGTGCTCAGCGGTATCGATCATAAGCTTTCCATGATCATTCTTTTCCGCATACTGCTTCCATCTTCCCATGCACGCAAGAACGGTATCATTGGCGCTTGGGGCAGTGACCGCAAGCACCATGGCCTCAACCAGAGAAGGATGCCGAAGGGCAAGGGACTGAGCGATCATGCCGCCCTGGGATACTCCGAGAACTGCAGTCTTCTGAATGCCCAGTGTCCTGCATGCATGTACCTGGTCGTCCGCCATGTCCACAATGGTGATATCAGGCGGAAGCTGGTTTCTGCGGCTGAACATCCAGACGGTGAAGTCCTGGGAATACTTTCGATAGGGAAGAGAAAGAAGGAACGCCTTTCCTTTGACGGTCGCAAGGCCGTCAGAAAGCCCGGGCAGTACGATCAGGTTTCTCCTGCCGTTTCCAAATGACACATATTCCATTGTGCCGGAAGGAATGGTTACCGTACTGCTTTTCATATCGGCTGTTTCTCCATTTCTGTGCAGGTCCGCTTTTCCTTCTGAATCAGAAAATGGGATTCTTTTCCTTCCATGGGTACAAAACCGCAGGAAATATAACAGTTCAAAGCCGGAAGATTATCCGCGAATACACCAAGTTCTGCCCGGTTTTTTCCAAGCCGGCGTATTTCCTGCAGTGCCGTCAGAATCATCGTCTTTCCAAGCCCCTTTCCACGCAGGCCGGGATCAAGGATCACATAGCCGATGCGCAGCGTGTCGCTCCTTTCTTCCGGAACACGCAGCGCAAAAAAGCCGGCCGGGGATCCATCCCTTTCAAATACATATGCATGGTTTCCGACTGTCCTGAGAAACTCCTCTCTGGAAACGGGATGAAAGGTCCCGAAACGGTCCGCTGACCACTTATAAAAGGATTCCGCATCTTTCGTCCATGAAAGGATGACAGGAATATCCTGCTGATTCAGTTTTCGAAGTCCTGCTGTCATCATCTTTTCCACAATACCATGATATACAGAATCCGCCGCTTTTGAATTCATTGCGGAAAACCGGAAATCCAGCCCTTTCATCAGATAAGAAGTCATGATTCAGACAGACGGAAGCATTCCCCATCGCTCCGTTATCTTTCGGGCGCAGTTCTTTACTTACAGAAAGGTTTTCGGTAAAGTAACCTATGCATATGAACAGACAAACATTTTCAACTCCCGGCAGAACATTGCTTTACTTCATGAGAGGAAGTATCCGTTACTTCCTTCTTTCCGTACTGTTTACGCTGCTGGTATCTCTGTTTGACATGATCAATCCGCGGATTATTTCCTTCACCGTAGATTCTGTGATCGGTGATGTGGCTCCTGCCTTTCCTGCCCCTGTCATGGGGATGATCCAGGCCTTCGGAGGGGTGGAGTATCTTCGAAACCACCTGGAAGCGATTGCCGCGGCGGTTGCGCTCACGGCCTTGATCCGGGCCGTCTGCCGGTATTTCTGGCGGTATTACAACGCCAAAGGCGCTGAAACCTTTATGGAACGGACAAGGAATACCGTATTTCATCATCTGATGACACTTCCCACATCCTGGTTTGGATCGCATCATACCGGTGACATCATTCAGCGATGCACTTCCGATATGGAGACGATCAAGGTGTTCCTCTCCGAACAGCTGGCAAGCCTGTTCCGGATTCTTCCGATGATTTTTCTTGCGTTTACCTTCATGTATCACATTCATGCCGGGCTGACCGGCATCGCGGCGGCGTTTCTGCCGGTGATCGTCGGATACAGTCTTTACTTTCACCGCCGGGTTTCCGGTGCTTTCCGGAAGGCGGATGTGGAGGAGGGAAAGCTCTCCTCAATTGCGCAGGAGAATCTGACCGGGGTCCGGGTTGTACGGGCATTTGGAAAAGAGCAGTATGAAACGGAGCGGTTCGAATCCAGAAATGAAACCTATACGGCGTACTGGATCCGGCTGATGCGGCTGCTTGCGGCATTCTGGTGTTCCGGTGATTTACTGACCGCCGCGCAGATTCTGATCATCACCTGCCTTGGGACGAAATACTGCGTGGAAGGAAGTATGACCGCAGGAGGATTCATTGCGTTTCTGACTTACAACACGATGATGATCTGGCCGGTCCGCATGCTGGGAAGAATTATCACCAATCTTTCCAAGACCGGCGTTTCCCTGCAGCGTCTGCAGGAGATCATGACCGCCGAACCGGAACAGGACAGAGAAAACGCACTGTGTCCGGATCTGAGCGGAGATATTGTGTTTGATCACGTCAGCTATGCCTATGAAACCGGAGTTGATGTGCTGAAGGATGTCAGTATGACCATCCGTGCGGGAAGCACCGTGGGAATACTCGGCGGCACGGGCTCTGGAAAATCCACTCTGATGTATCTTCTGGACAGGATCTATCCGCTGAAGGAGAAGGAAGGAAAGATTTCCATCGGCGGAGTCGATATTCAGGATATGAGCGCGGCATGGCTGCGCTCTCACATCGGCATGGTTCTTCAGGAGCCATACCTGTTTTCCCGCTCGCTTGAAGAGAACATCCGGATTGCCAGTCCCTCGACCAGTCACAGCGAGGTGCGGGATGCGGCGAGACTTGCGGCGCTGGATGAGTCAATCATGAAGTTTGAGGATGGATATGAGACCTATGTGGGAGAGCGGGGAGTCACCCTTTCCGGCGGCCAGAAACAGAGAACGGCAATCGCGCAGATGCTGGTGAGAAAGCCTTCTGTAATGGTGTTTGATGACAGTCTTTCCGCAGTCGACACGGAGACGGATGCGAAAATACGCCAGGCGCTTTCCGAGCACACGGCCGATTCGACCGTTATTCTTGTGGCCCATCGCATCACCACTCTGATGCACGCGGATGAGATATTTGTCATGGATAAAGGACGGATCAAGGAACACGGAACCCATCAGGAGCTTCTGGATCAAGGCGGGATCTACCGCAGGATTTATGATCTGCAGATGGCAGGCCAGGAGGCACAGACATGAGCAGAGACAGGAAAGAAACCGTACGGCTGCCCTGGTTTGGAATTCCGCAGCTGTTTCCGTATATCCGGAAATACCGGAAAACACTGATCCTGATGATTGTACTGGGGCTGATCGCATCCGTTGCGGATTCCATCATGCCGTTATTTACAAGATACGCGATCAATCACTTCATTGCTCAGAAGACACTGGATACCATGCCGGTGTTCATCGGACTTTATCTTCTGACAGCCCTGATCAAAATGGCTGCGGACATTACTTCCCTGAACCGGGCCGGAGAAATTGAAATGTCCGTGAACAGGGATCTGCGCAATGCGAGCTTCCGGCATATTCAGACGCTGTCGTTCTCCTATTTCAATCAGAATTCAGTCGGCTATATTCACGCCAGGGTCATGAGCGATACCGGCAAGATCGGCGAACTGGTTGCCTGGCGGATGATGGATTTTGTCTGGAATGTCAGTTATCTCATTGCGGTGGCTGCCGTCATGTTTGCTCTGAATGCCCGTCTTGCGGTGCTCTTTCTTCTGATCATCCCGGCCGCGGCCGCAGTCATTTCCTATTTCGGCAGAAAATATATGGCACTCAACCGTGAGATCCGGGAAGTGAATTCAAAGATCACCGGCAACTTCAACGAAGGCATCACCGGCATCCGCTCGATCAAAACCATGGCGATTGAATCGGTCATGGAAACAGATTTCTGCAGAGATACCGAAAAGATGAGGAAAGTATCCGTGCGGGCAGCGCATTACAACAGTCTGCTTCAGACCACAATGAGCACTGTCGGATCCATTGCCCTTGCGCTGGTTCTGTGGCGGGGAGGAATTCTCACAAGAGAAGCGGTCATTGAAGTCGGAACGCTTTCGGTATTCATTTCCTATGCGGTCGGCATGATGGATCCGATCGAAATGCTGGTGGATACCTTTGCGGGTGTCATCTCCATTCAGGCAAATATCGAACGGTTCACAAGACTGATGAATACGGAGAGCGATGTGGCGGATACACCGGAAGTCATTGAACGATACGGAGATACCTTCCATCCGAAGAAAGAGAACTGGGAAGAGCTGAAGGGAGATGTGGAATTTCAGGATGTCAGCTTTCAGTATCCGGATGGAAAGGAACTGGTGCTGGATCATTTCTCTCTGAAGGTTCCGCATGGAACCAATGTGGCGATTGTCGGAGAAACCGGAGCCGGCAAATCCACCCTTGTAAATCTTGTCTGCCGGTTCTATGAACCGACGAGAGGGCAGATTCTGATTGATGGCCGTAACGCAAGGGAACGTTCTCAGCTGTGGCTTCATTCCAATATCGGTTATGTCCTTCAGACACCGCATCTGTTTTCCGGGACCGTGCGTGACAATCTGAGATACGGGAAGAATGACGCGACGGATGAGGAGATCCTCGAGGCGCTTCGCCTTGTCAATGCGGAAGGCATTCTTGACAAACTGGCGAATGGACTGGACAGCGAAATCGGAGAGGGCGGTGATCAGCTCTCAACCGGCGAGAAGCAGATGCTTTCCTTTGCCCGGGCGATTCTGGCCGATCCGCGTATTCTGGTTCTGGATGAGGCCACTTCCTCGGTGGACACTGTGACGGAGAAGATGATTCAGAACGCAATCTCCACCGTGATTCAGGGACGTACCAGTTTTGTCATCGCCCACAGACTTTCCACGGTCATTGATGCGGATGTCATTCTTGTTGTAAAGGACGGAAAGATCATCGAACAGGGCAGACACCGGGAACTGATGCGGAAAAAGGGATTCTATCACAGTCTGTATACCCGTCAGTTTGAAGAGGCGGCGCTCAATTCGATGGGCTGATACAGGAAACGTTTCCGGAAATGTGAAAACTGTGTGAAAAAAGGAATGGAAACCATTGAAACGTTGTGCTACTCTAAAAGAGTTCAAAATATTGGAGGGAAAGAAATGAAAAAGTATTTTGTTACTGTTCTGTCTTCTCTGATGGCACTGTCCCTTGCGGCGTGCGGCGCCAGCACAAGCGCAGGCACACCTGCTCCTGCAGCAACCGCAGGAAGCACAGAAGCGACAGCTGCTCCGGCAGAGGGCGGAAACGATGCCAGTGCAACCGCTGTATCTGATATCAAGCTCGCAGATACAAAGAACCTGGTAGAGACGACCTCCTACGAACTTCAGAGCATGGACTATGTTGTTTCTGCCAAGACAGAAGACCATGAGTTCAATGCGAACTTCGTAGACGGTCTGCTCGAGAACGACACCTATGGAAACCTCAAGGACTGCATCGCGGAAAGCTATGAGCAGAGCGAGGATGGTCTGAAGTGGACATTCCACCTCAAGAAGGGTGTCAACTGGGTTACCAACACAGAGGAAGTCTATGATGAGGTCAAGGCCGAAGACTTCGTTACCGGTCTGCGTCATGGCGTAGAATTCAGCTCCGAAACCGCATGGCTCCTGGAAGGCATCATCAAGGGATATGCAGAGTATGAAGCTTCCGACTTCAGCGATGCGGAATGGGAAAAGGTAGGTATCAAGGCTGTAGATGACTATACACTCGAGTTCACACTTGAGCAGCCGGCTCCTTACTTCCCGAGCATGACCTGCTATGCAGTGCTCTATCCGATCAACCGCACCTTCCTTGAAGGAAAGGGCGAAGGATGCGCACTCGGCAAGCCGAACATTGAGGCATGCCAGTTCGGTGTAGTCGCACCGGATGCGATTCTCTACAACGGCGGATTCGTTCTGGAATCCAACGATATCAAGTCCAGCACCGTTCTCAAGAAGAACAACAGCTACTGGGATGCGGAGAATGTTCATCTTGACAGCGTCAAGCGGATCTATGATGACGGTTCCGACCCGTATTCCGTAATCCGTGGATTTGAGTCCGGCACCTATGCGGCTTCCGCAATCAGCCCGCTCTGGGAGGATTTCGATTCCTACATGAAGAAGTATGACGGCTTCGTCAACGCTTCCCTGCCTGATCATTCCACCTTCGGTGTTGTCTTCAACATGAACCGTCAGGTATTCGATCAGTCCAACTACTGCGAAAAGAATCCGGAAGCAAACGCTCCGACACACAAGGCAATCATGAACGAGAACTTCCGTAAGGCGCTCCGTGCTGCTTATGACGTCAAGGCATACAACATGGTTACTTCTCCGGAATCCATCGCTCTTTCCATGATCCGCAACATCAACAACGACTCCAACATCGTCAGAGCTTCCGACGGCAAGTCCTATGGCGAACTCGTCAATGAGGCTTACGCTGAGATTGCCGGTGATGAAAAAGCTGATCTCTCGGATGGCCAGTATCCATGGCTCTCCAAGGAAACCGCACTCAAGTACATCGAAGCCGCAAAGGCTGAAGGCATTGAGTTCCCGGTTCACCTCGACATGCTCGTAGATGAAACCTCCAAGGCACGTTCCGACCGCGGCCGTTCCATGAAGGATTCCATCGAAGCCAATACGGATGGCAACATCATCATCGAACTCGTCATGAGAGACAATGACACTGTTACCAACATCGCTTACAGAAACAACGATCCGGCAGCCATGGACTATGACATCTCCACCTTCACAGGATGGGGCCCGGACTATGCTGACCCGAAGACATTCGTTGACATCTACAGCCCGGTATCCGGTTACTACATGAAGGCCATGGGTCTTGAAAATGCACCGCTGGATACAGCAACGGATAAGGACATCAAGGATCTCGCAGGACTTGCTGAGTATGAAAAGCTCTACAAGGCAGCAGATGCGATCGTTGATGACATGGATGCCCGTTACAAGGCATTCGCACAGGCTGATGCCTGCCTGGTCAAGCATGCATTCTACATCCCGACCAGCACCAACACCAGAAGCGTACGTGTTTCCCATGTTGTTCCGTTCACACGTTATTACAGTGTCTGCGGTATGACAGAGTACAAGTACAAGGGAATGCAGCTGCAGAGCGACATCGTAACCAGCGCGGATTATGATGCGGCATATGCGAAGTGGGAGAAGGGTGAGTAATCACTTCTGTTCCTGAATGAGTAAGGAAAGAGAGTCTGAGAAGATCGGGCTCTCTTTTTTTAGTTCCTTGAAAAACCTCTTTCTTCATGAATGAAAAATATTTGCGGATTTTTTCGAAAGCGTTTTCTTGTTATGCATCGGTCTTACAGGTTTTATGTTATAATTTACAGCAAGTGCGAGGGGATTTTTTATTGTTCCTCAGGACGCATTTCGTATTCGAAGGGGTATTGAAGTATGAAGAGGTATGTACTGACACGAATCCTGAAGTCAATCCTGTCGATTTTTGCGGTTGTCTCGATTGTCATCGTCATGATTTACACGATGATTCCGAGCGACAAGGTGTTTGACAATGATGCCGGCGCAAAAAAGATGAAGGGTGATCAGCTTGTCACCTACAAGATGCGCAAGCTGAAGGAACTTGGCTATCAGGACTATGCAAGCATCAATGAAATGTGTATTGCGACATTCGGTGATAATGCAAAGGCGTGCTCGGATGGCGATGAGGCTGCCAGAAGCCAGGCGGTGGACAAATACGCCTCCAAAGGCTATGCCATCAATACGCTGAAGTCGGGCGAGCCCTATGCGGTGCACAAATACCGCTGGTATGAGCTTCTGGGAAGATTCTATTCCAAGCTTCTGGTCATTGATAATGTCAACGCGATCAAGGATGAGGAGAATCCGGATCTTGAACGGAAGTATTACTGGGGAAAGAATCCGTACAACGGCACGCCGGCGCTGTTATGCAGCGGGTGCACGTACAAGTATCAGCTGTATTTTGACGGAAGCTTTCCGTTTATCCATCAGAACAAGTTCCGTCTTGATTTCGGCACGTCCTTCCCGACCAGTCAGGGGGTTCCGACCCTGCAGGTCATCAATGAGGGACAGGGCCCGAACAAGAAGGTTGAACAGAATTTTGAGACAGGTCTTACGGAACAGAGCGCTTTGATTCAGACCAGCTGTCAGTACAAGTTCAAGACCGACCATCTGGATGAAAAGCGGTTCAATGACCACTATGCGTCATGTCTTTCCTATCATGAATCGCCTTCCATGGTTCAGACTTCCTATACACTGGGGCTGATTGCTCTTGTGATTGCGTATGCGATGGGAATTCCGCTTGGAATTCTCATGGCCCAGAACAAGGACAAGCTGGTTGACAAGGTCGGCATTGCCTATATCAACCTGCTGATTGCGGTTCCGAGTCTTGCGTTTATATTCTTCATGCGTTCCATCGGTACGCTGTTCGGACTTCCGGACAAGTTCCCGCAGCTTGGCTTCAATGATATCCGCTCCTATATCATGCCGGTATTGATTCTGGCCCTGCTGCAGACACCGAGTCTGATGATGTGGCTGAGACGGTATATGATTGACCAGTCCAACGCGGATTATGTCAAATTTGCCAGAGCCAAGGGTCTGTCTCAGGGAGAGATCTTCCGCAGTCATATTCTGAAAAACGCCATTATCCCGATCGTCAACGGGATTCCGGCATCCATTATTCTCTGCATCAGCGGCGCGCTGATCACGGAATCCGCATTTGCGGTTCCGGGCATGGGAAAGATGCTGCCGGATGCGATCAAGACAACGAACAACAACATGGTCATTACGCTCGTATTTATCTTCACAACGCTGTCCATACTTTCCGTTCTGATCGGTGACATCCTGATGACAGTGGTTGATCCGAGAATCTCACTGACCGAGAAAGGAGGGAAATAAGCCATGACTGAACTGAATAAAGATCTGTTTGAACTGCAGATTGCGGATGATTCCCAGTCCGAACACATTGCCTCACCGCAGTATTCCTACTGGCGCAGTGTATTCCGCAAGTTCTTCTCTTCCAAACTGGCGATCTTCATGATGGTGCTCTCTCTTCTCGTCATTCTGCTTTCCATCTTTCAGCCGATGTTCTCCGGTTATAATCCCAATGTCACTCCGAATATCAACCGTCCGGAAATGAAATACATCCGTCCGAATTCCACCTACTGGTTCGGTACGGACGATGTCGGAAACTCCCTGTTCGATGCAGTGTGGAAGGGAACCGGAACCTCGCTGTTCATCTCATTCATGGCAACCTTCATCACCACTACGCTCGGTGTCATCATCGGCATGTGGTGGGGATTCTCCAAACGGGTGGATGCAGTCATGATTGAGGTATACAATATCGTATCCAATATTCCGGCGACCCTGATTGCGATGATTCTTGCCTACGCGCTCGGAGCAGGTCCCTGGCAGCTGATTTTCGCTCTGTCGGTTACCTCCTGGGTTTCCACCGCATATTTCATCCGCGTTCAGGTCATGATCATCCGTGACCGGGAATACAACCTCGCTTCCAGGTGCCTCGGCACACCGACATGGAAGATCATTACGCACAATATTCTTCCCTATCTGATTTCAGTCATCATGACCAGCATCAGCCGTGATGTTCCGTCCTTTATCTCCTATGAGGTATTCCTGTCCTATATCGGAGTCGGTCTTGGTCAGCAGCACGCATCGCTCGGCCGTATGATTCAGCAGTACAGCCCCTACATGACCAGCACTCCGTATCTGTTCTGGATTCCAGTCGCGATTTCCGCTCTGATTTCAGTTTCGCTGTATATTGTCGGCCAGACGCTTGCGGACGCAAGTGATCCGCGCACGCATATGGTTTAAGGAGGCCGGAACATGTCAGAAGATAAGAAGAATCTGATCCTTTCTGTAAAGGATCTGGAGGTAAAGTTCAAGGTCAGAGACAAAGTCCTGACAGCGATTCGCCGCATCTCCATGGATTTTGAAGAGGGCAAGGTTGTCGCGATTGTCGGTGAATCCGGCTCCGGGAAGTCCGTATTCACCAAGACCTTCACCGGTATGCTGGAAATCAACGGAACAGTAACCAACGGAGAAATCTGGTTTGAAGGAAAAGATCTTGCCAAAATCAAAAATGACAAGGAATGGGAACAGATCCGGGGCAAGAAGATTGCCACGGTGTTCCAGGATCCGATGACAAGCCTGAATCCGGTCAAGACAATCGGTGATCAGATTTCCGAGGTCATTATCAAGCATCAGGGAAAATCAAAAGCAGAAGCCAAGAAAATGGCGATTGAAATGATGGGCCGGGTCGGTATCCGGGAACCTGAAAAGCGATACAACGAATATCCGTTCATGTATTCCGGTGGTATGAGACAGCGGATTGTCATCGCGATCGCGCTGGCATGCCGGCCGCGGATTCTCATCTGTGATGAGCCAACGACCGCGCTTGACGTTACGATTCAGGCTCAGATTATCCGGCTGATCAAGGATCTCTCTCAGGAATACGGATTCACAACGATTTACATTACGCATGATCTTGGCGTTGTGGCAAATGTCGCAGATGTCGTGGCTGTCATGTATGCAGGCCAGATCATTGAGTACGGCAACGTGAATGAAATCTTCTATGACAGCCGTCATCCGTATACATGGGGACTTCTCTCCTCCCTGCCGCAGCTTGGCGAGAAGGGAGAGAATCTCTTCGCGATCCGCGGAACGCCGCCTTCTCTGTTTGAGGAAATCAAGGGTGACGCATTCGCTCCGCGTTCCAATTACGCACTGAAGATCGATTATGAGCAGGAGCCGCCGTTCTTCAAGGTAAGTGATACCCATTTTGCCAAGACATGGCTGATGGATCCCCGTGCGCCGAAGGTAGAGCCGCCGGCTGCGGTCAGAGAGCTCCATGAGCGCATGCTCGCGCTGACATCGAAGGGAGGAATCTACGGTGAACGATAAGGAAGTACTGGTAGAAGTCAAGGACGTAGATATTACCTTCAAAAACGGGAAACGGGTATTCAAGGCAGTCAAAAACGCTTCCTTCAACATCTACAAGGGCGAAACCTTTGCGCTTGTCGGGGAATCCGGTTCCGGAAAAACCACAATCGCACGGGCGATTATCCGTCTGAATAATATCAGCGCCGGTGAGATCCTTTTTGAGGGCAGAAAAATCAGCGGAAAGCTTTCCAAAGAAGACAGAACCTGGGTTCAGAGAAACATTCAGATGATTTTCCAGGATCCGGCAGCTTCTCTCAATGAGAGAGCGACGATCGATTACTGTATCTCAGAAGGTCTGTATAACTTTCATCTTTACAAGGATGAAGCGGACCGTCAGGAGAAGGTGGATAAGGCATTGAACGCGGTCGGCCTTCTGCCGGAACATAAATCCAGATATCCTCATGAGTTCTCCGGCGGCCAGAGACAGCGTGTCGGTATTGCCCGGGCAATGATCATGGAGCCGAAGTTCATTATCGCTGATGAGCCGATCTCAGCGCTTGACGTTTCCATCCGTGCCCAGGTTCTGAACCTGATGAACAAGTTCAAGGATGAAAACGGACTGACCTATATGTTCATCGCTCATGACCTTTCGGTGGTCCGCTATTTTGCCGATCGGATCGCAGTCATTCATAACGGACGCATTGTGGAGGTCGCTTCCGCGACGGATCTGTTCCGTTACCCGATCCATCCGTATACGCAGTCGCTTCTGCAGGCTGTACCGATGCCGGATCCGGAAATTGAGAAGGCAAAGCAGCTGAAGACCTATGATAATAAGCACGAAGAGGAATCCGAGGAAGATGGATCCCTTCAGGAGATTGTGCCGGGACATTATATCTTCATGAACGAAAAGCAGCGCCCGGAATACGAAGCGAAGCTGAAAGAAATGATGAACACTTCAGTCAGCAGCTGATTAACCACGGAATCGGCTCTGTTCTCAGAAAGAGAGCGGAGCCTTTTTTCATGCCATGACTTTCATTGAACTGCGGATAAAACCGATTGCCATGCATGCATTCAGGGTGGAAAAAGAATACGGACCCAAAGACAGCGGTGATCCTTGAAATAAATGCTTCACGGCGGTAATTTGAAAATGATAACGGGATCAAACATTCTGAGAGAAGAAAAAAACTTATGGAACTTAAGCTTGAACAGATGACAACCGAGAAACGAAACGAGAACACCATGAATCTTGATACGATGAGTCCTCTTGAGATTGTAACAGTCATGAACCAGGAAGACCTCCTGATTCCAAAGGCAATCCAGCCCCATCTTGAAACGATTGCTCAGACCGCGGCCTGGGGAACCGAATCGATCACCCACGGCGGCAGAATCTTCTATATGGGGGCAGGCACCAGCGGAAGACTGGGTGTTCTGGATGCGTCGGAATGCCCGCCGACATTCGGAGTCAGCCCGGATACAGTGGTTGGTCTTCTTGCCGGAGGAGAAAAGGCCGTCACACAGTCAGATGAAGGCGCGGAAGATGACTATGATCTTGGCGCTGCGGATCTGAAAGCGCATGGACTGACCGATAAGGACCTTGTGGTTGGTCTTGCCGCAAGCGGAAGAACGCCGTATGTGCTGGGCGGGATTGAGTATGCCATGTCGCTGGGCTGTCATACTGCGGCAGTCACCTGCAATGCGGATTCGGTATTATCCAAAGCGGCCGAGGCAGGCATCGATATCGTCATCGGTCCGGAAGTGCTGACCGGTTCGACCCGGCTGAAGGCAGGAACTGCCCAGAAGATGGTTCTGAATATGATCTCAACCGCGGCAATGGTCGGAGCCGGGAAAGTATATGAGAACCTCATGGTCGATGTGCAGCAGTCCAATGAAAAACTCAGGGCGAGAGCGCGCCGCATTGTCCGTCTTGCGACAGAAGCAGATGATGAAACGATTGAACACGCTCTGGAAGCCGCGAATGGTTCCTGCAAAGTCGCAATCACAATGATTCTTGCGGGATGCGGCGCTGAAGAGGCACAGGCCCGTCTTGAACGCGCGGGCGGACATGTAAGAGACGCACTTGGAAAATGAATAGGGAACGCAGATATGACCAACAGGGAATTAGTGGATGCAGTACTTGAAAAGGTCGGACAGAGAGACAATGTGATCTCGATCACCAACTGTATGACAAGGCTCCGCATCAGTGTCAGGGATGACGCAAAGATTGATGAAGCTGCTCTCAGAAGCATTGAAGGAGTCATGGGGATTGTCCATGACCGTACCGGTTACGTAGAAGTGGTTGTCGGCCCGGGAAGAAGCCGCAAGTGCACGGATATCTGTCTGGAAATGGGAATACCGACTGCTGTGGGCGTATCTGCCGAGGCGGACTGGAAAGCAAACAAGGAAGCGGTAAAGGCCAGCCAGAAGTCCAATCCCATCCGCAGCGCTTTGAAAATCTTCGGTGAGATTTTCGTTCCGCTGATCCCGGGGGTAATTGCGGCCGGCCTTTGTGCAGGCATCAATACACTGATTCAGCAGCTGAATCCAGGCTGGGCGGATAATCACATCCTCAGCATCGTCTGCGGTCTGCTGGGTCTGATCAACACCTCCTTCATGACGTATCTCACCGCATGGGCCGGATACCGTGCCGCTGAGCGTTTCGGAGGAACACCGATTCTTGGCGGCATGCTCGGTCTGATTACCGGACTTGAAGGCATCAATACAATTTCTCAGACCATCGGCTGGTTCAATGCGGATTCGCCGCTGGATTCCATTCTCAGAAGCGGCCGGGGTGGTGTACTGGCGGCGGTTCTTGGCGTGCTGATCATGGTAAAAGTGGAGAAGTTCATCCGCAGCAGGATGCCGGATTCGCTGGATATCGTATTTACTCCGCTCCTCACGCTTCTGATCTGCATCATTCCTTATATTTTTGTTGTGATGCCGGTCTGCGGTCTTATATCCAGTGTTCTTTGTTCAGCCGTGCAGTCCGTATGCATGTCATCCAATGTGCTTGTACGCATCATTGCCGGGTATGCGAGTGCCGCTCTGTTTCTGCCGATGGTCGCGATGGGCATGCATCATGGGCTTGTCGCGCTGTATACCGTACAGCTGAATCAGATCGGTTATGTAACCCTCTATCCTGCTCTCTGCATGGCCGGTGCCGGTCAGGTCGGCGCCGCGATTGCGATTTATCTCAAGGCAAGGAAAGTTCAGAACAGACGTCTTGCGTCGGTGATCAGCGGGGCGCTTCCTGCCGGTATACTTGGTGTCGGTGAACCCTTAATCTATGGTGTCACCCTTCCGATGGGCAGACCGTTTATTACAGCCGGTCTAGGCGCAGGTTTCGGCGGAGCTTTTGTTATGGCGATGCAGGTAGCTGCCACAACCTGGGGTCCTTCCGGTATTCTGGGCTGCTTTGTCATGACGGCCGGGCCGAACGGCGGTTTCATGGGTGTGCTCTGTTATGCCGTTGGTCTTCTCATCTCCGTTATCTGTGCGTTTTTCATTACGAATGCCCTTGTAAAGGAGGAAGACACTGCCAATGCGTGAGGAGCTGGGAAGGTCTGTTTATCTCAGTGAATCAGAAGGTATTTCTGATGCGCCTGATCTTTCTTCCGGAGTGCCAGTCTTTGTTTCCCTGCACCGGCAGGAGGAAATGAGAGATGGCTGGAAGGAGAAGGTAATCCGGTTCTGTGAATCCATGGCGAAGAAGAACTGTTCCATTCTGGCAGATATATCCAGGCATACACTTGAGGCAATGCGGGTCGATTCGATCAGGGAACTGTGTGCTCTCCTGCATCTGAATGCCGTGCGCTTTGATTTTGGGTTTACTATCAGCGAAATCAGGGCGGCTTCGAAAGAAACAAAGGTTGTGCTGAACGCGTCCTGTATCCGTGAAGAAGAGATGAGGGAACTTTCCGGATGTACAGGACTTTCTGCGATGCATAATTTCTATCCAAGACCGGAAACCGGTCTTGATGAAGAATATCTGAAAGAACAGACGGAACTTCTGCATGCATATGGTTTTCAGGTCATTGCCTTTATCGCCGGAACCGGCAGGAAACGCGGCCCGATTCATGAGGGACTTCCAACCCTGGAAGCACACCGGTATGAACCGCCGCTGTATGCATGCGCGGATCTGATTCTGAAATACGGTATCGATCAGGTGTATGTCGGAGATCCTGAACTGGAATTATCAGAACAGAAACGAATCGAACGATTTCTGAAGGAAGGGGTTCTGGAAGTTCCGTGTATCCTGAACAAAGGATATGAATCTCTTTATGATCAGGTCTTTACGAATCGGCTGGACAGTCCGAAAGGACTGATCCGGGCCGCGGAAAGCAGGGCATACAGCGTTTCTTCCAACAGGATGGTAAAGCCGGAAGGGATGAGACCGCGCTGGCGCGGCACGATAACCATGGACAATGAAAACTATCTGCGCTATGCGGGCGAGATCATGATCATGCGGACGGATCATCCACAGGATGCGCGCGTAAATGTGATCGGAACCGTTCGGAAAAACTATATCCCGATCCTGGATCTGATTGAGCGCGGCGCGCAGTTCGTCCTTACAAAGGAAACGATGCGTGGATGAAGCGGAGGCTGTATATTCATGCGGCTGGATCAATTCTTTCAAGATGAAAAAAACTGACGTCAATGCGTCAGCACATAGACAAGAGTCAGCAGCAGGCCGGCTGCCAGGGTGAGAATTCCGGCGTACAGTGAAGGGTTTTCCGCATCCCGGCGTTCTTCCCGCAGAGCGTTTCGATAATCGGCGAATGAGCCTTTCTGCCGGTTCCAGGAAAAGAAACTGAAGAATCCATCCTTCCACCAGAAGTTCAGAATCCCAAGAAGCAGAAGGATCACAGAACAGATGGAGATTCCGTCAGTCAGATGAAGAAAAAACGGAGGCACAGCCAGGGCGTAGATCAAAGAGAAAACCAGGGCGAGAATGAGACGGGCAAGAACCGCCCGGTTCAGAAAACGTTCCTTTATCGTGTTCATGAAAGAAAACAGCAGCCGGTTCACTCCGGCTTCTTTTCTTCCTTCCCGGATGTATTTTCACTTTTTTCCAGCGCTGCTGCGCTGTCCGCATTCATGCGTTCCGCCTTCAGCTTTTTCTCCTTATTGTGGAGTTCCCACTGTACTTCAAACGCCAGGGCAAACCGAAGAATAATAATCGCGCCAAGAGCGATATAGTCATCCATATTGCGGGCTGTGGCAGTTTTCAGAACTTCTCCGCACATCAGAAATTCAAGCGCAGAGGAGATCCCTTCCTCCAGCTGCGGCCCGTCTTCTTCGTGTCTGAGCCAGCGGATAAACCCGCGTATCGCGGCGTCAATCATGACATAGATTCCGATCAGTTCGAGAACGATGGAGCTGATTTCCACGACCCGGTGAAGCACTGTTTCAAGTAGTTCTGCAATCATACGTGTTTTTTCCTGTCTTTGTATATTGTAACATGGTTCCTTCGCGGGAAAAGGGAAACAGAAAGGAGCGCAGAGACTTCGTGAATGCATGGAGAAAGCCGTTTTAGAAACCCGATGTCCGGAAAGAAAAAGAGAGGAAAACAGGCGGAAATATGCGCTTTCAGAAGCGTTCAATGCATTGCTTATCAAAAATGGCAATGCTATAATGAACGCGATTACCGGGGGAGGTTAAAGATATGAGTATTAAAGACAAGTTTCTTAGATTCGTCGCACCAGTCGATGATGACGAGGATGATTACGAAGAAGATGAGGAAGAAGCAGAAGAACCCGCATATCGCCAGAATGATACCAGGCCTGTAAGCTCATATGAACAGAGCCGTAATAATAAGGTGAAATCCGTGAGCGCGGATACCAAGATGGTTCTTTTTGAGCCAAGAAGTCTGGAAGAAGCGGAAGAAATTGCCCGTCATCTCAAGCAGCGCAAGGCGGCGGTTGTCAACCTTCACAGACTGCAGAGAGATTATGCGCAGCGCACAATCGATTTCCTGAATGGCGTGATTTTCGCACTGGACGGAACGATTCAGAAGATTGGCCACAATGTCATTCTGTGTGCTCCGAAATCCATCGGTGTGGACGGTTCGATTTCTCTCGACAACGATGATGACTGATCGGTATGATGTGATTCCGCATCTGAAGGACCTGCGGTCTCAGTCAGAGCGGAAATACATGCATACGGAATCGGGATTTCTGAATGAGGAAGAGCAGGCCAGGGCAGAGAGTGTTTTTCCTGAGTCTGTTCTGGTCCGCTATGACGGCGGATATCCCGGCGCAGTGAAAAAGAAAGTCATCTTTCTCAGAGATGAGGAGGATGACTTTTCTGATATCGTATGCATTACCGCTGAAATCGATCAGCGGTTTCGGGCAATCGGTCATCGCGATGTGCTTGGGGCGATCATGTCGCTTCAGGTGGACCGGCACAGCTTCGGTGATTTCTGGCTGGAAGATGAGCGGATCATCCTTTATACCTCTCAGCAGATGGCGCGTTTTTTCTGCGATAATCTGCTGCGGATTGCCAATCTGCCGGTTTCCTTTGAGGTGAGTGCCGATCATCCGGTTCAGGTGTTCCATACCAGGGAGTTTGAAGTGACTCTGAGCAGTGAACGGATGGATGCCATCGTTGCCGCGCTTGCCCATGTCAGCCGGGCAAAAGGCGCGCAGATGATCCGGGAGGGACGGGTGCAGAGGAATCACAGACCGCTTGTTAAGCCGGATGAAGTGTGCGATAATGATTGCACGATTTCGATTCGGGGGACAGGGAGATTCCGCTGTCTCGGCGCCGTAAGACGCACGAAAAAGGATCGGATCGTTGTACGGTTTGCACAGGATATTCAGGGGAAGGAGCGCAGCGGATGACATCACCTCGGCCGACATTCCGGGTCATGAAAAACGGATATGACCGCTTTGCGGTTGATGATGCGGTGGAACGCTACGCCGCTGAGGTTGATCGGCTGGAGCGAAGACTTGCGCAGTATGAGCGTCAGCTTTCTGACACGAGTGAACGTCTGGCGGCACTGCAGCAGCAGTATCACGCTCTGGAGAATTCTGTTGATGCTCAGCGGGCAGCCGCTGACAGCATCGCCAGGCTGTCCCTGCGGGAGGCAAATGAAATTATAGAAACAGCCCGCCGCAACGCGGACGCAATCGTACATGAGAGCCTTGTGACGGCAAGGCTGATTCTGACGGATCTGTCAAGGCTGTATGGGGATGCCAGTACGGTAAAGTCGGCAACCCGCGAAAAGCTGGAAGGACTGATCAGAGAACTGGATGAATTCCAGATTCCCGCCATGCCAGACATGCGCTGGCTTCAGGAAGCGGAAAAGGAAATGCGCTGAGTAAGGACGCGCTGTTCGGATTCAAAGTGAAAGAGAGCCCGCGCTGCGGTGAAAGCGGGACGGAGGATCCGATACGGACATCACCTTATGAGCATTCGCTGATCCGGCGTTATCGGATGGAAATGAGGGCATATGCGCTGCATATGAACTAAGGTGGTACCGCGTGATGAGCGTCCTTAGACTGTAAGGACGCTTTAATATTTTTGAAGGGAGATTTGAAACATGGACTACAAAGACACACTCAGCATGCCGAAAACGGATTTTGAAATGCGGGGCAATCTGGCAAAGAAGGAACCGGGAATCCTGAAGGAGTGGGAAGCGAACGATCATTACAATCAGATTCTTTCCCGTCACAAGGGAGAGAAATCCTATGTGCTTCATGACGGTCCTCCGTACGCCAACGGAAACCTGCACGCAGGCACAGCGATGAACCGCTGCATCAAGGATTTCATTATCCGCAGCCATGCCATGAGCGGGTATTATACACCGTTTTTTCCGGGCTGGGATACACATGGTCTTCCGATTGAAAACGCAATTCAGAAGCTCGGTGTAGACCGCAAGTCCATGAGCCCGGCCGAATTCCGCAGCAAATGCGAGGCATACGCGAAGGAACAGCTGGCAATCCAGATGTCTACTGAAAAGCGCCTTGGTCAGATTGCGGATTATGAACATCCCTATATCACCCTGACAAAGGAATTTGAAGCAAGACAGATCCGTGCCTTTGAAAAAATGGCGCTGGACGGGCTGATTTTTCAGGGACTCAAGCCGATCTACTGGTCTCCGTTCAATGAAACCGCGATTGCGGATTCGGAAATCATCTATAAGGATGTCAAGGATTCCACCATCTATCTGAAATTCCCGATCGCGGATGGGAAAGGAATTCTCGACGCGGATGATTCCTATGTGATCTGGACTACCACACCGTGGACGATTCCGAGCAATGAGGCGGTATCTCTCCATCCGGACCTTGTTTATGCGGAAATCGCAACGGATAAGGGAAAACTTGTGTTTCTTGAGTCCATGGCCGACAGTCTTCTGGCCAAGTTCCAGCTGGAGAACAAGGGCGTTCTCAGAACCTTCAGGGGACGGGAACTGGAAGGCATTACCTATCATCATGTCGTACTGGACAAGGACTGCCCGACCCTGCTTGGAGAGCACGTCACGGGGGAAGACGGTACCGGTATTGTTCATACCGCCGGCGGTCACGGTCTGGATGACTACTATGTCTGCCAGAAGTACGGTATCGCACCGATCTGTTCCGTCGATGAAAAAGGCTACATGAATGCGGAAGCAGGAAAGGAATGCGAAGGTCTCTTCTTCGAAGACTGCTCGAAGAAAATCATCACGATGATGAATGAAAAGGGATTTCTGCTTGCGGTGGAGAATATCACCCACAGCTATCCGCATGACGACCGTCTGAAGAAGAAGGTCATCTTCCGGGCCGCGAAACAGTGGTTCTGTTCCATTGAAAAGATCCGGGAGCCGCTTCTCGATCAGATCCAGAATCATGTGACATGGCATAATGAATGGGGTCAGATCCGCATGTACAATATGATTCATGACCGTGGTGACTGGTGCATTTCCAGACAGCGTCTCTGGGGTGTTCCGATTCCTATCTTCTATTGCGAAGACGGAACCCCGATCATGGAAAAGGAAGTATTCGAGCATGTCGCGGATCTGTTTGAGGAATTCGGATCCAATGTCTGGTTTGAACGCCAGGCCAAAGATCTGCTTCCGGAAGGATACACCAACCCGAAGTCTCCCAACGGTATCTTCACCAAGGAAACCGACATCATGGATGTGTGGTTTGACAGCGGCAGTTCCTGGACGGAACTGGAAGCACGCGGCGGTGAATTTCCGTGTGACATCTATTTCGAGGGAAGTGATCAGTATCGCGGATGGTTCAATTCCTCTCTGATCGTCGGGACTGCGGTCAAGGGCAGAGCTCCGTACAAGGAGGTTCTGAGCCATGGCTATGTCTGTGACTCCAAGGGAGAGAAAATGTCCAAGTCCATCGGAAATGTTGTGAATCCTCTGGATATCATCAACAAGAACGGTGCGGATGTGTTCCGGCTCTGGGTCATGGTTTCTGATTTCAAACAGGATCTGCGCCTTGGGGATTCGAATATCAAGCAGGTCAGCGAGCAGTATCGGAAGATCCGCAATACGTTCCGGTTCCTGCTTGGAAATATCAGTAAGGATGACTTCAATCCGAAAACAGACCGGATTGCCTATGAGAACCTGGAGGCGGCAGACCAGTACATCATGGTCCGTCTCAACGATGTCGTAAGGGATGTGAGAGAACAGGTGCTCGCGTATGATTATGTCGCGGCAAACAAGACTCTCATGAATTTCATGGTCAATGAACTCAGCTCCTATTACTGTGATTTCACAAAGGATATCCTTTACTGCAATAAGAAAAATGACAGACGGCGCCGTCAGGTTCAGACGGTTTACTGGGAGTGCACGGATGCTCTGGTAAGACTGTGGGCACCGTTCCTGTGCTATACCTCGGAAGAGGTATGGAAGTTCTTCTCCAATGATGAGGAGCCTTCCGTTCATTACCTCCATTATCCGGAAGTAAGGCAGTACGCCAACGCGGACGAACGCAGAAGTCAGTTCTCTGCTCTGCTTGAGGTTCGTTCCATCGCAACCAAGGCACTGGAGGACGCAAGAAACGAAGGTCTGATTCATTCCTCGCAGGAAGCGGATGTTGAGATTACCTGCACGGAAGAAGATGCAAATCTGCTGGAAAAGGGCCTTGGAGATGCCCTGGCGCAGTGGATGATCGTATCCCACGCCGCCATCAGAAACGGCAGCGAGCGTATGGTCAAAGTTGCCAAGGCGGCTGGCACAAAGTGCCCGCGCTGCTGGAACTACAGCACAGAAGCAGACTCCGACGGACTCTGCCCGAGATGTCACAGCGTCATCAACGGCTGATTCAGCACAGATAGTCAAAGGAAGGCAATGTCTTCCTTTTTCTTCTGCGTGCGGGCAATGAAAAAGGTCCATGCGTTCATGGACCTTTCAGTCAGACTCAGGAATGGAGAGCTCCGCTGACAGCGGCATATGATCACTCGGGTACTTGCCGCAGTACATGGAAGAACAGAGATGAGCATTTACAGTTTCCAGATGATCCGAAGCCATGATCAGATCAATCGGACGGTAATGGGATGCGGCAGACTGAATCCAGTTCTTGATGGAGCTGCGGGCATCCGGATCCGCAATGTTTCTGAGATGCAGGTCAGGATCCTCAAGAAGAATCCGAGCACCGGGATCCGCTGCCGTACTGTTGAAATCACCGGTCAGAATCAGAAATGATCCGGAGCGATGCTCGTGAAGCAGTGAACTCAGAACCCGGCACTGCCTGAGCCGGGAATCCGGAAGAAGATGGTCAAGATGGGTATTGGCGAAAGTGAAGCGGCTTCCGTCTTCCCGGTCCTCCATGCATGCAATGGTCACGATCCGCGGGAAAACCGAAAGAGGATAGCGGGACCCGGGGACCTCCGGTGTTTTTGAAAGCCAGAAGGTTTTCCCGTCCAGCAACCGGAAGCGTTCCTTGCGGTAAAGGACACAGCAGCGCTCATCTGCTGTAAAGGAATTTCTCTTTTTCCCATAGAACCCATAGGTTTCGGTGAGCCATGGCAGAGCCTCCGGCATGTAATCCATGAGTTCCTGTACACCGATCAGATCGGGATCCGTGCTTTTTACCAGTTCTGTAATGGCATCCGTCCGTGACAGAAATTCCTTTCTGCTTCCGGAATCACGGATATTCAGGGAAAGAATACGAAGATTTTTCATGATTAGAAGCTGATCTTCCGGAACTGTTCCCAGGGCAGTTCCTTTCTGCCGAAATGACCGTAGTTGGTAGTGGACGTATAGATCGGACGTCTCAGATCGAGCTCCTGGATAATGGATTCCACGCTGAATCTGAAATTGTTCCGGATGATTTCCAGAAGCCGGTCATCATCGAATCGTCCGGTTCCGAAAGTCGTGACATTGATGGAGACCGGTTCGGGTTTACCGATGGCGTAGGAGAGCTGCAGCTGAACCCGCTCGGCAAGTTCGTTGGCCACAACATTGCGGCAGATATATCTTGCAAAGTACGCGGCGGAGCGGTCGACCTTTGTCGGATCCTTCGATGAGAAGCATCCGCCTCCGATCGGAGCGTATCCTCCATATGAATCCACAACGATTTTTCTGCCGGTTGTGCCGCTGTCTCCCCAGCTTCCGCCGATGGTGAACGATCCGGACGGGTTGATCATGAATTTGGTGTTCTCATCAATCAGGTCCGGATTTACGACCGGCCGAATGACCTGTTCCTTCATCAGATCGCTGATTTCCTGCCAGGATGTTTCCGGGCTGTGCTGGGTGCTGATCAGAATGGTGTCGATACGGCTGAGCTTTCCGTCCCTGTATTCGGCCGTAACCTGCGTCTTTCCATCCGGCCGCAGCCTGGCGTCCTTTCTGCGGACTTCTTCAAGTCTTCTGGCAAGCCGGTGTGCGCAGTCAATCGCAAACGGCATCAGTGATTCTGTTTCATTGCAGGCAAATCCAAACATAATGCCCTGATCACCGGCAGCTGTCTCGCTCCCGCGGACCGCGCTGTTGATTTCCGGACTCTGCCGGTTCACCTTGAGCATGACGTGATACTCTTCATCAAAGCCGATATCCTTCAGAACCTTTTTCGCGACTGCTTCATAGTCGATTTCCGCCGTGGTTCCGGCTTCTCCGTATACGAGAATCAGATCGTCCTTGATGGTGGCTTCCACCGCCATATGCGCATCAGGATCCTGACGGATTGCCTCATCCAGAATGGAATCCGCAATCAGGTCACAGATCTTGTCGGGATGTCCGCTGGTAACGGACTCAGATGTAAATAAAGTTACAGACATATAAAAAACTCCTTCCATGTGCGTCTTTCTCAGCATTTTAGAAAGAGTTCCCTTTATACTCTTTCCTTATCGATGTCAGCTGTACCACCTTACGTTCCCTTTTTGAGCGCAGGCTGGTATGAGGCCAACGAGCTGACCCTCTTGCCCCATTCGTGATAAAAGACACTGTTATTGTGTCATTTCCTGAGAAGACCGTCAATGAAAACTGTGTGAGAAGCCGTCACGATCGGAATGAAAAAACGGGGGTCCGTGACATATGGCAGTACAGAGGGGCGGGAATCCGGAAGAGCTGAGTGTGGCTGTTTGGCGTATAATAAGACTGATGAAACGAATGGATGAAGACAGCAGAAAACGGATTATGATTCTGACAATCAGCGGTCTGATTATTGCGACCGCGTGTTTTGCGTTCATGAACATTTCTTCCATTCTCTCCTTCCTTGGGTCCGTCTGGAATGCCATGGGGCCGTTTGTCTGGGGCTTCTGCATTGCCTTTGTGCTGGTTCCGATCCAGCGGATGTTTGAAAAATGGATGGCAAATCTCAGTCTTTCCGCCCATACCAAAAGAGTGATAGCGGTGAGCGCTTCGGTGGTTGTCTTTCTGCTGATTATTGTCGTGTTCTTCATGGTTCTGATTCCTCAGCTGGTAAACAGCTTTGAAAGTCTGGCAGATTCCATGGATGGCTACTGGGAGAGTTTTCAGAAGTTTCTGCAGCAGTTCGGCAATTATGAGGAGATTGATACGACACTGCAGAGTGTCTATGAGACACTGCGTGACTATCTGCTTGGCTGGGTCAGAAGCGCGGATATCATTGTCAAGCGGCTGGTGACCTATTCCCTCACCTTTGTTCGAGGGGTTCTGAATTTTCTGATCGGTATTATTGTCGCGGTTTATCTGATGATTGATCAGGAACGCTGGAAGGGGCAGGTGAAAAAACTTGCCTATGCGCTTCTGCCGATCGAACATGCGGAGAACCTGTTCTATGTCGGACGGCTCACCTCAAAGATGCTGGACAGTTTTGTATTTGGAAAAGCGCTGGATTCCCTGATCGTCGGCATCGCCTGCGGCATCTGCTGCGGTCTCATGAAGATTCCTTACACACCGTTGATTGCTTTTATCGTCGGCATCACCAATATGATTCCGGTATTCGGCCCGTTTATCGGAGCTGTACCCTGCGTCTTTATTCTTCTGATCATCTCTCCCGCCAAAGCTCTGGAGTTTGGAATTTTCATCCTGATTCTGCAGCAGATTGACGGCAATATTCTGGGCCCCTATATCCTCGGCGATTCGCTTGGTCTTCCGCCGGTCTGGGTTATGTTCGCAATTATCGTCGGCGGCGCGCTGTGGGGCGTGCTCGGTATGTTCCTGGGGGTTCCGCTTTTCTCCGTGATTTATGTGCTGGTCAGCGATTTTGTCCGGAAACGCCTGCGGGAAAAACATATCCGGGTTGAATCATAATCTGCGGGTTCCGTGTCATCCAATGCGGAACCCTTTTTTTGTGAGAGGAAGGAAGACGAATATGGTAGACTTGAGGTATCGATAGGCCTTCAGTTTCTGGACTGAAGGACAGGAGGAGAAAATGAAAAAGTTTTTCGCTATTCTGTCTGCGGCCGCTCTCAGCGTTACGCTGGCGGCCTGCGGGACGTCTTCGCCTGCGGCAGACACGACAGCAGCTGACTCTGCCGGAAGCGGAGTATCCGGGACCTTTACCGGAGAGGCGGCCGGTCAGGGTGGAGAAGGAAATCCGGTCAAGGTAACAGTTACCCTGGAGAATTCCAAGATTGTGGATGTCAAGGCGGAAGGCCCTGGCGAAACACAGGGAATCGGCTCAAAGGCAATTGAGGCGCTTCCGCCGCAGATGGCAAGTACAGGCTCCATCGCTGTGGATGTGGTGACCGGAGCGTCTGTTACCAGCAACGCGATTATGACAGCGGCAGGGCTTGCCCTGGAAAGTGCCGGTCTGAATCCTGAGGATTATAAGATCGCGGTATCCTCTGAACCGACAGCGGCAGAGGATATTGATAAGAACTGCGATGTGCTTGTCGTGGGTGCCGGAGGCGCGGGAATGATCGCGGCGATTACCGCAAGCGACGCCGGCAAGCGTACCATCATTCTGGAAAGCACGGGAATGGCAGGCGGAAACTCTGTCCGTTCTACCGGCGGTATGAATGCCGGAAAGACGGTTTTTGAAGACGCAAATGAATTCGGTGAAACCGCCGGCGTGGAAAAGACCATCGCAGCCGCCGAAGCATATACCGGAAGCGGGGAAGCGGAAATAAAAGCCCTTACGGAAACTGTCAAAAAGCAGTGGGCGGATTATCAGGCAAAGCCGTCCGGATACTTTGATTCCACGGAACTGTTCCGTCTGGATACGATGATCGGCGGAAAAGGAATCAATGATCCGGTTCTGGTGCAGAAACTTGCGGACGACAGCGCCTCTGCAATTGACTGGCTGGATGAGATCGGCGCTGAACTTCATTCGGTCGGCGCGTTCGGCGGAGCCAGCGTCAAGCGGATCCACCGTCCGGTCAATGCCGAAGGAAAGACGACTGCCGTCGGTGCATATGTCATACCGATTCTCGAAAAGAATCTGGGAGACCGCGGAATTGAAGTGCTCTATAACACAACTGCCAAATCATTGATCTCTGATGCGAGCGGAATTGTCGGAGTGGAGGCAGAGACAGCAAACGGCGGAAAGGTGACGGTTCATGCCAAAGCAGTCATTCTTGCGACCGGCGGATTCGGTGCCAACAATGAAATGGTTGTGGCGCAGAATCATCCTGAGCTGAAAGGCTACATCACGACCAACGCTCCGGGTATCCTTGGTCAGGGTATTGAAATGGGCATGGCTGCCGGTGCGGAAACTGTTGACATGGATCAGATCCAGCTGCATCCGACCGTTCATGTTGCGGAAGATGGTTCCGCCAATCTGATTACGGAAGGACTGCGCGGAGACGGAGCGATTCTTGTCAATGCCGAAGGAAAGCGCTTCTATGATGAAGTGTCCACCAGAGACAAAGTATCCGACGCGGAAAACAAGCAGACCGGCGGCTACGCATGGCTGATTGTTGATCAGAAGATGTATGACGCAAGCGCTGTGATTCAGGGATATGTTTCCAAAGGATGGACAGTTACCGGTGATTCTCCGGAAGCACTGGCCAAGGAAATGAACATGGACGGCGCGGTCCTCAAGGAAACCATGGACGCATGGAATGCGTGCGTGGAGGCAAAGGAAGACAAGGAATTCGGAAGAACTTCGTTCGCGGAAAAGCTGGAAGGAACGCTTTACGCGCTGACTGTTCAGCCGGGCATTCACCATACCATGGGCGGCCTGAAGATCAATGACAGGTGCGAGGTTCTGAAACCGGACGGCACCGCTATACCGCGTCTGTTTGCGGCCGGTGAGGTGACCGGCGGCGTGCATGGCGGAAACCGTCTTGGCGGAAATGCGGTTGCGGACTTTGTGGTATTCGGACGTGTGGCCGGTGAAAGCGCGGCTGCGGCGGCTGTGACAGCGAAAGCTGAAGTACCTGAGGGGGCTGTCTTTGCGGCCGGCACCTACAGCGCGCAGGCGGTCGGATTCGGCGGTTCCTCTGCGCCGGTCAAGGTCTCTGTTACCTTTTCGGACAATGAGATCACTGACATTGAATATACTGCGGACGGGGAAACACCGACCGTAGGCGGCGCCGCGATTCCGCAGCTGAAAGAGGATGTTCTGGCAGCGCAGTCTTCCAATATTGACATGGTGAGCGGCGCAACCATCAGTTCCTCTGCATTCCTGAGCGCCATGAATGAATGCATCACCCAGGCAGGAGCGGACCCGGCAAGCCTTACGGCCAAGACGGTCAAGGAACCGGAAAAGGATATTGAAGAAACCGTGGACGTCGTTGTCGCGGGTGCCGGAGGCGCCGGCATGACAGCTGCGATTACGGCAGCTCAGGCCGGGAAGAAAGTCATCATTCTGGAAAAGGCAGCCGTTTCCGGCGGCAATTCCAGTTACGCGACCGGCGGTATGAACGCCGCGGCAACGCATTATCAGAAGGAACAGGGGATTGAGGATTCCGCGGATCTCTATTATGAAGATACGATGAAGGGCGGACACGATATCAATAACCCGGATCTTGTCAGAACGCTCGCAAACAATTCGAGTGCCGCGATTGACTGGCTCGATTCGATCGGTGCCCCATTAAGCAATATCGGGCTTGCGGGCGGCGCGTCTGCCATGCGTCAGCATCGTCCGGTCAATGAGGAAGGAAAGATTCTTTCTGTCGGCGCCTATCTGGTAGAGCATCTGACCTCAACCTGTGAGAAAGAGGGAGTGAAAATCCTCTACAACGCCAAGGTAGATGAAATCCTGATGGAGAACGGAAAGGCAGTCGGTCTGCATGCGGTCGGAAAGAGCGGCAACAGCATTACGGTCAAGGCGAACAATGTTGTCATCGCTACCGGAGGCTTCGGATCGAATCCGGATATGATCGTCAAGTACCGCCCGGACCTCAAGGGCTATGTCAGTACCAACGCTCCTTCCATCACGGGTGATCTGATTCCGATTCTCGAAGGAATCGGTGCCGACTTTGTGGATCTGGAACAGATTCAGATTCATCCGACCGTCGTTCAGAAGGATGGATCTCTGATTTCTGAATCACTGCGGGGCGACGGCGCGATTCTGCTCAATAAGGAAGGCAGACGCTTCTGCAACGAGATTTTGACCAGAGACGTTGTCAGCGGCCATATCATTGACCAGCCGGAAAGCTATGCATGGCTGATCGCGGATGAAGGAATGGCAAAGGAATCCACCGTAATCGAGAAGTATGTTTCCAAAGGTCTGATGACCAAGTGCGACAGCGTAAAGGATCTTGCGGCACTCATGGAGGTGGATGAGGCAGTTCTGAAGAAGTCACTGGAAACCTGGACAGCCGCGTGCGCAGCCAAGAAGGACAGCGAATTCGAGCGGGAAGGATTTGACGCACTTCTGACGGATCTCAGCAATCCGCCGTATTATGCAGTCAAGATTGCCCCGGGCATTCATCACTGCATGGGCGGCGTCAGGATTGATACCGACGCGAAAGTCATCGGAAAGGATGGCAAGGCCATTGAAGACCTGTTCGCGGCCGGCGAGGTGACCGGCGGCGTGCATGGCGGAAACCGTCTTGGCGGAAATGCGGTTGCGGACTTTGTGGTCTTTGGCCGGATTGCCGGAGAAAACGCCGCGAAATAATTTTCTGATTCTGGATAACCGTCTTGCCGGTGGTAAGGCGGTTTTCTGATGGTTCATCATCGACAATTGTGAAGTGCTTCATGATTTGGAAAGCGGGACAGGGACTGTTCCGGCTTCCCGTTATACGGGCAGCCGCCCATAACCAAAAAGACCATGCATACTGAAAAG
>CAMNFS010000024.1 GCA_946537255.1 uncultured Erysipelotrichaceae bacterium
CCGCCAAGTCTTGTATCACCTGCGGTGGCGAGAACCTCGAAGGTTCCGTCCGCAATATCGAGAATCGAAACATCGAATGTTCCGCCGCCCAGGTCATAGACCAGAATCTTCTGTTCCTTATCGGTATTCTTGTCCATGCCGAAGGCAAGCGCGCTGGCAGTCGGTTCATTGATAATCCGGACGACATCCAGTCCGGCAATCTTTCCGGCATCCTTTGTCGCCTGACGCTGTGCGTCGTTGAAGTATGCAGGTACCGTAACAACTGCCTTCTCAACCGGCTCACCGAGATACGCTTCCGCATAGCTCTTGATATAGGAGAGAATCATTGCGCTGATTTCCTGCGGTGTATAGTCTTTCCCTTCCAGGGTGACTTTCTCATCTGTGCCCATCTTTCTCTTGATGGAATAAACCGTATTGCGGTTGGTAATCATCTGACGCTTTGCGGCATCACCCACGATCCGATCGCCGTTCTTGAACGCGACTACAGACGGAGTTGTCCGGTTTCCTTCCGGGTTGGTGATAACCTTTGCTTCCTTGCCGTCCATGACTGCTGCACAGCTGTTGGTGGTTCCTAAGTCAATTCCAATAATCTTGCTCATTGCTTCTTCCTCCTCCGCGAATTATTCGCTCACTTTTACCATCGCTGCTCTCAGCAGACGATCCTTGATTTTATAGCCTTTCTGCAGGACTTCCGTGACGATCCCCGGCTCAACGCCGTCCACATGTTCCATCATCATCGCCTGCATCAAGTTCGGATCATATTCCTGATCCTTCGCTTCAATTTCCTCAACCCCCTCTTTTTTCAGAGCGGCTGTAAGCTGTTTCCATACCATTTCGAAAGCTTTGCGGTAGACCTGATCGCCTTCATCCTTTGCCTCAATCGCCAGCGCTCTTTCACAGTTGTCGAGAACCGGCAGAATTTCGAGTGCGAAGCTCTGAATGTGATACTTCATATTCGACTCGTATTCCCGGCTCAGCCGCTTTCTTGTGTTCTCCGTATCCGCATATGCCATCGCATAGGCGTTCTTGAGCTTGGCGATCTGTGTTTCCTGATCCGCTATGGTTTTCTTCAGTGCCTCTGTTTCATCTTCCGCTTCCGGTTTTTCATCTTCTGCCGGATCGCTCTGAGATTTTTCAGCTTCCGCATCCTTCGGCACACTGGCTGAAGACTCCGCTTCTTCCTTTGATCCGGCGGATTCTTCCGCAGTTACTTTTGTTTCTTCTTCTGTCATGGTTTTCCTCCGCCATCCTTGCGATACATTCGTTCAATCATCTGTGCAACATAGTCAAGCATTCCGACAACCTGTTCATAATTCATCCGGCTCGGTCCTACGACCATCAGCTGACCAGATTCCTCATCGCTTACCCGGAACGTACTGCGCACAATCGCCACATCGTTGTACCAGGTGAGCTGAGCACCCTTGGTGCTGGTCACAACCGCTTTTTCATCCGCGGTAATCCGCCGCCAGATCGCCGAATCATCGAGCATCATCATCAGCTCCTTCAGCTTCGAGATGTCCTCGAATTCCGGCTGATAAAGCATACGGTCCTTTCCGCTGAAATACACGTTATCCGAAGCGAATCTTACGAATGCCTGTACAAATGCCGTAAACAGCAGATCATGTCTCTGTACGACACCGGCCAGCTCCGGCCTCAGATCATCCATGCGGTCCGCAAGTTCCGAAATCGATACGCCGTGCAGCCTCTGATTCAGAATGTCCGTACAGGTCTGGATATCCTTGAATGAGACATCTTCTTCAAAATGGAAGTTCTTGGTCTCCGTGTGACCGGTATTGGTAATCATTACGACTACCGCGTTGCGTTCATCGATCGGAAACAGCTTCAGATGTTCCAGCCTCTGGGTGGAGTTGTCAGGTCCGA
The DNA here is from genome assembly GCA_946537255.1 of uncultured Erysipelotrichaceae bacterium. Classification (GTDB taxonomy): domain Bacteria; phylum Bacillota_I; class Bacilli_A; order Erysipelotrichales; family Erysipelotrichaceae; genus Bulleidia. The sequence continues at coordinate 1,882 of CAMNFS010000024.1, forward strand.
TCGCCCCCGTTGTCATATTCGTCATCTCCGAGAGAATCCGGCAGCTTTGCTGAACAGCTTCGGAGATATTGAGATTTGAAATCTCAAACGCGTTCCGGATGGCAACCTCCATCTTCTTGTCCACCGCGGAATCCTTCAGAAGATTCTCACAGTAGAACTTGTATCCCTGCGTGGAAGGAATGCGGCCGGAGGACGTGTGGGTTTTCTCAAGATACCCCATCTCCTCAAGAACCTGCATGTCATTCCGGATCGTCGCCGAGGAATACGGAAGATGGTATTTGGACTGCAGCATCTTGGAGCCGACCGGCTCAGCTGAGCGAATATATTCATCAACGATCGCTTTGAATATTTCAATTCGTCTTGGCGTCAGCATCTTCGGCTCACCTCCTTTAGCAATCCTACCCCTTGACTGCTAACAGTATAGTACGGACCTTTAGCACTGTCAACCCCAGTGTGCTAAAAGTGAAAAAGTAAAGAAAAGCCGCATAAATATGCGGTTTTCTTGCATTTCAACTCAAAGAATCAGGGATATGCCTGCAAAAAAATTTATCACTCTTTCCGCATTCTGTAGTAACTGATCCGGGTGATTCCATAGACCGCTGTGCGAACCTGTTCCATCGGTCCGATTCTTTCCGGAAACATATCCTCCTTCAGGGATTCAATAACCGCAACGGCTTGATCCGAAAGCAGACTGGCTGACGCAAGCAGTTCAATCATCGCTTCGTTTTCCTGAAACCGATATGGTGGATCAAGATAGACCAGATCAAACGGAATTCCTTCCTTCGAAAGAATCCTGACTGCCTGGCGGGCTTTCACCGGCAGAATGCGTGCATGGTCTTCCTTCAGTGCCTCCACATTCTTCTTTATGACAGCGACCGCTTCCCGGCTGCTGTCACAGAGCACCGCTTCTTCCATCCCCCGGCTCAGCGCTTCCAGCGCGACAGCCCCGCTTCCGGCATAGAGGTCGAGCATTCTTCCCCCGTCAAAGAACCCGCCAAGAGAAGAAAAAACGGCTTCCCGCACCTTGTCGAGGGTGGGACGGGTACTTTCTCCCTTGGGGGCCTGAAGAATTCTGCTGCGGTATTTTCCGGCTACGATTCTCACTGGATAATCCCCTTTCGGTACTGATCTATGACAGACTGCGCAAGTCCGATCGCCGCCATGAAGGCAAGCGTCGAGGATCCGCCCGAAGAAATCATGAGCAGCGGAACACCCGTCAGAGGAATCAGACCGGTGACACCGCCGATATTGAACAGGCAGTGAATGACAAGATAGATCGCGGTGCCGACGAGAATGATTCTTCCCTTTTCACTCTGGATGCGAAGTGCGTAGCGGAACAATTGAATAATGATGATCATATAAGGAATAAAAATAAGACCGAACCCGATCATCCCGAGTTCTTCCACGACAATCGCCAGAATGAAGTCGGTATTGGCGGCTGGAAAGTTGGTGTATTTACGGACTGAGTTTCCAAAACCAAGGCCGGTCCATCCTCCGGTCGCAAAGCTGACGAGTCCGGAAATCAGCTGATACCCCGTATCATACATGTCAATAAACGGGTCAACGGAGGAAAGAATCCGGTTGATCTGATACTCCCGAAGAGGCAGATGGCGGATCAGAGTTTCCCCATACGGAGAAAGAACGTAGAGAGAGCCAGCCACACCAATCACCAGCAGAATGACAATGATTCTCTGCAGGGGCCGCATCTGCGGATGGGCCGGGATCAGAAGACAGAATATGGCAATAAAGCCGATGACAACCGCCGAGCCAAGATCTGACTGCAGAATCATGACAACGCCGATATACGCACCGATAAAAAGCAGCGGCCGCTTCACCATATCCCATTTTCCGGGATACCGTTTCTTTACATCTCCGCAATACGCCGCGACAATCAGAATGACCATGATTTTCGCGAATTCCGAAGGCTGAATAGAGATATCCACAGAGGAAATCGGAACCCGGATCCAGGCTCTCGCACCGCCTACCGGCGAAAAGGCAAGACAGGACAGCAGTGCCATCATGGTCGCAATCGGCCAGGTAGGAAAGGAAGATGTTTTCAGAAAATCAAGGGTAAATACATTGGCAAGCCAGGTCATCATGAAATATCCGCCGAACAGGAATACCATCTGCTTGATGACAATCAGGGCAAGCCGGTTGGGTTTGCCGACTGTCAGGCCCATCGAAGCACTCGCAATCATCAGAAGACCGAATACCGCAAGAATCAGCATTGAAAAATAGATCGCCCGATCCGAATATTTCGGCATCCTGAGAAAAAGGATATGCCGCTCGTTTTTAACAGCGGTCTTCTCCGCGGCCGGTTTTGTTTTTACTGTTTCCCGTATTACTGTCATCGTCATGATTTTAGCATATGCATCCATCTTTACAAACATTGCGAGTCTGTTAGAATAACCCCGGGAGCAAAACATGATAACGATCAATAATGACACAATATTAAAGGATGACAATCCGATCATCCGTACCAAAAGCGAGCCGGTGGCTCTTCCCCTTTCCAGTGAGAACGAGGAAATACTCCGCACCATGTTTCAGTATGTCAAGGACAGCACCGATGAGGAAAAGGCAAAGGAACTCAACCTTCGCCCGGCAGTCGGGATTTCGGCGATTCAGATCGGTATTCCCCGTCAGCTGACCGCCGTCATCGTCAATGAATATGACAAGAATGATGAACTGGTCACCTGGCAGTACATGCTTGCAAATCCGCGGATCATCTCCCGCTCCGAGCAGTGCGCCTATCTGGAAAACGGGGAAGGATGCCTTTCCGTGGTGAAGGAACATCCAGGCCACGTGGTAAGAAGCGCCCGCATCAAGGTCAAGGCTTTTGATCTTCTTGCCGGCAAAGAAGTCACCATCCGGGCCCGGGGATATCTTGCGATTGTGCTTCAGCATGAGATCGATCATTTCAGCGGTGTCCTGTTTTATGACCATATTGATACCAAGGATCCGGAAAAAGAAATTCCCGGAGCGATGGTGATCTGAACCCCGCTATTTCCTGTAATTCCGTTATTTTCACAGGATTTTTAATGCTATAATTCGAATGAACGAATTACCGCTTCATATAGAAATGAGGTTTAATAATGAAAAAAAACACAACGGCAAGCGAAACCGGCCGTCCGGTTCATTATTCGCAGATTCAGGAGCCGGACTATTCTCAGAATGCCATTGACCGCAAGACAGATACGCTTGTCTACGCGATCGGCGGGCTGGGAGAAATCGGCAAGAACATGTACTGCATCGAGCATGATGACGAAATCATCATCATTGACTGCGGCGTTCTGTTCCCTGAGGATGAGCTTCTGGGAATTGACTATGTCATTCCCGACTATTCCTACCTGCAGAGAAACCAGGCCAAGATCAAGGCGCTGATTATCACCCATGGGCACGAGGATCATATCGGCGGAATTCCCTTCTTCCTGAGATCCGTACACCTGCGCCAGATCTACGCGCCGCGTTTCGCGAAATTCCTGATTGAAAAAAAGCTTGAGGAACATCATCTGTCCAAGGCGTGCAAGGTCGTTGAAATTGACGGCGAAAGCAGAATCCGCACCAAGTATTTCAATGTCGGCTTCTTTGACACCGTCCATTCCATTCCGGATTCCCTCGGTGTTCTCATCAATACCCCCAACGGGCGGATTGTCGAAACCGGTGACTTCAAGTTTGATCTGACCCCGGTCGGCCGCAACAGCGATTATCAGAAAATGGCATATATCGGCCAGGTCGGTGTGACACTGCTGATGTCGGATTCCACCAACTCCAGCGTTCCCGGCTTCTCCATTTCGGAAAAGCAGGTCGCAAACGCGATTCTCGACCAGATCCGCCGGACCCCCGGAAGACTGCTTGTCTCCACCTTCGCATCCAATGTCAACCGTCTCAACCAGATTCTGATGGCTGCCGTGGCATGCAACAGAAAGGTGGCGGTATTCGGCCGCTCCATGGAAAACGTTCTGGAAATCGGCCGCAAGACCGGAGATATCAAAATCGACGACAGCAGCTTCATCACCGGCAATGATCTCAATACCCTTCCCGCCAACCGGATCTGCATCGTCTGCACCGGCAGTCAGGGCGAACCGATGGCCGCCCTTTCCCGGATCGCAAACGGAACCCATAAATATCTGCATATTATTCCCGGGGATACCGTGCTGTTCTCTTCCAACCCGATCCCTGGAAACGGGGTCAGCGTCAGCGCGGTCATCAACCAGCTGACAAGAGCCGGAGCCAATGTGGTAACCAACTCGCCGCTGACAAGCTTCCATACCACCGGTCATGCCCCGCAGGAAGAGCAGAAGCTGATGCTCAATCTCATCAAGCCGCATTATTTCATGCCCAATCACGGCGAATACAAGATGCTCATCCAGCATTCCGCAACCGCCCAGGAGACCGGCGTTCCGGCAGACCACTGCCTCATCTGTTCGAACGGCGACATCGTTGTCATGCGCAATGAGGAATGCTTTATCGCAAATGAGCGGATATCCACTGACGCAATCTATGTCGACGGAAATGACGCCAGCGGCCTTTCTACCTCTGTGATCAAGGACCGTCAGATCCTTGCGGATTCCGGACTGGTTGCGGTCATCGTCACAATCGACAGCCGGTACAACAAGATTCTCTGCCGGCCAAGCATCGTTTCCCGTGGATTTGTATACATCAAGGATTCCCAGACTCTGCTCAAGGAAGCGGAACTGGTCGTCTATGACGCCCTCAAGAAAAAGATGCAGCAGCGGACCACCTTCGGCGAACTCAAAAACTGCATCCGTTCTTCTCTCGAACCGTTCCTGTTCCAGAAGACAAACCGCAACCCGATCGTCATTCCGGTCATTCTCAATCAGAAGGCAGCGATCGCGGAAATCCAGGCGAAATCCGGCAAGACCAAATCCTGATTCCCATCCGACACCCGGCTTCGGCCGGGTTTTTTATTATCCGAACCATTCCCTTCCTGGCACTCCTGCTTCAGCCAGACACAGGAAAAGGTCCGGTTTTTTTTGATGGCTCCTCCCCTGTCAACTTTTTTCAACTTTTTTGAAAAATCCGCTTGCCATCATCACCATCACCCTTTATAATGATTGGTGTACCAATCATAGTTGAAATTGTGATTGGGGTACCAATCAAAGGAGGTGGACGGTATGAGCCAGAGGCTGTCAGAAAAGGCGCGCAAAAAGCGCAGAGCGTACAACACGAATTATCAGAAGCAATATGTGAAGCGTTACGTGTTCAAACTGAATTCCAAGCACGATCATGCGTTGATTCAGATGCTGGATCAGATTGACAACAAGAATGCCTGGTTCAAGGCGAAGCTCGAAGAGGCTGCCCGCTGATGAAACAGAAAAGGAAGAAACTGCGGCTTCTTCCGACCGCGCTTCTTCTGGGTCTTGCGGCAATACTGTGCTATGTCTTCACCATGCGGTACCTCCGCACGCGTCAGGAGGAAATGCGCAGCGAGATGCGGACCATTCTCGACAGCATCTCGGCAATCGAAAAGACCAACGACAGTGTTTTAGCAGAAACAACAGAATGGAAGGAAGAACAGAACATGCTAAGTAGTTCTTCTGATCTGATTATTATTACAAAACAGAATTAACACTCCCTCTCTTTCTCAATGGGCAGGCCGCTTCATCAGCGGCCTTTTCCATATCCATTTTTCAGATTCGGATAATAAAAAACATCAGACCCAGTACCTGATCAGTCTCATCAGGCAGGTGGATCTGATGCTGTCTTATGTTTCTGTGTGAATGCACTGTCGTCCGCAGGAATCCATGCATGGTTCCTGTTTCTCAGTTTCCAAATCACGCAAGTTCCATGCTTTCCGATTCGTCCACCGGAATCACCAGTTTGGCTTTTTTTCTGCAGTGTCACGGGATGGATACTGACACCCTGGCTCACTCTAAGAAAAGAACTCCTTCTCAGACAATTAAAAAAGAAGCCATGCGTCAGCACAGCTTCGAGTCGAACAGATCAGAGAATGGAAATCTGTCTTTCCTGCGGTTCCTCCTTCTTGGCTTCCGTAGGAACCTCAAGAGTCAGAACACCGTTCTCATATTTTGCGTGAATATCGTTCTCACTGATTCCTTCGCCGATATACCAGCTCCTCTTGCAGGAACCGCTGTATCTTTCTCTGCGGATCAGGTTGCCTTTGGCATCCTTTTCCTCCTGGCTGTCATTATGGTCAGCGGATACGGTCAGTGTTCCGTTATAAAGACTGATCTTGATGTCTTCCTTCCGGAACCCGGCAAGATTGACATCCAGAAGATATTTGCCGTCCTTTTCACGGATATCCGTCTTCATTACGGCGTTGTCAAAAATATTGAATGGTTCCAGCATGGAATCCCAGAAACTGTTCTTTCTATCAGGCACAAATCTCATCTTTCTATTCCTCCTTTTTTATGATCAGAGAATCGAAATATACTTTTTCTCTTCTGCTTCCTTTTTCTGCTGTGACGGTACTTCAAGGGTCAGAATGCCGTTGTTGAAGGATGCCTTCACATCATTTTCCTTGATCGTATCACCGACATACCAGCTTCTGGAGCAGCTGCCCATGTAGCGTTCCTGGCGGATGATGCGGCCTTCCGCGTTCTTTTCCTCATCGTTGATGGAATGTTCTGCGGAAACGGTCAGATTTCCGTTGTAAAGGCTGATTTTGATCTCTTCCTTTTTGAATCCCGGAAGATCAATATCCAGAAGGTAATTCCCATCCTTTTCACGGATGTCCGTCTTCATCAGTGCACCGGATGCATTCGTATAACCCGGCATGCCAAATACGTCATCGATCAGATCCTCAAACACGCTGTTTCTTTTCTCAGGTACATATACCATACTCTCTTACCTCCGTTCCTTATTGGTTACATCTATTATGATACTCATAAATTTAGCACTGTCAATACCTGAGTGCTAATTTTGTAAAAATCAATATTTTGCCTTATTCATGCGGTTTTTTAATGCTTTTTCAGATGATAAAAGAAAAATGACGAAAATATTTTTCTCTCCGATCAATCACTTATCATCTCAATCTGCTAATTTCCCTGTCCCCTGTAAAAAAGAAAAGAGCGGCAACGCTCCTTCCGGTATATTCACTGCTGCGGAACCAGGGTAATGATCCCCTTTGCAGAATGGATTTCAATACTGGACTGTGCAAGGCACTGCAGTTCAGGAATCACTGCGCGGATCTCGTCCAGTGAATTCAGCACCTCATAGCCAGCGGCGCCGTTTCGGTAATGCATCAGTATGGCAAGTCCTGGCTGAATCTCATCGATGATCTTCCTTGCCTGTCGGGCATCAATTGTATAGTACCCGCCGCAGGGAATCAGAATCACATCGGCAGAGGATAATGCCTGCCTTTCTTCCTTTTCCAGCATGCGGCCAAGATCTCCAAGATGCGCGATGGTTTCATGACCGTCAGAAAGAATATGAATCAGATTCCTGCCGCGAAGCTTTCCGCCTTCCTCATCATGATCCGTAAGAAGTGTTGAAACCTGGTAAGGCATTTCATGACACTTCCTGATCTCCACAAGATCCGCCGCGTTATGATCGTGATGATCATGGCTGGTATAAACCGCGTCTGCTGTAACGCGGGGAAGCCGCAGTCCGGGAACGGACCCATCCTGATACGGGTCGAATACCGCTGTCCACCCATTGTCGGCAGTCAGTCGGAAGCAGCTGTGTCCAAGGCTTGTAAGTACAGTCATAACATCTCCTTTTCATTCGGGTATGACAGAAAAAGGGATTTTCCCTTTTTCTCAATGTTCAGGTTTTACATCAGCCGGTCAAACAGGCGGTAAAGCTTCTTGCGGGAAATCCGCGGCCGCTCCAGCGCCTCTTCAATCGGCATGGAAGAAATCTGATTCTCAATGATGCCCACACACTGGCCGCCTTTGCCTTCAATCAGAAGATCCACCGCTTTTTCTCCCATCCTGCTTGCCAGCATACGGTCTGCCGGTGTCGGAGATCCGCCTCTTTGAATATGACCAAGTACGGTGGCACGACCGGAGAATCCGGTATTCAGACTGATCTTCTTGGCGAGAGACTGCACATCGGTTGTCTTTTCGGAAACAATGACAATCGCGTGCGTTTTATGTACCGCCTCATCCAGATAGCGAAGCTTTTCCAGCACTTCCAGCTCATCATATCCGGTTTCCGGCGTAATCACCATTTCCGCGCCGCAGCAGACAGCTGTATAAAGGGCAAGGTCGCCGCAGTGGTTTCCCATGACCTCTACGATCGAACAGCGATGATGAGAGGAACTGGTATCTCTCAGCTTATCCACGCATTCCACACAGGTATGCATTGCAGTATCGAACCCAATGGTAAAATCCGTTCCCGGAATGTCATTATCAATCGTTCCAGGCAGTCCGATGCAGTTGATTCCCAGTCTGGTCAGCGCCAGGGCGCCGCGGTAGCTGCCGTCGCCGCCGATCACCACAAGTGCGTCAATCCCGGTTTTCTTCAGGTTTTCCACGCACTGTTCCTGAATCTCCGTCTCCTTGAATTCCGGAAGTCTGGCGGATCCAAGCATGGTACCGCCCCGGGCAAGAATCTCCGAAACAGATGATCTCTGCATTTTGATCATTCTGTTTTCCTGAAGACCTTTATATCCGTCATAGATGCCGTATACTTCAATCCCGTTGTTCAGTGCGACTCTTGTAACACTGCGGATGGCAGCGTTCATGCCCGGCGCATCACCGCCGGATGTCAGAATTCCAATCTTTCTTACCATTGTTTTCTACCTCTGAAAATCAGTGTTATTGTAACATAACGGCTCTCTCAATAAAGATGTCTTCGGTCATCTCCGGAAAGATAAACCGGTGTGGCCAGGGCGCGGATCCGTTCAATGATGCGATCCGCTGCGGCGGAATCATCGCCTTTGGATGTGTGGCGCAGATGCCCTCTCAGCATTTCAAAGTCCGCATTGCTTGTAAACCAGGTCATTTTATGATTCTGCATCCGGGCATCCAGAATGGAAAGAAGCACCATCCGGCCGCGTTCATTCACTGCCTCGGCGCCGATATCATCAATGACCAGCAGATCCGCGAACCGGCATCGTTCCGTTTCCACCCGGTATTCGCCGGAAAACATCGTCGCGTTCACCCGGTCAAAAAACGCCGGGCTGTGCACAAAAGCCGCCTTCTTGCCGCTCCGCGTCACATAATTTGCGGCACAGGCCGCAAGATACGTCTTCCCGGTACCCATGTTTCCATAGATATAGGCACCCTTTTCCTCGTAACAAAGATCAGAAAGCGCGACAACGGATGCGACATAGTCCCTGGATTCTCTGGAAAGATCAATCTCATCAAAACTGATGGTCTGAAACTCTTCCGAAAGATCGCAGACGAGATAATTCCTCAGATGCGCGGTCTTCTGATCCAGCGTCTGCCGGTACCGGCAGGCCTCAAGCGTTTCCTTCAGAATACCGTCATAGGAAAGACCGGGATGAAACCCTCTGCGCTTCTGTCTGCAGTCTGAAAGAGACTCGCAGCTTAAACAGGCCTCAATATCCTGACGGTACCGCTTGAAGACATAGGTTGATTTCAGAATCTCCGCTTCCGGGATTTCCTTCTGCTTCAGCAGCCTCTGAATCAGCCGGTCCTTTTTCAGCTGTTCTGCCAGCTTCCGCCGCTCATCCGGATCAGGACGATACTGTCCGCTGACGGAAGGCAGTTTCATCTCATCCATCCTTCTTCCCCTTTCCGCGTGACTTCAGAAGTTCTGTGGCTTTCCGCAGATCCTCCTCACTGACGCTTTCCTTTTCTTCTCCCCGCTTCGGGCTGGCATTATAATAGGCCGGCAGTGCTTCCTGATGTCTTCCATAGGAATTCACCGCCTTTTTGTTTCTTTCTTTCAGTGCTTCTTCTCTGGTATGAACACCGTCTCTTGCCCATTCTCCGGCAACCATGTCCACAAACCGGCTGTTCAGCTGGTTGTCGGAACGTTCCAGAATGTATTCAATCATCACATTGATGACCTCATCCGGAAACTTCATATCCCTCGACAGCTTTTCAAGTATCCGTTTATCCACCTGAGTGACCGCGGAACCATTCTGCTTAGACATCAGAAACGAGACCGGAGACAGCGTATAAGGATCCTTGGCGGAGGTAATCTCCGTTCTTGCGTTTGCGGCTTTACGGGTCAGAAGCTCCGTATTCAGACTCTTCTCTCCGGAAAACAGTGTGACCGAATCGCCGACAAGCTTCACCATTGTTTCCGGGGTCAGACCATAAAAGGTCGCCAGCCTGCCGATCAGGGCCATGTTTTCCTTTGTGCGCAGAATGTTCGGAAAGAACAGATCATGTTCGAGGGAAAGAAAGCGCTCGTAATCAAAGCGGATATCAAGATCCTCATCGGAAAAGCGGTACGAAGGCTTCACCGGTTTGGATACAGCCGTCCTTTCCTCCTCCAGAAACTCTCTTTCCAGAGGCTTATGGCGGACTGCCAGCGTGATATCACGGTATCCATTCAAGGCAAGCCGTCTGCTTTCAATGCGGGAAGAAGTGGTATCCGCCTGGCGGGCTTCCACGGCCTTCCGATATGCATGCATGAATTCCCGGCTGGCCAGAAAGCTTTCCGGCGGAAGCGGAGTATTCAGACGGTAGATATAGGAGGTGCGGCTTTCATTCTCACTGACATAGGTTCTTAGCAGCAGATATTCCTCAAGATGCGCTCTTGCCTTTTCAATATCCGCTACCGAGCGGTTAAGATGCACAGCGATCCGGCTGTGCGTTTCATTGGTTCTGGCCAGTCTTCCTTCACTGTGCAGAAACAGATAAAGAAGAACCGCGTCATTTCCGATTAATGGAAGGTAGAACGTCATCAGCGAAGAAATCACCTCTTCGGAAAGATCCGCCCCGCTTTCCACCCGGTATACATCCTTTGTCTTCAGTTCCATCACAGCTCCCGCAGCAGCTTTCCGACTGCTGAATCCAGTTCGCGGATCGTTCCGTCATTGACAAGCACAGCGGTTGCGCTTTTCCTCTGCGCTTTGCTGTATTTTTTCTGAGAGGCAAGTCTTGCCAGAGCTTCCTTTTCGGTATAGCCTCTGTCTTCCATCATCCGTTTTACAGCGGTATCTTCGCTGCATGTGACAAGGACAATCTCATCAAAATACGATGTCAGGCCGGATTCCTCCAGAAGCGGCACTTCCGCGAAAACAAGCGGCTCATCGGAATGATGCATGAAGAATGCCTTCATTCCTTCAATGATGCGGGGATGAACAATTTCATTGAGCTGTTTCCGTTTTTCTTCATCTGAAAAAACGATCTGCGCGAGCTTCTTCCGGTCAATTTCCCCGAAGTCATCGAGGATTTCCTCTCCGAAGGCATCCACGATCACATCAAAGCACGGATTGGTTCTCTGATAGAGGATGCGGGAATACTGATCACAGTCAAAAACCGGCTTCCGGCGCCGCCGGAGCAGGATGGAAACAGTTGATTTTCCGGCAGCGATGGTGCCGGTAACAGCGATTTTTTTCATATGGCTTTCTGACATTGCGGACAATAATAACTCGTACGTCCGCCGATACGTTTTATTTTAGTGGGCTGCCCGCATCGCGAACAGACCTTTTTCGCATGAACCATGCATTCCAGCTGGAACAGTCCGGTTACCCCAAGACTTGAGGTATAGGAACGGATAGTTGTGCCGCCTGCCGCGATCGCTTCCTTCAGAATGCGGCGTGTGTGAAGGACGATGTTCTCACAGTCCCTGTGACGCAGACGGTCCGAGCGCTTCGTGGGCCGGATTCCGCACGCAAAGCAGATTTCATCCGCGTAGATGTTGCCGATGCCGGCAACGAAGGTCTGATCAAGAAGCAGGGTCTTGACCGGTACGCTTCTTGCATGCGCGCATGCGTAGACATACGGTTCACTGAAGCTTTCCCAGAACGGTTCCGGGCCAAGGTCATGGAAGGAAAATGGATCCACATCCCGTGGAAGAAGTTCCATCCGTCCGAATTTACGGGTGTCGTGATAGCGAAGCTGGCGGTCACCCGGAAGCTGAAAGATCACATGGGTATGACGGTCAGCGGGCTCGATTGAATCCATCAGATAATACTTGCCTTCCATGCGCAGATGCGAGACCAGCGTAATATCCTCCATCCCGAACAGAAGATATTTCCCTCTTCTTTCAAAGCGCTGGAAATGTCTTCCCGTCAGCGCATTGGCAAACTCCGCGGGACTGCGGTCAATCATTTTCGGATACCGGACCTCCACAGAGAGAATCTGTTCTCCGGCGATCTGATGTTCCAGAGTCCTCAGGACCGTTTCCACTTCCGGAAGTTCAGGCATTATTTCGCCTCATACCAGTCTCTTCCGATGGAGATCTCCGTCGTAAGAGGCACCTTGAGCGTCATGGCATGAACCATGCCGTCATTGACCAGCTGCTTCATGGTTTCTATCTCGTCTTCAGGTACATCGAAGATCAGTTCATCATGAACCTGAAGGATCATTCTGGATTTCACACCGGCTTTTTTCATGGCCCGGTCGATATCGATCATGGCAATCTTGATCAGATCCGCGGCACTTCCCTGAATCGGCGCATTCATGGCTGCCCGCTTCCCGAATTCCCGGATCATCCGGTTGCGGTCATTGATTTCAGGAATCTCTCTTCTTCGGCCGCAGAGGGTCAGCACATACCCGTGTTCCCGGCAGAAATCCACAAGCGAGTTCATATAGCTCTGAATGCGGGGATACTTTTCGTAATACGTCCGGATGAAGTCCCCGGCCTCCTTGCGGGATATGCCAAGCTGTTCCGCAAGACCGAAGTCCGAGATCCCGTAGACGATGCCGAAATTGACGGTTTTCGCACGCCGGCGCATCTCTTTGGTAACCTCTTCCTGAGAGACTCCGAACACGTCCATCGCGGTTTTGGTATGAATATCGATATCCTGATTGAAGGCATCGATCATGGACTGCTCATCCGCCATGCTGGCAAGCATGCGGAGTTCAATCTGATGATAATCCGAAGACAGAAGCACATGTCCCTGTTCCGGCAGAAATGCCTTGCGGATGATCCGGCCCTGCTCATCCCGGACACTGATATTCTGCAGATTCGGCTCACTGGAGGAAAGCCGGCCGGTCTGGGTGACACACTGATTGAAGATGGTATGGATTCTGCCGTCCGCGCTGATGTATTTCTGCAGGCCTTCCGCATAGGTGCTGTAAATCTTCTGCAGCTTGCGGTAGGTCAGAAGATCCTCGATCATCGGATGCATGCCTCTGAGCTTTTCAAGAACATCCGCACTCGTGCTCCGCTTTTTGCCAGCCGGAAGACCAAGGTCATCATAAAGCACCTCGGCCAGCTGCTTGGGGCTGTTCAGATTGAATTCTCTTCCGCAGGCGGCATAGATCTGTTTCTGAAGGTCCTCGATTTTCGCGTTCATATCCTGGGCAATCGTCTTCAGCACCCCGGCATCACACCGCACCCCGATTTCCTCCATTTCGAGAAGTACATCGGTCAGCGGCAGTTCCATATTCCGATACAGTGACAGAAGATCCTCTTCGTTGATTTTCGGACGCACTGCCTCAAACAATGCAAAGACATTGGCTGCCCTTTCACAGGCATATCTTTCCACCCGGGATTCTTCCGGAAGTCTGGGACGAGCCGCTGTTCCGAAAACATCCTCATAGTTTTCCGTGGTATGGAGACTGTATTTCCCCATGATTTTTTCTTCACTGGTCAGGGTGCTGTCAGTAAGGTTTGCGGCAATCATCGCATCATCCGTAAAGGCAATCGAAAGGCCGTACCGTTTCAGAAGATGCATGGTCCGCTTGATATCAAAGCCGATCCGAAGAGCGTCTCTGCGCAAGAGGCCAAGCGACTCAAGGTCCATCTGCTTCAGATCCGTGAGGGAATAATAGCGTGAGAAACTGTGATTGGCAAACCCGATGCCGCGCAGCTCAGCGCTCAGAAACGGTCCCCGGTCTTCATCAGGCACAATGGCAAGATCTCCCGAAAAAAAGTCCGCCTCATTGAAAGGAACCTCTTCTCTTTTTTCCAATGCGGGAGCAGATTCCTTTTTCCCGCCGGATTCCGCAAGCTTTTCCTGATAGCGGCCCGCCATCATCTTCATATCCAGGCTTTCAAAGAAACGGATCAAAGACGCGTAATCCGGCTCAAACACGCAGTCTTCCGCGCTGAAATCCAGCGGCACATCCCGCTTGATGGTTGCCAGCGTCTTGGAGAGAACAGCGGAATCCTTTCCTTCCTGTACTTTTCTGCCAAGGGCTCCTTTGATCTCATCCGCGTGTTCCAGAACGGTTTCGACATCATGGTACTGGTTCAGAAGCTTGAGCGCCGTTTTTTCACCGACCCCGGGAATCCCCGGAATATTGTCGGAATGATCTCCCATCAGCCCCTTGAGATCAATGATCTGCAGAGGTTCAATTCCCATCTCCTCCCGCAGCTTCACGGCCGTCATCTCATCAATGTCACTGATGCCCTTTTTCATCAGGATCACGGTTGTTGTCTCATCGATCAGCTGAAGCAGATCATGATCCGAAGTCAGAATCGCCGTGGAGTAATCATCGGCCTGGCGGCTCATTGAGCCAATCAGATCATCTGCCTCAATATCCGGCATTTCCACCCAGCGGATATGATATCCGTCAAGATAATCCCGCACCATCTGAAACTGCGGAACGAGATCATCCGGAGCCGGCTTTCTGCCGCCCTTGTAATCCGCGTACAGATCATGACGGAAAGTATGCTTCCCAGCGTCAAAGGCAACCAGAATGGAATCCGGCCTGGTCAGATCAATTGCTTTCTGCAGCATATTGGCAAAGCCGAATACGGCATTGGTCGGCAGCCCCTGAGCGGTTGTCATCCGGGTTCCGTATGCCGTCGCATAATATGCCCGGAACAGCATGGAATTCCCGTCAACCAGCAGAAGTTTTTTCATTTTGCGTTCTCCTTCTTTCACAAAAAGGCCCGCTTCCGGGTCTTTTCAATCATGTTCTCGGTGTCGGTGTCGGCTGAGGAAGCGCACTGGGCACCGGTTCTTCTCTGTCTGTCTGGATATCGTGAACCTGACTCATTTCCGCAGGTTCTTCCTCTGGCGCAGCAGGCGCGGGGTCTTCCACCATGGTTTCAAGCACTGAAAGGTTTTCATACATGATGGAAAGATAATCCTTGCCGGCCTCCGACTCAAGATCCGTAAGGCTGGAAAGATTGCTGAGTTCAACCCGGGTCAGACCAAGGTCTTCTTCAACCCGGTTGAACAGTTCAATCATGTCTTCCGTCATGTTGGATTCATAGACGATATACTTCACTCCGTCATCCTTGATCCGCTGTTCAATCAGCTGCAGCTGTACTTCATTGGGCAGCGCGCCGTATTTGGAAAGAATCATCGGATAAACCTGGAATCCATAGGTCTTCTGCCAGTTTCCGAAACTGGAAGTCATCGAGACAAAACGGATCACCTTGTGGTTCTGTTCATTGGATGAGGCAAGCGCCTGATACTGGGCATCCAGATTGATCAGATCATTTTCCAGAGTCGTGAAGTTCTTCTGAAAGGACGGGGCATCATCCGGATATTTACTGACAAGCCAGTCCCGGATATCCTTCGCCATGGAAAGCATGGCAATCGGATCCGTCCACAGATACAGGTCACGGGAATCCGTGTCAATCATCGAGAACTCTTCTCCTCTGTAATAAGGAGATTCAATATAGCTGATCTCTCCGTCCGCTTCAACGGCGGTATAGCGCTGAAAGTCATAGACCGCGTTCAGAATGGAAAGATCGATCTGTCCCTGCACCAGGGAGTTGATCTCACTGGAATAGATGGAATAGTACGGCTCCAGCTGACCGATGTGGAAGAAGACAGCGGAGTTTTCAAGGATATCCCGGTAATCCGGCTTCAGCTTTGCCCGCTGAACAATCATGTTTTCCTGCACACTGTGGCTCTCCACGAGAGATCCGCACAGACGTTCCGTCAGAAATCCGATCGGATAGACCGAATAGGCAATGGAGGTTTTATAGGAAGTACAGCCGGAAAGAGAAACAGCCGTCATGAAGCTCAGAAATAATACTAGCAATCGTTTCATTCACGGTCTCCTTCCTGTCTGCTGAGAAAGATTATACACCACTTTCAGGACCCCCATCACGCACAAGCGAAACGACTGCCCGGACCGCAAGATACACCGGGATGGCGGCCATAACGCCGATCCCGCCCGCCAGCACTCCGCCGGCATAGATCGAAAACAGCGCCCAGAGCGGTGTAATCCTTACATTCCGGGAATGGATCAGAGGCTCAATCACATAGGCATCCACCTGAGAAAGCACAATGATGCATATGATGAGAATGACCACATTCTTAGTCGGAAGCGTCAGCGCGGTCAGTATTCCTACGGCGTTTCCGATCATCGGGCCGATATAGGGCACAATCAGTCCCAGCGCGGTCAGCAGGGATACCAGCAGCCAGTCCTTATGACCGACAAGATAATACATGATGGCATATTCCACGAATTTCACCAGCATCAGAATCAGCAGAGAACGGATATAGGATCCGATCTGCTCATCCACCACATGAATGCTTTTGACCAGAAGTCTCCCGCCCCTCTTGCTGAAATTCAGAATTTCCGAGCGGATGTTATCCCACTCCGAACACATGTAGATGGAAACGATCATGGACAGAATCACAATCGTCAGCGTCGATGCTGTCTGCGAGAGCAGAGAAGAGATATTTCCGGAAATATTCGGAATAATGGACTGCGTTTCCCGAAGCGCGGAGACTGCCTGATTCAGCATCTGCTGCACCCAGTTGGGAACCCCGGATTCCGAGAGGTTGCTGTAGGTGGAATAAAGCGAGTTCACGCCGGTAATCATCGAACTGATAAACGATGAAAGCCGCGATACCACAAGCGGAATCACCGTAAACAGCAGCCAGAAAATGCCGATAATCAGAACCAGATAAATCACCGGAATCGAGATTTTGCGGGAAATATGCAGTTCTTCCAGTTTCCTGATCAGAGGCTGCAGAACATAGGCAACCACAAACCCGAAGAAAAACGGCCGGATGACAATCCAGATCTTGGTCAGGATGCCGATCCACACGGTTTTGGTGGAATAAACCAAAAGCACGATGCTCAGCAGCATGATGATGCGGATCATCGCCTGAAGCGGAAGATCCTGATTGATTTTTGCCGCGATGCGGTTCAGTATTTTAATCACAGTGTTCATTTTATTCCAAAGCGTGCTCAAAGAAAAGAAAGATCAGTTTTTCTGATCTTCGAGTCGGAAGGAATAAACGCTCATATCCTGAGAATCCACCTTCACATTCACATGCATGCCAGGCTGAATCTGTTCCGGCTTTTTCAAGGTTTCATCCGAATTGAAACTGTAGATCTTGCTGGTGACGGGGTCCCGGTACTGCGCCACAACGACCCAGGGGTGAGCCCCGTTGACCGTAACCATCGGATCCATCGTAACCGAGCTTACGACTGCCTTTACCGTCCGGCCACCCTGCTCCGCCTTCCTTGCGGCAGAACCCCTTTGCAGCTGGGGAATCAGAAAATACAGACCAATGCCGATAAACAAAAGTCCAGACAGCAGAAATACCCATGACAGAAGAGGATCATACCCTCTGGCAAGAAAGGCAGCTCCGAGAATCAGAAACGGAAGACTGACTCCTGTGAAAACCATTCCAATGACTGATTTGGCATTCCAATTCATATTCAACCTCCGGAGAACCACAGCCGGATGGATCCGCTGTTTTCTTCAGAAATCATTATACCTCCAGGTCTTGTTTTCAGACTTTTAAAATCAGCCCCGGCCCCTGTACAATGAAGGAAGAAAAACAGGAGAAAAGAAAACATGAGGATAAAAAGTGAGCGCGTCTATGTCGCAGGCAGTTTCATGAAAGCTGTGATAGAAACAGACGGAAGTACAATTTCACGGATTCATGCCTATGATTCCATAGACGCTGATCTTGATTTTGGAACTCTGCGGATCGTACCCGGATTTCTCGATGTGCACTGTCATGGCGCCTATGGATTCGATACCAATGACGCGGACCCGGAAGGCCTGAAGAACTGGGCAAGAAATATCGTTCAGGAAGGTGTCACCGGATTCAACGCGACAACGGTCACCCAGATGAAGCCGGTCCTTCTTTCGGCCGTGAAAAATGTCGCTGAAGTCAAGCAGCACCATCAGCCGGGCAGAGACGGCGCCGATATTCTCGGCATCCATTTTGAAGGTCCGTATCTCAACCCGAAGCACAAAGGTTCCCAGCCGCCCGAGGCAATCGCCGTACCTTCCGTAGAGGAATTCAAGGAATATCAGGAAGCGGCAGGAGGACTCATTCATCTGATCACCCTGGCCCCGGAGCTCGATCAGGATCACGCCCTGACCCGTTACTGTCAAAGCACCGGCGTACGGGTATCGATCGGTCATTCAGACGCGACCTATGAGGAGGCAATGCTTGCGGCAGCCAACGGAGCCGTATCCATTACGCATACCTTCAATGCCCAGACCCCTTTCCGGCATCGGGACAATGGAATTGTCGGAGCGGCGCTGCGCCTGGGTAATCTGTACAGTGAGATCATCTGTGACTGCGCCCACAGTACACCGGAGGCTCTGAATATCTTCTTTGCCTGCAAAAAGGACAAGGCGGTCATGATCAGTGACGCCCTGATGTGCAAGGGATTCCCGGTCGGCTCAAAATTCATCTTCGGCGGGCATGAGGTGGAAATATGGCCGGATCGCTGCGCCCATCTCACGGATATCCCGGAACATTCGATTGCCGGAAGCACGATGCGCATGAATGAAGGACTCAGAAACCTTGTCGAAAAAGCCATGGTCCCCTTCGACGCCGCGATCAATTCCTGTACCATCAACCCGGCTTCTCTGCTGGGGCTGCAGGATCATCTCGGAAAAATCCAGACCGGCTATGACTGCGATCTTGCCGTGCTGAATGATGACTACAGCGTTGCGGAAACCTTCTGCAAAGGAATCCCTCAGCTTCATCCCTGATTCCAACTTCCCGGCCTGGCCGGGATTTTTGTTTTGCTTTTAAATTACATCGATTGACAAGGAGGCATGCAGTTATTTTGGTCTATAATAGAGTCCGCGGATAAACCTGTTCTTCGTAATGGAAGAATATGGTTTTGTATTCTCCGCGGGAAAGAAATATGACAAATAACGAAACATCAAAAGAAAAGAATATGAATACCGTCTCAAAAGAGAGCGGATCGGGAAAATCCGTACCAAAGGCATCTCCCGCCCGGCTCAAAAGACCGGCTTCCGGCAATGAGAACCAGAAAAAAAGCGGTTCTTCCAGGCACGGATCCAGTGTCAGTCAGAAGACGGGAAATAAAAGATCCGGAAAGCAGACAGCAGATAAAGAAACAGCCGGAAAAAAGCGGCCGGAAAACGGAGGGTCTGCCGGTTTTTCAAACGGAAACTCCGGGAAGAATCCGGAGAATGGAAAACCAAACTCCGCTTCAAAAAAGAAAAACTCCTCCCGGAAAAAGAAACCGGGAACTGCGGACAGCCGGTATAAAAAGGAAACGGCAGAGAAGAAACCCTCTTCTCCATCAAAAAAAGGAACAGCCAGCGCTTCTGATCCTTCCATTTCCCCTGCGGCTCATGGACCAAAGGATACTTCAGAATCTGTTCCGGTCTCATCCATCAAGGACAGATCCACTTCAGAAGAAAAAAAGGAATTTTCAAGGAAAGACAGTCAGAAATCGAAAGAATCCACACCCAGCGGGATCAACGCGCCACTTCCTCCTTCTGACTCCATGAAGCCTCTTTCCAAAGAAGTGGATTCCCCTTTGAACGGAACGCATCCTTCAGACAGACCGGAAGAAGAAAAAGTCACAGATCTTCACACGGAAGAAAAAGCGGAAGGAAAGAAGGAGCCTGAACCAAAGAAGGAAGATGGATCAGAAGATCGTTCCGCCAAAGACAAGACGGAAGAAACCGTTTCTCTGAAACCGGATCCTTCCATTACTGAAAAGGAACCCATCCAATCCAATGTTCCTGCAGCACCGACCGGAATCCATCATGTGATCAGTGTCAGGGAAGCAAATCTTCGCAATGAGAAGAAAACGGAAAAAACCGGAAAGAGTGAAGCGGAGAAAAAAGCCGAGAGAAAAAGAGGCCTGCCCGGCCGGATCATGCTGTGGCTTTCTGCCCTGGTGCTTGTGCTTGCTTCAGCAGCGGGATTCGGCGGCTTCATGTTCTATCAGTCTCTGCTCGACAACATGCCTCCCCTTGATATCAGCAAGCGGGAACAGTTCTCTCAGGCATCTACCATCTATGACCGCAACGGGCGGTTTGTGGCGGAATACGGAACGAACGAAAATGTGGAATGGGCAGACAGCAGTGAGATTCCCCAGATGCTCAAGGATGCCTTCATCGCCATTGAGGACGAGCGCTTCTATACCCATAACGGCATTGACCTGAAGCGTCTTGTCGGAGCCGTCATCGGTCAGATTACCGGCAACTCCAGCTATGGAGCCAGCACCATTACCCAGCAGCTGATCAAGAACACCCACTTATCCCAGGAAGTCACCTACACCCGGAAGGCACAGGAAATCCATCTTGCAATGGAACTGGAAAAAGTCATGTCCAAGGATGACATTCTGGTCTGGTATATGAATACCCTGTATCTCGGGGATTCCAACTATGGCGTCAAGGTTGCGGCGATGGACTACTTCGGAAAGGATCTCAGTGATCTGTCTCTCAGAGAATGCGCGATTCTGGCAGGCCTTGCCCAGTCACCGAATGAATACAACCCCAGACTCAACATGCTCAAGGGAGATCTCACTCCTACCAACCGCAGAATCTCCACTGTCCTGTACAAGATGCTGGATACCGGAAAGATCAATGAAGAACAGTATGAAGCGGCAATGAACAGTCACCTTTCGGTTCTGAAGAATTCCCGCCGCTATAAGCTTTACAACTATCCGATCTATGTCGAATACGCGGTGGAGAATGTCGCGGAAAAACTCCTGAAGGAAGAAGGCACACCGGTCAATGATGAAACCCTGACCGAAAAGAAGCAGTGGCTCAGGGCAGCCGGATACAGAATCTATACCGCCTTTGACCCCGGAATTCAGGACATCACCCAGAAGGCAGTGACGGAATTTGACAAATATCCCGCAACCGTAACCGGAACAGAGGTTGAGGTATCCACCGTCATCATGGACCATCATACCGGCGAAGTCGTCGCCATGGTCGGCGGCCGGGAAGAGCCAAAGGAACCGGAAGGCTTCAACCGGGCTACGGACAGCACCCAGGCTGTCGGCTCCTCAATCAAACCGCTTTCGGTCTATGCCCCGGCATGTGAAACCGGCGACTATCCCGGCACTACCGTCCTGGATGTTCAGCAGAGCATCGAGGGCTATGGAGAAGATAACAGCTATCCAAACGGTGATCATACCGGCGGAGCCATCACAATGCGCAAGGCGCTGGAGCTCAGCCATAATATTCCGGCTGCCCGTTTCCTTCTCGAACATGTCGGAATCGACCGTGCCTATGACTTCATGGTCAAGGAAGGTTTCGCACCGGAAAACCTCGCCAAGACACCGGCCGGTCTGGCGCTTGGGGCAACGGATGTCACAACGCTTGAAATGACCGCAGCATACGCATGTCTTGCCAATGGCGGCGAGTATATTGAACCGCATGCCTACACGAAGGTTACCGACCGCTTCGGAACCGTCATGCTCAGTGCCGACAAGGAAATAGATACCCACCGGGTATTCTCCAAATCCACAGCCTGGCTGGTTACGGATATGATGCAGTCCAACATGGTGGAGGGATATGGCGTCAATGCCAGACTGACCGATGTGACCTCAGCCGGCAAGACCGGAACCCATGAACATCAGGTCATCTCCTTCGGCGGTTATTCCCCCTACTACACCAGTTTTGTGCGGATCTCAGCGGATGATTATGTACGGATGATCAACAGTTCCTCCTACTATCAGTCCGCCGGATTATGGAAAGCCTACATGGATCCGATCCATGAAGGTCTCGCTGACCGGGAGATTCAGGACTTCACAAAGGAAAGCGTCGGCATCCAGGAATACTACGTCTGTACCAACAGCGGAATGCTGGCGGAAAGCTGGTGCGCAGGCCACAACGAATACGCAGCGCCCAACAACGCGCCGACTGAAAAATGCACCGGCCACACCTATGGAAGCGGTGAAGGTGACTGGAGTGAATGGACCGAGGAAAGCGCGATTGATTACAGCGATCCGGAATGGTATCTTCACGGCTGGTGGGATGAAGAAGGAAACTTCCATCCTGAATAATTCCTTCCAAAGCTCAGAGAAATACTCTGGGCTTTTTTACTGCCTGACCTGCTGAAAATGAAAAACTTCTGTCAGATCGCTGGAGAAAGACTCTATTTCGAAATGACAGAAGTTCTGTTTTTTTACTGAAATCAGGAATTACTGAATGCCGTCTGGATTCTTCAGGGTGAAGTTCCAGGAATCACGGCACATTTCATCAATGTTGTATTCCGCCTTCCAGCCAAGCAGCCGGAACGCTTTTTCCGTGTCTGCGTAGCAGGTTGCGATATCGCCGGGTCTGCGTTCCATGATCTTATACGGAAGTTTTTTTCCGCAGGCCTTTTCATATGCGTGAAGCACTTCAAGAACAGAGTACCCGTTGCCGGTGCCAAGATTGATGTAATCCGCGCCCTTATGTTCCATGGCATACTTCACAGCAGCGATATGTCCTGCCGCAAGATCTACGACATGAATGTAGTCACGCACACCGGTTCCGTCCGGAGTCGGATAATCATTTCCCCAGACGCGAAGATATTCAAGCGTTCCATTCGCAACTCTTGCGATATACGGAACCAGATTGTTGGGAATGCCGTTGGGCACTTCGCCCAGCAGTCCGCTTGGATGCGCACCGATCGGATTGAAATATCTCAGAAGAAGAACCGACCACTCAGGATCCGAATTGCACAGATCCGCAAGAATCATTTCATTCATGAGCTTGGTTGTCCCATACGGATTGGTGGTATGCGTCGGGAAATCCTCCTTGATCGGCACCGACTTCGGAGCTCCGTATACGGTTGCCGAACTGGAGAATACAAGCGTTTTGACGTTGAATTCATTCATGACTTCATACAGATTGATCGATCCGCTGATGTTGTTTTTGTAATAAGTCAGGGGAATCTGTACGGACTCACCTACTGCCTTGTATCCGGCAAAATGGATGACCGCGTCAATCGTATTCTCACTGAAGATCTTCCGCAGTCCTTCTCTGTCCAGAATGTCACAGTTGTAGAATTTCGGCTTTGTCCCGGTAATGGTCTCAATCCGGTCCAGTACATGTTCATTGGAGTTATAGAGATTATCAAGTATTACAACATCATATCCGGACTGGATCAGAGCAGCCGCTGTATGACTGCCGATATATCCGGTGCCTCCGGTTACAAGAATCGTTTTCATAGGTTTCCTCTTTCTATTTACACTCAGTGTATCACGATTTTCGAAATATCATTCCACGTTACAAACAGCATCAGCCCGATCAGAAGTATCCAGCATGCGCCCATAATGGCAAGCTTCACCTTCGGGTTCAGCTTCTTTCCGGCAATTGCTTCACCCAGTGTCATGACAACCTGTCCGCCATCGAGAATCGGAAGCGGCAGAAGATTGAACAGACCGACATTGAGGGAAAGCTCGGCAATCAGAAAGAGATAGCTTGTCAGGCCATAGCTGACTGACTCTTCCGTTGCGGAATAGATGCCGACAGGGCCGCTGAGCTGATTGAGATTCTTTCCGGTCAGCAGCTGACGGATTGCGTCAAACATCAGCTTCGCAATCAGACCCATTTCCTTTGCGCCATAATACCAGCAGTTCAGGAAATTCACCTTGACGACATTGTAGTCCGGTGCCTGAATCCCGATCCAGTACCCGCCGAACTCCTTGCTGTATTCCGGTGTCACGGTCACTGATACAAGTTCCTGATTTCTCTCAAGGGCAAAGGTAACCGGTTCTCCCTGATTATCCGCGAGAAAGATCTGCAGTTCCTGAAACGTCTGCGGCTTTGTGGACCTTCCATCCACCGTAATCTCACGGATGATATCCCCATCCTTGAAACCGGCCTTTTCCGCCGGGCTGTTTTCCACCACGTGCTCAACCATGGCCTTTGACGATTCGGCAAACGCCCCGTTGGAAAGAATGATCATGGAAAGAATGACCCAGCAGAGAAGAAAGTTCATCATCACTCCTGCAAGCATGATAATGATCCTCTGCCATGTCGGCTTATCCGTAAGCCGTCTTCCCTCCGGGACAACGACATCCGGATAGGCTTCATCCCCATCCGGTTCGCCTGCCATGGAGACAAAACCGCCGACCGGAATCGCCCGCAGACTGTACTGTGTTTCCTTCGTCTTTTTCTTGAGCAGAACCGGCCCCATGCCAAAGCTGTATTCATAGCAGTAAACACCGAACAGCTTCGCGGCAAGCAGATGGCCCGCCTCATGAATACAGATAATCACAGTAAGCAAAAGCAGAAAATAAAGTATTGTCATCAATTCACCTTTCTGATCCGTTCCATCGCGTAATCATAGCCGGCAGTGTTTGCGGCATTGAGATCCTCAACGGTGCTGAGTTCGTGCCAGGGCACTTCATGAACCGCACCGATGACAATCTCTTCAATCGCAGGAAACGGAATATCCTTTTTCCGGAACGCAAGATTTGCGGCTTCATTGGCTGCGTTCATGACCGCCCCGGCAGTACCGCCCATCTTTCCGGCTTCATAGGCAAGCGCAAGCAGCGGAAACCGTTCGGTATCCGGTTCATAGAACTCCAGCTTTCCGACTTTGGCAAGATCCAGCGCCGGTTCATTCAGCTCCAGACGGTCCGGCCAGGAGAGCGCGTACTGAATCGGAAGCCGCATATCCGGTGTGCCCATCTGTGCCATGACGGAATGATCCACATATTCCACCATGGAATGTACGATGGACTGCGGATGCATCAGAACATCGATCTGCTCATACGGAATATGAAACAGCCAGTGGGCTTCCGTTACTTCAAACCCCTTGTTCATCATCGTCGCACTGTCAATCGTGATCTTGGCGCCCATGGACCAGTTCGGATGCGCAAGCGCCTGCTCTACCGTGACATCGGACAGCTCTTCGCGGCTGAGGTTTCGGAAACTGCCGCCGCTGGCGGTGATGATCAGCCGGCGTACCTGACGGGTACGGTTTCCCTGAAGGCATTGAAAAATGGCGCTGTGTTCACTGTCAATCGGATAGAGACTGACCCCATGCAGGGCAAGCGCACGGTTAATCAGTTCCCCGCCGCACACCAGGCTTTCCTTGTTGGCAAGAGCCACATCATGACCCGCTTCAATTGCCGCAAGCGTAGGCGCAAAGCCGGCAAAGCCAACCAGCGCATTAACAAGCACATCATAGTCACTGCCAGAGGCAAGCGTCTTCAGGCCCTCATCGCCGAAAAGCACCGTCTTGTCCGGATACTCCTTTGCAAGCGTCAGCGCGTCCGCCTCTTCCTGCACGGAAAACACCTTTACATCAAACTGCTTCAGAATCCTGCGGGCACTGTCCACATTCTTTCCGACTCCGAAGGCGGTCAGTTCAAACAGATCCGGATGCTGAAGAACAACATCAATCGTCTGCTGGCCAATCGAACCGCTGGCACCAAGCAGAATCAAACGTTTCATACACCAATTCCTTTCCAGATCATCAGAGCATTGAAGATCATCAGGCAGAACAGAAGCGAATCCACCCGGTCCAGTACGCCTCCATGTCCGGGAAAGAGACTCCCGAAATCCTTCATATTCCATCTGCGCTTGATCTGAGAGAAGGCAAGATCACCGATCTCTGCGATAAACGGCAGAATAATGGAACCGGCAATGACCAGATCATTCGGCATCGTATCCGACAGGAAGATCCCAAACAGCATCGAAACAATCATACCGCAGAAATACCCGCCGACTGCCCCTTCCCAGGTCTTGTTGGGAGAGACCCGCGGAATGAGTTTGTGCTTTCCGAAAAAGCTCCCGAAAAAATAGGCTCCGGTATCACATCCATAGCAGGCAAGGCCGACATACAGCATGCCTGCCCCCTTGAAACCGGAGGCATAGATTCTGTCAATGGCCTGAAGCGCAAACACAAAGATAAGGCTCATGGTAAAGGTATAGACTACCTGGTCACTGGTAATTGTCTCATCAAACAGAGAGATGATAAACAGCAGTACAATCCAGGCTCCGGCCGTTACCGGAAACCACATCGTACCGCAGTAACGCATCACAAAAACAACCACAACAATCAGGATGGTCATCGGCCACTGCGGGCTGGATTCATCCTTGAGACCGGCGATCTCATAGCTCCCCAAGAGAATCACCGCACCTGCAAGCAGGTCCATCCAGATCCCGCCCAGAAGCACCGGCGGCACCACTACTGCCACAATGGCAAGCGCGGTACCGATTTTCGTCAGCATTTTCTTACTCATTCTTCACGCCTCCGAAACGACGGTCCCTGCCTTCAAATTCCGCCAGACAGCGGTCCAGAACTTCCGGGGTGAATTCCGGCCAGGATTCCGGCACAAACTCCATCTCCGCGTAGGCTATCTGCCAGAGAAGATAATTGGAGATCCGCATCTCTCCGCTGGTGCGGATCAGAAGATCCACATTCGGCATGCCCTTTGTCATCAGATACTGCTCAAACTGCTCATTGGTAATATCCAGGCCGATTCTGCCGTCCAGAACATCCTTCGCGTACTTTTCAGCCGCAAGAACAATCTCTCTTTGCCCGCCGTAGTTGATCGCAATGTTGAGATTCAGACCGGTATTGTTTTTCGTACGCTCCACCGCGTTGTTCAATACCTTCTGCGTTTCCTTAGGAAGCGCATCCACTTCGCCGATCATGCTCAGATGAAAGCCGCGTTCCACGAATTCGTCAATATATTTGCCGAACAGTACCCCCGGCAGCTTCATCAGGTAGTTCACCTCGTTTTCGCTCCGCTTCCAGTTTTCCGTAGAAAAAGCATACAGCGTCAGATACTTGACGCCGAGCTCATCTGCCGCAATCGCAATCGTTCTGACATTATCCGATCCGGCAAGATGCCCTGCCGTCCGCGGTTTTCCCTGTGCTTTTGCCCAGCGGCCGTTGCCATCCATGATGATGGCAAGATGCCTGCATTTCTTTTCTTCTGTCTTTTCCATACCTTGAGATTATATCATTGCCTCCGCGGGAATGGACATCCGGCAGGAATTATGAAGATAAAAAACCAGCAGAACTCGTTCTGAATTCCGCT
>CAMNFS010000025.1 GCA_946537255.1 uncultured Erysipelotrichaceae bacterium
GCCGGCAGCGTGATCCTGAGCATCTATCCATCCTATCTGGAAAAACTGAAAGAAGGCAGACACCTTCTGACAGCGAAATTTACGGAT
The DNA here is from genome assembly GCA_946537255.1 of uncultured Erysipelotrichaceae bacterium. Classification (GTDB taxonomy): domain Bacteria; phylum Bacillota_I; class Bacilli_A; order Erysipelotrichales; family Erysipelotrichaceae; genus Bulleidia. Next base: position 88 of record CAMNFS010000025.1, read on the forward strand.
GGGGAAGTCCATACGGAATTTACAGTCCTTGGATCCTCTTCCAAAGAAGAGGAAGAAACGGAAAGCTCCCAATGGATTCCGCCGTTACTGCCAGGAAACGGCAACCGGAATCAAGTTGTAAATACCTCGGATCATACGCACATCGCGGGACATGGGTGGACGATGATTCTGTCTCTGATCACCGCGCTCCTTGCGTACTGGGTTCTGGAGGAAGACAGAAGAAAATAATGTCCCGGATACAGGAAACAAAAGGAACCCCGATAGATCTTTGGTTTAGAAAAGATGTTTCCTGTCGCCAGGATGGAAGGGGGCGCTTCCGGCATGGTTCATGCCCTGGCTTCCCTACGGATCCAGGCGGAACATTCGTGCAGTAAATCATGTTTTTTGGAACAGGTGTGGTATGATTGCCGGGTTGAAGGAGGATGTATGAGCACATTTGTATATAAACCCAGAGGAGTATGTTCCACTGAAATCCGTCTGGATATCAAAGACAGCAGGATTGAAAAACTGGAAGTGAAAAATGGCTGTAACGGAAATCTCAAAGGCATCGCGGCGCTTGTACAGGGACAGGACGTTGATGATGTGATCGGGCGTCTGGAAGGAATCAGATGCGGGTTTAAGCCGACCTCCTGTCCGGATCAGATTGCCCAGGCCCTGAAGGCATTCAAGCAGCAGGCATGAGTCTGCTGTTTTCTTTCCGATGTGTTTTGGATAAAATAAAAACATTATGGAATGGATACTGTTGATTCTGATTCTGGTCGCTGACCAGATCAGCAAATATGTGATTGCGGCCAATGCGGCTCACTTCGCCAACCTGGAAATCATCCCGGGGTTTTTCTATCTTACCTATGTGAAGAATACCGGCGCTGCCTGGAGCATGCTTGCAGGAAAAAGGGTGCTGCTTTCATTGATTGCGGCAGCCGCGATTGCCGGCATGCTGTGGTTTCTGCAGAAGGCCAGGAAAGAGCGGAATTATCTTACGATGTATGCGCTGGTACTGATGATCGCCGGCGCCGCCGGAAACCTGATCGACCGTCTGATGCTTGGGTATGTACGGGATTTTCTCCACTTTTTTCCGTTTGGCTATGATTTTCCGGTTTTCAATGTTGCGGATATGAGCCTCTGCATCGGGGTAGGACTGCTGATACTTTCAACTGTTCTTGAAAAGGATGAGCCAGAGGGAACGTCAGAGAAACAGAAGCGTCCGGAATTCAGTGAAAAAGTGATGGAACCGGAAAAGAACAGGACAGGGGTGGAATGATGGAAGAACAGGTATTCACGGTGGAAGAAGCCGGCATGCGTACGGATGCCTGGCTTGCCGAACATACAGACCTGAGCAGAAGCCGCATCAAGGAACTCTGTCAGGAAGGCAGGGTGCGCGTCAATGGCCGGGCTGCCAAGGCGTCTTTGAAGCTGGAAGCGAAAGATGAAGTATTCATAGAGATTCCCGAAGAAGAACCGATGGACGCGCTTCCGGAAAATATTCCGCTGGATATTCTGTATGAAGATTCCGACATTATTGTCGTCAACAAACCCAAGGGCATGGTGGTTCACCCTGCGGCCGGGGTACATTCCGGCACGCTGGTCAATGCCCTGCTGTATCACTGCCGGGATCTTTCCGGCATCAACGGGGTACTGCGGCCGGGAATCGTGCACCGCATTGACAAGGATACCACCGGCTGTATTGTGGCCTGCAAGAATGACAATGCGCATCGCCGGGTGGCCGAGCAGATTGCGGATAAAACCTGTCATCGGGAATACATGGCTGTGGTGGACGGAATTCTTGAGCATAATGACGGCGTGATTGACGCTCCGATCGGACGGGATCGAAGAGACCGGAAACGGATGGCGGTAACCGAGATCAACTCCAAACCTGCCCGCACGCATTTTACTGTAAGGGAACGCTTTGACGCCCATACTCTGGCGGAGTGCCGTCTGGAAACCGGCAGAACCCACCAGATCCGGGTACACATGAAATACATTCATCATCCCGTCACGGGAGATCTGGTATATGGAAGTCCCTGCACACTGATGGATACTATGGGACAGGTTCTGCATGCATATAAGCTGAGTCTCATCCATCCCTCGACCGGCAGACAGATGACCTTCACTTCACCGCTTCCGGATTATTTTGAAGAACTGCTGGAGCTGCTTCGCAGGGAAGAACACGGATGAAAAAAACGATGTTTGGAACCTACATCACGATTGTCATCTGCGCAGTGATAACGCTTCTGATTCATATCTACCCATATTCATCGTCACTGACGGAAAAATCTATTTTTTTCGGAGCGTATTACAAAGCGTTTATCATCGCCGGGGAATGGTGGCGGATGGTTACGTGCGGTCTGGTTCATGTTGAAATCCCGCATCTTCTGATGAACATGTTCTCCCTCTGGATGCTTGGCTCAACCCTTGAGCAGCTCTATGGAACAAAAAAGTTTCTCCTGCTTCTGTTTGTGTCCGTGCTCGGGGGCAGTGTATTCCTTTTTGTCAGCAGCGGGAATACGGTTGCGGTCGGTCTTTCCGGAGGTATCTACGGGCTGTTTGCGTCGTATATCTTTCTTGTCGGTATGGGCGGAGGATTCCATGACGCAGCGGTCAGGAACTCTCTGCTGCGGACCGCGCTGCTCAATATTGCGATCAACTTTCTTCCCGGTATTGCCTGGAAAGCGCATTTCGGCGGAGCGATCGCCGGTCTGCTTCTGACGATGATTCTTCATGACAATCCGAACTGGAAGGCGCTGCGTGTCAACAGCATGATCGCTTTCGCCGGCATGGTCATTCTCTGCTATGCAGGGATTCGGAAAAGTGCGTACATACCGTCCTCGCAGCGGTATGTCAAAACGGATCAGAATATTCTGAAAATGGAATGGAATCTTGGCGCTCACACACATGTAAGACAGATGGCGGCGCGTCTGGATTCATTGTATGATATTACATATCTTGAACCGATGTTCAGGGAGGAAAAAGGATATGCCGAAGCGAACGGAAACACTCAGCTGGGATGAGTATTTCATGGGCCTTGCCCATCTGTCCGCACTGCGTTCAAAGGATCCCAATACGCAGGTGGGCGCGGCGATTGTGGATGAAAACCACCGCGTTGTTTCAGTAGGATACAACGGGTTTCCGAAGGGATGTTCGGATGATGTGTTCCCGTGGGAGAGGAAAGGCAGTGTCCTGCACACCAAATATGTCTATGTCGTGCACGCGGAACTGAACGCCATTCTCAACAGCCCGAGATCTGTCAGCGGATGCACCATTTATGTTTCGCTGTTTCCGTGCAATGAATGCGCCAAGGCAATCATCCAGTCCGGAATCCGCCGCATTGTCTATGAATCTGACAAATACGCGGATACGGAAACCACAATCGCCAGCAAGACCATGCTGGAGGCTGCCGGAGTAGAGATGGTACGGATTGAAAAAACGATCCGGCTGACCGTTGAAAAGATACCGAATACCTCGAAATGAGGTTCATGAAGCTCTGCATCAGACAGGGCTTTTAATTTCGGAATCGTTTCCTCTGCCTGTCGGCGGAAGAAAAAAAGCATCTTTCTGTCTCTGCCGATTCAGATACAGAAGGGTGCTTTTTCACGAAGGAATGAAAACAATGTTCAGATGAGAAGATTCTCAAGCGCTTCGCGGATGGGTGCCTTGATCTGCTCACTGCAGAAGGAGGCCTCAATCGCGTACAGATTCATCTGGATCAGATCTCTTTCGGTAAAGCCCATCCTGGAAAGACAGATCTCGTATTCACTGTCGAGGGTGACATCCGCAAGAAACCGGTTGTCCGTGTTGATTGTGACATGCATGCCGAGATCGAGCATGTTCTTTGCCGGATGCATTTCATAGCTTGGCTCGGTGCGGCACTGGATATTGGAGGTCGGGCAGATTTCAAACGTCATGCCGATGTCTGCGCAGCGTCTGGAAAGGAATGGGTCAAAATATACATGATGACCGTGTCCGATCCGTCTTGCCTGAAATTCAAACACTGCCGTCTCGACTGTTTCCGGACCGGGTGAATCACCCGCATGACATGTAAAGGGAATGTTCAGTTCTCTTGCCCGCTCGAAGAACGGCGCAAAATGACTGAGGGGAACAATTCCTTCCGCCCCGGCAAGATCGATCCCGACAAGACCTTTTCCAAGATATTCCGCGGCAGTTTCAACGGTTTCCATATTGGCGTCATAGTTGATCGTTTCGCTGCCATAGGACATCATGCATGCCAGGATGCCGAGATGGATGGGATATACGGATTCACAGCGCTTTGCGCCGGCGATGACCGCTTCGATCGCTTCTGCCTGGGTCAGTCCCCGGGAAACGTGCTGCTGAGGGGCAAAGCGGATTTCTGAATAGACCACTCCCTGTCTTGCCATGTCTTCACCCAGTTCGAAGGTAATGCGTTCCAGTGCTTCCTTTGTCTGCATGACTGCGCAGGGAAGATCAAACATTTTCAGATACTCATTGACGGAACCGCAGTTGGCCCGTTTTCTTGTCAGAGCAATATACTCGTCAATCGTTGGAACCTCGGGAGTGATGCCGTTTTTTTCCATGAGCTCATACAGTGTTTCCGGCCGCAGGGCACCGTCGAGATGATTATGGAGATCAATCTTGGGGAATTCAAAGAGTTTCATGCATGTTCTTCCTTTTCTATTTTTTCTTTCAGTCGGTTTTTGGTATCTTCATCACAGAATGCCGCCTGTACCGCATTCATGGCACACTGCTTCAGGGTCTGATCGGTTACTCCCAGCATTTTCATCTGGAAATGCTCATTGGCACAGCAGGTCCTTGCGAACATCATATTGTCTGAATTCAGCGTGACGACTGCTCCGGCTTCCATAAGCGAAAGCACGGCATGATTTCCGTAGTTCATATCCCGCTTGACATTGCTTGTGACACAGAGTTCAAGAGGAATTCGAGAGGAAACAACCCGTTCAAGATATTCTGTCTTCTGAATGCAGTTGACGCCGTGGCCGATGCGGTCGACTCCCCAGTTCAGAGCATCAATGACATGACTGCCGATTCCCATTTCGCCCGCGTGTACGGTGCAGGGAATGCCCAGGCTTTTCGCATACTGAAACAGGGAAGCGTATTCACTGAAATCACAGTTGTTTTCATATCCGGCAAGATCAATCCCGCAGGCCCCGTCCTTCCGAAGATCCCGGACGGCTTCGATTGTTTCAACATTCTGCGCTTCATTGAAAAGAGCGCTGCTTCCTTTATGCATCATGCAGTCAATCACCTGAACGGTAATGGGAACTTCCTTCATTGCTTTCTTTGTTCCTGAAATAACGGCAAGCAGTGCCTCTTTCTGCTTCAGTCCTTTTTTCATATGCTGCTGGGAAGCGAAACGGATTTCCGCGTACCAGATCCCGAGGCTGTAAAGCCGTCTGGAAAGATCATATGCCGCTTCAGACAGATCCTCCGGTGTCTGCAGCAGATCGCACATCAGATCAAACTTGTTGATACTGACGCTGTGGGGCTGGGTGTTATCCCGGAAAACCATGTTGTAAAAGTCCCGGAAGCTGCAGCTTTTTTCAATGATTTTCCGCTGGAGCGCTTTTTCATATGCCCAGCGCACGCTCAAAGATCCGTCAAGATGCAGATGCAGCTCAATTCTTGCATAATTCGCCATAGACAGGTTCCTTTCCGGTCTGTTTCAATTCATTAAAACACATTTTCCTGTGACCTGGCGTTCAACCTGAGGCAGAAAAGGGTTTCATGCGCAAAGCAGAACCGCTTCTTCTGCATCTCAGGAAGAATGCTTCATCCATATCCTGAAGCGTTTCATTCAACAGATATCTTTTTGAGATGGAAGGGGAACCGGAGGAATTGTGCTAGAATGATTCCGCTGTTCTGCTGTCAGAAATACAAACAAGGAGAAGAGTGTCATGAAGAAAAGACCTTTTATCATAGACTGTGATACCGGTACCGATGACGCCATTGCCATTATTGCGGCGCTGGGCTGTGAAGAGATGGAAGTGATTGGAATCACTTCCTGTTCCGGCAATGTTCCGGAGCAGACGGTCGCCCGCAATAATCTGAACCTTATCGAATATCTTGAAAGAGATATCCCTGTATGTCACGGTGCCTGGATGCCGCTGTCCGGCAGCGGATCCATGCATGCGGAGGATCATATTCACGGCAGTCAGGGACTTGGTTCCGTCGTGCTGAATGATGCCGTATCGCATTCCTTTGATCCCCGGATTGCTTCTCAGTTCATTTATGAAAAAGCCGTACAGTATCAGGGAGAACTGGAACTGCTTGTGACCGGTCCGATGACCAATATTGCAATCACGATTCTTGAACATCCGGATTTCTGTGATTATGTGAAGCATCTGTATTTCATGGGCGGCTCCGCGATCGGCGGAAATGTAAATACCAGCGCGGAATTCAACATCTGGGTGGATCCGGAGGCGGTTCATACGGTGCTGTTCTCTTCTGTTGCCTGCACTATGGTTGGACTGGATGTGACCAACCTTACAGTCATGACGGAAAAGGAGGAAGAAATCCTGCGCTCCTTTGGAACAAAGGAGGGAACGCTCGCGGCGGATCTAATGCATTATATGATGCACCGGGAGAATCCGGAATTCTATCTTGCCCGCATGCATGATCCTCTGGCACTTGCATCCGCGGTTTTCCCGCAGTGCATGAAATACCAGGACTGCTTTATTGATACGGAAACCCGGGGGACCTACACCCGCGGACATACGGCAGCGGATCTCAGAAACAAGCTTCAGAAGGAAGTCAATGTAAGCATTGCCATGGAGCTGGATTTTCCGATGTTCCGGAACTGGCTGCTGGAACGGATTCAGAAAGCGGGGGAAACAGACTGATGAGAAAAGTTGTAATTGACTGTGATACCGGCACGGATGACGCGATTGCAATTCTTGCCGCAGCCGGATGCCCGGGACTCGAGATTCTCGGCATTACCTGTGTCAACGGCAATGTGATGGAGAAGTATGTCGCGAAGAACAATCTGGATCTCTGTGAGTATATCGGGCTTGAAGTTCCGGTATGTCATGGCGCAGTTTCACCGCTGTATTCCGAATATCATAATTCCCAGGATATGACGCATGGACTTACCGGACTTGGCTCCATTGAACTGCCATCCGCAAAACACCATTCTTTTGACAGCCGGACGGCCTCGCGCTTTCTTTACGAGACCGCAAAGGCGTGCGGGGGTGAGCTGGAACTGCTTGTGACCGGACCGATGACGAATATTGCCCTTGCGATCATCCAGTATCCCGAGTTTTCCCATCTGATCCGCCGTCTGTATTTCATGGGCGGCGCTGTATTCGGAGGGAATGTTTCGACAACGGCGGAATTCAATATCTGGGTGGATCCGGAAGCTGCGCATGCAGTGTTTCAAAGCGGCATCCCAATGACAATGGTCGGGCTTGATGTCACTTTGAAGGCCATCATGCAGAAGGAAGATATCGAGCAGCTGCGGCTTCGGGATACCCGGGAAAGCCGGCTCGCAGCGGATCTTCTGGATTATATGTCCGTCCGTTTTCTGAACGGCGGCGAGAATGTGATCATGCATGACGCGCTGGCGCTTGCGGCGATGATGTTTCCGGAATGCATGAAATATGAAGACTACTGGGTCGACGTGGAAACAAGCGGTGATTATACGCGCGGTCATACCTATGCGGATATCCGTCAGCGCAGCGGCAGGGAAGCGAATATGAGCTGCGCCATGAAACTGGATGTTCCTTCCTTCCGTTCCTGGCTGGTCCGCCGGATTTCTCAGAGTGGTAACTGATCTATGTTCATAAGGGAGAAAGACTTTTATCAGAATATTTTCCGACTGATGCTTCCGCTTGTTCTGCAGCAGCTGCTTCGGATTTCGGTGGATACCGTCAATTCGATCCTGCTTGGAAGAATCAGCCAGATAGAAATGTCAGCGGTGTCTCAGGCCAATCAGGTTTTCTTTATCTTCTTTACAGTCTGTTCCGGTCTGTCCGCGGGATGTGCCGTACTGACGGCGCAGTACTGGGGAAAGAAAGATCGAAAGACCATTTCCGTCATCATTGCCCATGGGCTGCGTACGGCAGCCATCTTCGGTCTGTTCATGACCGTGGTTGTCTATCTGTTTCCATCCAGCTTCATGAATATCTACTCCTCGGATCCGGAAGTCGTGCGCATCGGTGCCGAATATCTGAGGAAGGTCTGTCTGATGTATACGGCGTGCGGTGTCTCCGTCATGATTTTCGGCGCGAGCCGGGGCGTGGAACAGGTGAAGCTGATTCTGTTTACCAACATCATTTCCTATTCCGTCAACATTCTTCTGGATTATCTTCTGATCTATGGAAAACTGGGACTTCCGGCCATGGGCGCGGAAGGCGTGGCGATCGGTACAGTCACCGCGAGACTGACCGAACTGCTGATCTGCGGATGGCTGTTTCTCACCAATCCGGAAATTCCATTTACGGCAAGGGATCTGAGCAGCTCTGATCCGGCCATCCGGACGTCCTTTTTCAGAGTCAGCGCGCCGATTGTTGCGCATGAGATCGTATGGTCGCTCGGGACCAGCAGCGGGGCGGCCATCACAGGACAGCTGGGATCCGATGCGGTTGCCGGATACAATGTGACTTCCGTTCTGTATGATCTTGGGGCGTCCATCGGCCTTGGATTTCAGAATGCGTGCTCGGTTGTACTGGGCATGATTCTTGGGGCAGGGGATATTCCAAGAGCGAAAAGGGCTGCCAATTCCATGCTTGCCCAGGGGCTTGCGATCGGCATTCTGCTTGGTATCGGAACCTATCTTGTCCGGCCGCTTTTTCTGCGTCTTTATATGCTGAATGCGGCTGCCAATCACTATGCGATGCAGTTTATGACAATCATCTCCCTGATCTGGCCGTTCTCTCTGATGGAAATGGTCGGTATGATTGCGATTCTCAGAGCCGGAGGAGATGGCAGAACCGGCTTCTGGACAGATCTTGTCGTGATGTGGATGATCTGCATCCCTCTGGCCTGGTTTGCGGCTTTCAAAGTCCACGCAGAGCCCTGGGTCGTTGTCGCGATTATCAAATCGATGATTGTTCTGGAAGGAATTGTCGGTGTGATCCGTGTTTATCAGTATCAGTGGCTTCGGAACCTGACGGAGTCCGGATGAGCTGACGGTAACGCTTACATCAGTGAAACAGGGTGAAAAATGACAAAACTGTACCGGAAAAAAGGCGGTGCTGAATTGCTTTTTGAAACGTTAACAGCTATGATGTCAGCTATAGGAGGGAATTATGAAAAAGTTATCGAAATTTATTCTTGCGTCCATGCTTGGGCTTGCTCTTGCTGCCTGCGGAAGCAGTTCAGCACCTGCAGCATCCGCTGCACCTGCTGCATCTGAAGCTCCTGCCGCAACTGCTGAAGCTGCACCGGCCGCAACAGAAGCACCGGCTTCCGGCGAGTCCACAGCTGCTTCCAGCAAGCTGAAGATTGCCTACATCGTTGCCCACCTCGGCGACAAGTCCTTCGCGGACAGCGGTGAGGGCGGAATGAAGAAGCTTCGTGAGGAAGGCTATGATGCCAAGACCTTCGAAGTCGGTGATGATGCGTCCAAGTATGAAGATCAGATTCTGGATACCATCGATCAGGGCTATAACCTGATTCTTGCGTCTTCCACTTACTTTGATGCCTGCAACGCGCTTGCCAAGGATTATCCGGATGTCAAGTTCGTCATCTTCGACGACAACAAGGCACCGGAAGAGCTCCTCGACAATGAAGCAGTCATCTTCTATGCTCAGAACGAAGGTTCCTACCTCGTCGGTATGATGGCGGCTGCGATGTCCAAGACTGGTACAGTTGCGGTCAACGTCGGTATGGACAACCCTGTAATTGCTGACTTCGTTACCGGTTATGTCAACGGTGTACTTGACTGGAACAAGAACAACGGCACAAGCGTCAAGGTCGTTAAGGCTGCGGTTGGTTCCTGGAGTGATCCGGCAACCATGAAGACCATCTGCCTTGACCAGGCCCGCAACAACAACGCTGACGTATTCTATCAGGTAGCCGGCGGTTCCGGTGACGGTCTCTTCGAGGCCTGCGTTGAATCCGGCACACTGGCAATCGGTGTTGACTCCGACCAGTATCAGGCTTACAAGGATTCCGAGAACCCTGAAAAGGCAGATGTCATTCTGACTTCCATGCTGAAGGAAGTCGGCAACTCTCTGGTTTCCATGGTTCATTCCATCGACAAGGGCGAGAATGTCTGGAAGAAGACAACCACGCTCGGACTCGCACAGGATTCTGTCGGATATGTTGACAACGCATACTTCCAGGAGAAGGTTCCGGCTGAAGTACGCGATGCAATGGCAAAGGCAGCTGCGGATGTCAAGAGCGGCAGCCTGAAGGTAAAGTCCTACTTTGACTTTGCCGGCGATGCAGAATACGACGCATATCTCGAATCCGCGAAGTAATCCGTTATTGTCATCCAGGAAGGGAAGTGTTTGCTTCTCTTCCTTTTTTTCTGAAAATTGCGGACATTTACATGCATGGAAAAGGGTAGGAAACCGGACTGATCCTAAAAATCAACTGGTATCCGGCAGAGAGAATTTATTATGTATGAATACCGGAATTGAAGTAAAATAATTAAAGAAAACGATCACACTTCAGGAAAAATGCTGAGTGTGTCAAACCGTAGACGGGCGGGGATCGCTCTTTGCTTGTGGTATTGTACTGGCATTGGGAAGCGCTTGCAAAGCGTCTGCCGTCACCTTACATAAAGGGGGTAAGACAATGGCGGAAGAAGTACTGCGAATGCAGGGAATCACCAAAATTTACCCGAACGGATTCATGGCAAACAAGGATGTCACTTTCGGCATCGGTGCCAATGAGATTCATGCGCTTGTCGGTGAGAACGGCGCGGGTAAGACGACCCTGATGAAAATCCTTTTCGGCATGGAGGACTGTCAGCAAGGGTCGATTTTCATTAACGGGAAGGAAGAGAGAATTGCCAATCCGCTGGACGCGATTGCCAAAGGCGTAGGTATGGTTCATCAGCATTTCATGCTCCTGCCTTCGCTCAGTGTTGCGGAAAACGTCACGCTTGGAGTCGAACCGATGAAAAACGGTCTTTTTGACTATGAGGCTGCGGTAAAAAACACCCAGGAAATCGCTGACAAATACAATTTCAAGGTAGACGCCACGGCGAAAGTGTCAACGCTCTCCGTCGGACAGATGCAGAAAGTGGAAATTCTGAAGGCGCTGATCAAAGGCGCAAAGATTCTGATTCTGGATGAGCCGACCGCTGTGCTTACGCCGCAGGAGACAGAGGAACTGTTTGAACAGCTGTTCAATCTGAGAGATTCCGGTGTATCTGTCATCTTTATATCCCATAAGCTGGAGGAGGTCATGCGGATCTGCTCCAAGGTCACGGTCCTGCGTCACGGGGAATGCATGGGTACCTATGATACGAAGGATCTGGATGAGACTAAGATTTCCCGTCTGATGGTCGGACGTGATGTTGTACTGAAGATCGAAAAGGAGGATCCGAAGCCTAAGGAAGCGATTCTGGAGATCAGGAATCTGAAGCGCTTCAATTCCTTTGGAAAAGCAGTGATCGACGGCGTCACCTTTACTGTGCATTCCGGTGAGGTTGTCGGTATTGCCGGCGTAGAGGGCAATGGGCAGAGTGAACTTTCCGAAGTGCTTGCCGGGCTTTCTGATTTTGCCTCCGGGGATGTCATACTGAACGGAAAATCCATCAAGGGTCTCAGTGTGCGTCAGATCCGTGACAAGGGAATGGCGTATATCGCAGAGGACAGAATGGTGGAAGGGGTTGCCGGAGACATGTCGATCGAGATGAATATCATGGCCGACCGCTTCTCCAAGAAGAACTACAAGAAAAACGGTATGTTTGTGGATGCCCGGAAGATCCGGAAGGAAACCCAGCAGCTGATCAAGGACTTTGAAATATCCTGTGACGGTCCGGAACAGCCGGTGCGGATGCTTTCCGGCGGTAATATCCAGAAGGTTGTTGTCGCAAGAGAATTCACTTCCGGCGCCAATTTCATCCTTGCCAATCAGCCGACCCGGGGAATTGATGTCGGAACGGCAGAAATGATCCGTAAGACAATTGTCCGCAAATCCCGTGAGGAGGGAACCTGTACCGTACTGATTTCGGCTGACCTGAATGAGGTGCTGGAATGTTCTGACCGGCTTCTGGTCATGCGCAAGGGAAAGGTAGTCGCGGCATTCCCGAAGGCAAATGAGGTATCCGAAGATACACTCGGTGAATACATGCTCGGAATACGGGAAATGACACCTGAGCAGATGGAGGGTCTGTTATGAAAAAGACACAGCAAATTGAAGCCATAATGGAAGTTGTCCGGATCGTTGCAGGTCTTGCGATTGCGTATCTTGTGGCACTTCTGATCCTGGTCGCCATTTCCAAGGATCCGGTGTTCATTGTCAGACAGTTCATTCTCGGTCCGTTCTCCAGTCCGAGGCGGATTGGATCGATCATCAATCTCGCCGTTCCGTTCATGCTCTGCGGTCTGTCCATGTGCTTCATGTATGCCGTCAACAAATTCAATCTGATCGGTGAAAGCATCTTCATGCTTGCCGGCTGTATCATCACATGGGTAGGTCTTGCGATCGGCAATTCGCTTCCGATGGCTGTCATGGTTCCGCTGCTGTTAGTCATCGGGGCAATCGTCGGTGCGGTGCTTGCCTTTATCCCGGCAATCATGGACCGCAAGCTCAACGCCAATGTCGTTGTTGTTTCTCTCATGCTGAATGCGGTGATCGCTCAGCTTGCGCTTTATCTTCTCCGCTATTTCATGCGGGATCCCGGCATCTCGTTTATCGGATCCTATGAAACACCCGCGTCCATGCAGCTGCCGATGATCTTCGGCAAAATGAGAGTCGGGTCCGGTGTGATCATTGCCCTGATCTTTGTAGTCATTGTTTCGATCCTTTTCTACAAGACATCCTTCGGATGGAAGATGAGAATTGTCGGATCCAATCCGAAATTCGCGACCGCGGTAGGTCTTTCTACTCTCGGTATTTCCTTCGCGGCTCAGCTTGCCGGCGGCGCGCTTGCCGGTGTGGCCGGGGCAACTGAAATCATGAACAGTTACAAGCGTTTCCAGTGGACGGCTTCCACCGGACATGGATTTGACGGACTTCTTGTAGCGGTGCTTGCCAAGCGGAATCCGATTCTGGTTCCGATCGGCGCGCTGTTCCTTGCGTATGTCAGAATCGGTGCCGATGTGGTCAATACCAGCGGCGATATTCCGAATGAATTCATTTCCGTTATCCAGGGTATTATTATCCTCCTGGTAGCGGCAGAGTCGTTCCTCTCAGGCTTCAAGAACCGTCTGATCTATAAATCGGTTCAGGCTGAGAAAGAATCCGCCAAGGGTTCCAAATAAGAGGAGGAAAAAGTATGTCGATAGATATTGTTGCGTTCCTTGCGGATGCGATTAAAATGGCAACACCTCTGGTATTTGCAGCGCTTGCGGCACTGATGACGCGTCAGGCCGGCATGTTCAACATGGGTGTTGAAGGTATGATTCTCTGTTCTGCGCTCGGCGCTGTTACCGGTGCGCATTATCTCGGCGGAGTGTGGGCCGGTGTGCTCTGCGGTATTCTGACCGGAGTTGTGACCGGGCTTATCATCGCGTTTGCCCATCTGACCGGAAAGACGGACCTGTATCTGACCTGTATTGCCTTCAACCTTGCGGCAACCGGCGGAACCGTGTTCATCATGTATCTTCTGACCGGAGAGAAATCCACAACTTCCGGTGCCTTCCGTTCCTATCAGATCCCGAATATCAATATCCCGATTCTGAAGGATATTCCGGTTCTCGGTCGGATTCTTTCCGGCCAGAGCCTGCTGACGTATATCGCTGTTCTGTCGGTCTGGTTTGTATGGTTTCTGCTCAAACGGACAAGAGTCGGACTTCGGATCCGTTCGGTCGGAGAAAATCCCAAGGCCGCGGAATCGGTCGGTATCAGCGTCACGAAGATCGGTTATATTTCCTTCCTTCTCTGCGGACTGTTTGCCGGACTTTCCGGAACCTTCCTTTCCATGAGCTGGGTTACCTTCTTCATGAAGAACATGGTCAATGGCCGTGGTTATATCGGTCTTTCTGCCCAGAACATGGCCAATGGCTCGCCAATCGGATCTGCTCTGGTATCTCTTCTGTTCGGCGCGACCACATCGCTTGCGACAACCATGAAGTCACAGTCCAACTTCCCGACAGAATTCCTGGAAATGATTCCTTATCTTGCGACCATTATCGCTATTGTGATTACAAGCATCTATTCCATCAACAAAAAGCGCAGAATCGAGCGCGGCGGGAAATAACATCCCAGGCGTCAGAAGCTTTCTTACCCCGATCAAATCATCGGGGTAATTATTTTTCGAACAGGAGGAATCAGAATATATGAAACAGCCGCATATCCAGGTGGATACCCTTCAGGCAAAGGCCGCGCTTCTGCCAGGAGATCCAGCAAGAACAGAACGGGTTGCCGCGCTTCTGGATTCACCCAGGGAGCTGGCATACAACCGGGAATTCCGGACGATTGCCGGAAGTTTTCACGGCATTGAAGTAGTGGCCTGCTCCACCGGCATCGGAGGAAGCTCCGCTTCCATTGCGATTGAAGAACTTCATAATGTGGGCATTACTTCCATGATCCGGATCGGATCCTGCGGCGCGATGCAGAAAGGAATCGGTCTTGGTGATCTGATTCTTGCCTGCGGCGCGGTAAGAGATGACGGGGCGTCCAGAGCCTATGTCGATATCCGTTATCCGGCAGTTGCGGATCCTTCACTTCTCTTTGCCTGCATGCAGTCTGCCGCAAAACATGGCTGGAAGGCGGTGACCGGAATCGTGCACAGCCATGAAAGCTTCTATACGGATACGAATCAGGAGGAAACGGAAAAATGGAGCCGGCTGGGCGTGCTTGGCGCTGATATGGAAACCGCGGCGCTGTTTACCGTCGGACGGATCCGCGGAATCCGGACCATGTCAATACTCAACAATGTCGTGGAATTCGGAAAGGATACCGGTGAATCAATCGGCAGCTACGCGCAGGGCACCGAGCTTACCGCGGAAGGCGAAAGAAGAGAAATACTGTGTGCCTTAGAGGCACTGACCGGGGTAAGCGAATGAAAAAGATGCTGATAATAGATGCTGCCATGCGGCAGGAGTCCCGGACACGCACGCTGCTTCATGCATTTCTGGAAGGACTGCAGCCGGACGTATTCCAGATTGCACATCTGAAACTGGATGAGCTGCGGCCGCAGCCATTAAATGAAGTGACGCTGTACCTGCGGACAAGGCTGGTGAATGAAAAGCATTACGACGATCCGATGTTCACACTGGCGAGACAGTTTTCGGAAGCGGATGTGATTGTCTTTGCCGCCCCGTACTGGGACATGAGCTTTCCGGCTGTTCTGAAGGCATATATTGAAAATATCTGTGTGGAAGGGATTACCTTCCGCACGAGTGAAACGGGGCTTCAGGGACTCTGCCGGTGTGAGCAGGCGTTTCTTCTCACAACCCGGGGCGGGTTTACGGAAACCGGATCGCAGGATGATCAGGCACTGCCATATCTCAATGCGATCGGAAGGCTGACCGGATACGGAGACGTGAAGGTAATTGCCGCTTCCTGTCTCGATATCGCCGGCATGGATCATGAGGGTCTGCTTGCAGATGCCTGCGACCAGGCACGGGAGGCAGGAGAAGAACTGAGCTGCCGGATGAATCCGAGAACCATGGTCTGACATTCCTGCATGAAACATGAAAAAAGCGGAGAAATCCGCTTTTCTGTCTTATGGGCTCAGATCCTTTCCGTCAGGGCAAAGTGCAGCTTGGAAACTTCCCGGAGCCGGTTTTTTCCATACCGTTTCACAAATGTTTCCGCGCATTTTTCCGCGGCGGCGCCGGATCCCCGGGCAAAGGTCATGTCATAGGCTGCGCTCATCTGATCCATGTAAGTCAGAAAGGCGTTTCTCGCGATGATACTGGCGGCTCCGACGGAAAGATATCGGTCTTCTGCCTTGGTTTCAAAATGCAGCGAGCGGATGACCTTCGGTTCATTCTTCAGATAATGGTAATAGATGGGTTTTTCCGCGAACTGATCCACCATGCAGAAATCCGGAAGCGGTTCCTTTGCGGAGAGGTTGATGTAAGCCTGATTGTGCAGCTTTGCCTTGATTGCGTTCATATTTGCAAAGGCGTGTACCTGATTGTATTTTTCCGGAGTGACGATCAGTCTGGTTGTTACCAGAAGTTCTTCCAGCTTCGGGGCGATCTGCCTTATTTTTGCATCGCTGATCTGCTTGGAGTCTCCGATTCCCAGCTGCTGGATGTTCGGAAGATCAGATTCATGGATGATCACCGCGGCAACACATACCGGTCCGAAATAATCTCCGGTACCGACTTCATCACTGCCGGCCTGAGGAAGGATCATGTCTTCAGGGGATACGGTCTGAAAGGCACTGGCATAGACCTCCGCGTCCTTTCCCTGAAAGACGGTTTTGCCGCTGTTATAGCAGGTGATGACACAGCCTTCCGGACGCAGCTGATATCTTGCGTAGGCAGGCGGCTGGGTCTTTGCCTCCTGAAATGCAGCATACAGTTTATCCTGCTGTTCTTCATTCAGTTTCAGTGTAATTGTGCTCATGGGGAAATTGTATCACTGATCCGTCGGTGTCAGCTCTTCCTGTAAGGAAAAACACATGCTTATGAAGGGAAAAGGCATGTCAAACCTGCGGTTCTGTGAGTATAATATCTTTACTGTTACCGGCATGGCCGGTAAGGAAGTAATAATTCTGAATAAGGAGACATTATGGCCACTACAAAAAAAGGCACTTCTTCTAAAACCGAAACTGTGAAAAAGACGGCAAAGAAGACAGCGAAAGCTGCGGCACCAAAAAAGGCGGCGGCGCCGAAAAAAGCCGCAAAAGCCCCGGAGGTCAAACTGGATCCGGTTTTTCTGACGGAGTATGACCGGTACCTGTTCGGCAAGGGAAGAGATTATAAGATCTACCAGAAGATGGGCGCTCATCCGGCAGAACTCAACGGAAAAAAGGGATGGCATTTTGCGGTATGGGCACCGCACGCGAAGGCCGTTTCCATTGTCTGCGACCGCAATCAGTGGGATCCTACGGCGAATTATATGCTGCCGCTGGAAGATTCCGGTGTTTTTGAAGGATTCATAGAAGACATGCAGGAAGGGGAATCGTACAAATACGCCATCCTTACCAAAAATGATGAGGTTCTCTATAAGGCAGATCCATACGCGTTCCATTCCGAGCTGCGTCCCGCCAACGCCAGCCGCACCGCGGTGATTGACGGCTACACCTGGGATGATCAGAAGTGGATGAAGGAAAGAGCGGAAAAGGATACCTTTGCTTCTCCGATGGCAATCTACGAAGTGCATCTTGGCTCATGGAAGAAATACGACCGTGACGACCGGGACAGCTTCATGAACTATACCGACCTCGCGCATGAACTGGCGGATTACTGTGAATGGATGGGATATACCCATGTTGAACTGATGGGTATCGCTGAATATCCGTTTGACGGCAGCTGGGGATATCAGGTGACCGGTTACTATGCACCAACCTCAAGATACGGAACGCCAAAGCAGTTCATGTATCTCGTGGATTATCTGCATACCCGCGGAATCGGTGTCATTCTGGACTGGGTTCCGGCACATTTCCCGAGAGACGCGCATGGTCTTGCGGATTTTGACGGACAGCCGACTTATGAATACGCGGATCCGCGCATGGGAGAACATCCGGACTGGGGAACCAAGTGCTTTGACTATTCCAAAAACGAAGTAGTCAACTTCATGATCGGCAATGCGCTTTACTGGTTCGATGACTATCATATCGACGGTCTTCGGGTAGATGCGGTTGCCTCCATGCTGTATCTTGACTATGGCCGCAAGGATGGCCAGTGGATCCCGAACAAATACGGCGGAAACGGAAACCTCGATGCGATTGAATTCTTCAAGCATCTCAATTCCGTCATCCGCGGCCGCAAGGACGGGTCCATTATCATTGCCGAGGAATCCACCGCGTGGCCGAAGATTACGGCAAAGCCGGAGGATGACGGCCTTGGCTTCACCTATAAGTGGAACATGGGCTGGATGCATGACTTCCTGGATTACATGAAGCTTGATCCGTATTTCCGCAAGGACAATCATAACAAGATGACTTTCGGCATGAGTTACGCGACCAGTGAAAAGTTCATCCTGGTGCTGAGCCATGACGAGGTTGTTCATCTGAAGTGCTCCATGATCAATAAGATGCCCGGCTATGAAGTGGATAAGTTTGCCAACCTGAAGTGCGGATACTTCTTCATGTTCGGCCATGCCGGCAAAAAGCTTCTGTTCATGGGTCAGGATTTTGCTCAGTATCATGAATGGGATGAGAATGTCGAGCTTGACTGGTGGCTGTGCGATCAGCCTCTCAACCGCAGTGTCCAGCTGTTTGTAAGAGATCTTCTGCATCTGTACCGGTCGCATCCGGCAATGTATGAACTCGATGACAACTGGGAAGGCTTTGAATGGGTGAATGCGGATGATAATGAACGCAGTATCTTCTCCTTCATCCGCCGGGACCGTTCAAAGAAAAACAGCCTGCTGTTTGTGGTAAACATGACGCCGATGGAACGGAGCGATTATATGGTCGGTATTCCATGCAAGGGCAAGGTAAAACTTCTGCTGGATCAGGAAGGCCTTGTAACGCCTGAAAGCGGCAAAACCATTGAGTACACGGCAGAGAAGGGTGAATGCGACAAACTGCCTTATCACCTCAGCTATCCGCTGCCGCCATACGGCATTGCTCTGTTTGAGTTCAACGGATAATCAGAATCTTCATCAGAAGCGGCAAATGCCGCTTTTGTTTTTTCCCGCTTTGGCGCTATGATAGTAGGCGATGATTACGATACCTGAAAGCTGGGCAATGCCCATTAATATCGCCATTGCGGTGATTACTGTCCTGTTCGTGATACGCGGTGCCAGAAAGGGAGTCTTTCTTCAGATCCTGACAACCCTTGGCACGGTGGTGTCTTTTCTTGCGGCCTGGCGCTATTGCGGTCTGGCTCAGCAGTACTGCAATGTCGTGCCTGCTTCTCTGAATCCGTTTGCGGGAAATCCCGTATTCGGAAAAGCCGCGACAACCTATATCAATGAGATGGCATGGTTCTTTATTCTGTTCATTGGAATGCGGCTGTGCTTCCGTATCCTTGAGAAACTGGCGGAGGGTCTGTCCAGTCTTCCGGTGATCAAGGAATTCAGCATGCTGCTGGGAGGCGCACTGGGGTTAGTCAATGCCGGTGTGTGGATTCTTGTCGCCGCAACTCTTCTTCATACGCCCTTATTTGCCAATGGGGATGTCATGGCAGAAAAGACGGTGATTCAGTCGATTACTGACAAGGCAGCCGAAGTGTCTGAAGCGGCCGGGGCACCGGTACTGTCTTCGGAAACCTTCAGCCGGATTTATCATAATGCGCTGAATCTGGACGATCGAGACAAGGAGTTTCTGGCCAACTGGCTCAAGGAACACGGCCTTGAGCCAATCAATACAAGTCCTGCAGCCACGCTTCCGGAGAATCTGACGATTGATGGAAAAACATATGATGAACAGGAAATCAGCACCTATGCGGAAGAACTGCAGAATCATCCGGAAGAGATTCCGGAAGAAGGCGTGACCGTTGACGGACGCACTTATTCCAAACAGGAGATACAGGATCTGCTGGATGCCTATCAGAAGATGCAGGAGGCACAGTAATGTCTCTGATTACTGCTTTTGAGCTCGATCGAATCCGAAAAGAGATGGCAGAGGAATGCATGACGGTGCCGGGAAAGGAAATCAACGCGGCGCTTGAACCGGATTTCAGCCGGCTGATCATGAAACGGGAGAGGGACCGGCTGGCTGAGGCACTGGCGTGCTGTGAACAGTTCGGACGGATTCCGCTCGACGGCATCAGTGATCAGAGAAAGCTTCTGGAAATGGCGAAGCGGGGCAGAACCCTGTCCGCTTCTGATCTTCTGCAGGAAATCCGTCTGATCCGCGGGATCCGTAATGCTGTTGCCTATGAGAAAACCATTCATGAGCTTCCCCATGAGGAAATTCATGATCTTTTTACTACTCTGATCATACATGATAAGACGGAGCAGAAGCTTTCCCGCTGTATTTCTGATTACGGGGAAGTCAGAGACTCCGCCAGCGAACACCTGAAGGAGATCCGTCGTAATCTGAGAGAGAGCGAAGCTCTGATTGCTGAAGCGGTTCAGAAGTTTCAAAAGGAACATTCCGATTCGCTGATGGATTCGATTGTGACCACCCGGAATGGACGGACCGTACTTCTGATCAAGGCAAGTGAGAAAAACAGTTTCGGCGGGATTGTATATGGAGATTCCAAGAGCGGTCTTGCCAGTTATGTGGAACCATCCGGTCTCATGCGGGCCAACAACCGCCGCCAGCAGCTGGAAAGTGAAGAGGAAGAGGAGATTGCCAGGATTCTTTCAGACTGTTCCCAGTCTGTTCAGCAGATTGCCGAAGAGGAACTTTCCAATCTGGAAACTGCGGCAGTGCTGGATGCGCTGTTCGCAAGAGCTGCCTGGGGTGTGAAAAACGGCGGCTGCGCAGCTGTGCTGTCAGACAGCCATGAAATTGACATTGCCAGCGCAAGACATCCCCTGATTCCTGAAAAAGAAGCAGTACGCAACAGCTACCATCTCAAGGATCCGCAGCGGACGCTGCTGATCACGGGACCCAATACCGGCGGAAAGACCGTCTCATTGAAGATCATCGGTCTTTTCACCCTGATGACAGCCTGCGGAATGCCGGTTACCTGCACTTCCTGTATCCTGCCGTATTTTGACCGGGTATTCGCAGATATCGGCGATGATCAGTCCGTCGCCAGTTCCCTGAGTTCCTTTTCCGCGCATATGGAAAAACAGGCGGAGATGCTGAAGTCTTCTACAGCGGATTCTCTGATTCTGCTCGATGAAATCGGCAGCGGTACTGATCCAAGAGAAGGAGAAAGCCTTGCCATCGCAGTATTGAATGAGCTGCGGAAGAAACATGCCACGATCATTGCCACAACCCATTACAGCCGTCTCAAAGCCTATGGGAAGCGACATGATGATATTCTGGTCGCAACCGTGGAGTTTGATATGGAAAGCCTGCGGCCGACCTACCGGTATCTGGAAGGGATGACAGGAGATTCCAATGCTCTGCTTGTCGCAAGCCGGTGCGGGCTTCCTTCCTCTGTCATCAGTTATGCCAGATTTCTGAAGGAACAGTCCAAATCTGATGAAGAAGGACTGATGGAAAAACTGGAAGAGCAGCTGATGCAGGCAAGAGTCAAAAACGAGAAGATGGACCAGACTCTGGCAGGCATGAGGGAATACCAGCAGAAACTGAAGGCGGAAAATGATCAGCTGGCACAGAAGAAGGATGACATTCTGAATGACGCCAGAAAACAGGCTCAGGATATTATTGATGAAGCGGATCAGGAAGCAGACCGGATTTTAAAAGAGATCCGCTCCGCCGGTTCCCATGTCCGCTATCATGAACTGCTCGAAAAGAAACGGCAGCTCAGCAGAATTGCCGGCAAGAGGGAAGTGTCAGAGGAATCACGGGAGGAAGGATTCCGGGAAGGAGACACTGTGGAGCTTGTGAGCCTTGGCGGAATCGGACGGGTACTGAAGGTCCGCAAAAAGGACATCTTGATCTCTGTCAACGGAAGGCAGATGAAAGTACCTCCTTCTGAGATCCGGCCAAGCCTCAGACATCTTCCGGATTCCCGCCGTATTGAAAGACCGGTGCAGGCCAGTGTTTCCATTCCGGAGTCTGTTTCGATGGAATGCAATCTCATCGGCATGCACGCAGATGAGGCAAAGGAGGAACTTCTGGATTATCTGGACGCCGCAAAGCTCTCCCGGCTCGCTCAGGTCCGGATCATCCATGGGGATGGAACCGGGGCATTGCGCAAAATGGTTCATGAGGTTCTGAAACATGACCGGTCCGTAAAGGAATTTCATCTCGGAATGCCTTCGGAAGGCGGGACCGGGGCTACCATAGTAATATTGAATCAGTAAATGGACAGAGAATATCTCAAGGCAAAGCTGGCAAACCTGCCGCAGGAACCCGGAAGCTATCAGATGAAGAACCGTCAGGGCGATATCATATATGTCGGTAAGGCGAAGAATCTTCATAACCGGGTCAATCAGTATTTCACCGGAGCCCATGATTTCAAGACAACCAGACTTGTCTCCGAAATCGAGGACTTCGATTTCATAGTGACCAGAACGGAGACGGAAGCGCTGGTTCTGGAAATCAATCTGATCAAGAAATACCGGCCCAGATACAACATCCAGTTCATGGATGACAGCACCTATCCGTATATCAAGCTGACGAATGAAAAATGGCCGCGTATCCTGATCGCAAGAGATATGAAAAAAGACCGGAAGGCAAGGTACTTCGGTCCGTTCCCGGATGCGTCTGCCGCAAGAAGCACCCAGAAGCTTCTGCAGTCCATCTATCCGTTCCGCCGCTGTGACAGGATGCCGGACAAGGTCTGTCTTTACTATCACATGGGTCAGTGTCCGGGAATGTGTGAATACGAGGTGGATCCGGAACTCTATCGGAAGATGACGGAGAAAGCAGTTTCCTTTCTGAACGGGGATACGGATGATGTCGTAAACCAGCTGAAGCAGAAGATGAGTGAAGCCAGTGAAGCCATGGAATTTGAGAAGGCAATGGAATACCGGGATCTTCTTGAAAGCATTTCCGCTGTCACTTCGGATTCTCAGAATATTGAAAAACAGAATCATACGAGTCTGGATGTATTCTCCTGGTATGCCGACCGCGGGTATCTTGCGGTCACCGGTTTTCTTGTCCGCAAGGGAACTGTTCTGAACAAGGAGTTCCGGCTTTCCCCGCTTTATGGCGAAGAAGAAGAGGAATTTGTTTCCTTCCTGATGCAGTATTATGAAAATCATCCGAAAACCAGGCTCTGTGTGCCGGCACGGCTCAATCCGGAGAGTGCTTCTGAACTTTCCGAGGTTCTTGGATGCGAGGTGAATCAGCCGATGCGGGGATACCGCAGACGGCTGATTGAGATGTGTACGGATAACGCGAAGAAACAGCTGGATCTCAAATTCGATGTGGTGGAACGTCAGGAAAGCGCCACCGAGGAAGCGCTGAATCAATTGGATCAGCTGGGAGGGCAGACCATGCGCAGAGTGGAGCTGTTCGACAACAGCCACACCGCCGGAACTTTTACCGTTGCGGCCTGTGTGGTTTATCAGGACGGTCAGCCATCCCGCAAGGATTATCGTTTATATAAGCTTCATACCGGAAACAGCGATGTGGACTCCATGAAAGAGGTTGTGTATCGGCGCTACTTCCGGCTTCTCAAGGAGGATGGCCGGATGCCGGACGCAATCCTTGTGGACGGCGGCTGGACACAGATCGAAGCGGCCAAGGAGATTATTGATGCGCTGGGGCTCAGTGAAAAGATCCGGATCATGGGTCTTGTCAAGGATGATCATCATAATACCAGCGCATTGATGGATACCGATGGGAAAACCTTTGATATTGCCAAGGACAGCGCGCTGTTCTTTCTTCTGACAAGAATGCAGGATGAGGTACACCGCTGCGCAATTACCTATCACCGCAAACTGCGTGCCAAGGCTCAGACGCGTTCCGTGCTGGATGAAATTGAAGGCATCGGACCCAAACGCAAAAAACTGCTTCTGAAGGCATTCGGTAATTTCTCGGGTCTTAAAATGGCGGATGTGGATGCGATTGCCGGGGTTGTGCCGCGGGAGATCGCAGTGAAGGTATATGAGGCGCTTCATGAAGAATGATATAATTCTGTCGATGAACGACGTAACAACTCTGGAAGGAAAAAAGAAAAAAAACTGGACCGCTGTCTTTGTGATTCTGATTGTGGTCTTTTCACTCTGCTGTCTGCAGTATATGAATCTGAGATATGACGTTCTGGCCCGCTATCCGTACCGGGATGAGACCAGCCGGGAGCTGATTCGAAAATATCTTACGGAAGAGGAAATTGAATACATCATAGAATACAGCATTCCTCCCAATATGTTTATCGCCTATATTGCCGAGGATGGCTTTTCCATCTATCACGCGGCGGAATACAAGAAACTGTCGGAAAGCCAGTGGGATAAGTCTCCGGCTGCCATTGTGCAGATGGTGGAGGAAACCAGAAATATCATGTCTCTGGAACAGCTGGAAGTTTATCTTCTGGATAACAACTATTCCTTTGATGATATTCATGCCTGGATTGTCAACCGTGAGAACGATCCCTCTCAGCTGGTAACTTACGCGTTCAATCCGGATACCTGGCTGGACAATTCTCATACTGTCAGTACCCGTAAGCCACAGCTTGTGCTCCTGGCAGATATTCCCACGGTCAATGACCGCAAGGTCGAGGTTCATGAAAGTGTTCAGGCGCCGCTTGTATCCCTTTGTTCCGGCATCCGCTCTTCGCTTTCCTCAACCAGAGCATGCGCGGGACTTCTGGTGGATGATGGGTATATTTCCTACAGCCAGCAGACCATCCGCAATGACAGCGCGACACAGAAGGGACAGGATCCGGATATCCGCACCGCCGCGAAGCCCGGTCATGACGAACATCAGCTTGGACTTGCGATTGATTTTGCGGTAGACGGGATTCAGGATGAGTCCTTTGAAAAAACTATACAGTCACAGTGGCTGAAGGAAAATGCCTGGAAATACGGGTTTGTGAATACCTGGAACAAGGACGATGCCTATCTTGCCAATCATGTCAGCGAACCCTGGCATTACCGGTATATCGGTTATGATCTTGCCAGGACGATTCATGAAAGCGGCCTTTCCTTTGCACGCTACAAGGCCCTGATACGCTGAAACACATGAAAGAGCTGCGGCTCTTTTTTTGTTACATCCGGATTTTTGTGCACGCATGTGTTGGAGAGGAGTTCAGTGAAATAGTATAATGAATCCGTCGATCAGGTTGCCGTAATCGTGCGGCGTATGACAAAAGAATGAAATGGGTACTGTGGCTGTCCTTGTGACCATAGACCTGGTTTTCTGATTCCTTTGTTCATCCGCCTGAGAAAAAAAGGAGATTGATATGAAGAGGTTTCTAACAGCACTGCTCAGTACTTTTCTGTGCTTCAGTTCTTCTTTTCTGCCGGTAATGGCAGAAGAAACAGATGAAATGCCAATGGACCAAGAGCAGGAAGTGATGGTTCCAAAGGAGGAATCCGAAGCAGTCAGGGAAGAGGATGAGAGTCCGGATGAACCATTGGAGAATGCTTTGAATGAGGTGGTTTCTGAAGAAGCCTCTTTGGAGCAGATGGAAGAAGAAACAGAAGAAGGTAGTTCTGATGAAGCGGAAATGGAAAACGAAGCTTCGGATGAAACAGAGGAATCCTTTCATTTTGAAGGTTATTTTGTAAACCCGGTTTATGAGGGGCTGTATTCTCCCGAAGACATTCAGAATCTTTATCCAGGTGCTTCATCAGCTGACTATGTGCCTCTTGATTCTGCTCAGCATGTCTATGCATCAGAAGAGGAACTGATTCAGGGAATCCAGAGCTGTATCTATAATCGATACACAGCTGCGAAACTGGAGTTTCTTCTTCCGACTGAAGATCTGAACAATATCAAAGCGATTACCGATACAGCGATCAGGACAGCCGAGGATTACAGCAGGGTCAGTCTCCATGGATATCATCTTGGGGCCAGCTATTCTCCGCTGGGGCAGAACCGGGCATATGGGACTCTTCAGTATGATTTTGATTATTTTACGTCTTCGGAACAGGAACAGGAATTTGAGACAAGAGTGAAATCGCTTGTGCAGTCGATGAATCTCGATTCTCTTTCTGAATATGAGCGGATTGAGAAGATCTATCGCTATATTGCGAGCCATGTGACCTACGATTATACCCACCTGAAGGATGAGACATATCTGCTGAAACATTCGGCGTATGCGGCTTTAATCAACGGCACTTCCGTCTGTCAGGGATATGCGGCGCTGTTCTGCCGTATGGCAGACCTTGCCGGTCTGAACGCCCATTATATTACCGGGATCGGAAACGGTGAAAACCATGGCTGGAACAGTGTCTCCATTAACGGGACCTATTATCTTCTTGACGCGACCTGGGATTCCAATTATGGAGATAAGTTTTCGAAATATGAGTGGTTTCTGAAAGGAACGAATACCTTCAAAAACCATCAGGCGGCTGAGACGTATTCCGCTGATTACAGCAAAACAGATTATGTGAAGGGAACCTCTCCGTCTGAATCCGTTCCTGAGTCCATTACTTTGAAACCGGAAGCTGACACTTTGTTTACAGGCTCTTCCATTCAGATTCAGGCAGATGTACTGCCTTCAGATTCCCCGAAAAGAAAGCTTTCCTATTCCTCTGATAATAAGACGGTTGCGGAAGTAGATGAAAATGGAAAAGTGACTGCTGTTTCGCCAGGCAAAGCAAACATTACGGTAACAACTTATAATGAGATTTCCGCCGTCTGTGAGATTACCGTTATTTCATCTGAATTCATTGAAGTGGAGGATATCCTATTTGAAGGTTTCCAGGCAGAACCAAGCGTGTATCTGAATTATGGAGACCAATCCGGGAAGAAACTTCTTTATACTGTTCTGCCGGAGAATGCGACAGAAAAAAGACTGATCTGGAATACCTTTGATTCCGTTGCTGTAACTGTCAGTGACGATGGAATTTTCTATGCAGGAGAACCGGGAAATGCGTATGTCAGTGCGATTCCGTATGGGAAGAATACCTCAGGACTGAACAAACCGGTATACGTCTTTGTATATGGAGCGGATTTCGGTGTGGATAAAGTGGAACTTGGAATCGGAGAAAACTATGAGTTTGCGGATCTCAGGACCTATCCGGACAAAGCTCAGTTTACCTGGACATCTTCGGATCCTGCTGTAGCCACTGTGAATGATGACGGTGTGATTCACGGTACCGGAGACGGGGTCTGTACAGTGACCGCATCCGTTATCGGAAACGATACAACATTCAGTAATTCCATTACCGTAAAGGTTGGAACAGGGGGACGGGTTCCTGTCAGTTCGGTATCTGTTTCTCCTTCCTCAATCAGCCTGTCGAAGGGAAATACATCAGACCTGACTGCGACCGTGCTTCCTGAAAATGCCTCAGTCAAAACGGTCTATTGGTCAAGCAGTAATCCCAATGTCGCAACGGTTGATTCAAATGGAACAGTCAAAGCAGTCGGCGGCGGCAGTGCAATAATTACCGTAACGACAGAAGATGGCTCAAAAACCGCCGAATGTACCGTTACAGTTTTGGTGTCGGTCGATTCGGTCTCTTTGAATAAAACCAGTCTGACACTGGCCAAGGGATCGAGTGAAAAACTGGCTGCGACAATAGCCCCGGAGGATGCGACGGATCAGAGTGTTGTCTGGGAGAGCAGTAATCCCGACGCTGTGACCGTGGATGAAAACGGAACTGTAAGTGCGGCAGAGGGCGGCAGTGCGGTGATTACCGTCATAACAAATGACGGCGCAAAGAAAGCCACCTGTACTGTAACCGTCACGGTTCCTGTTTCCTCAGTGAATCTGAACAAGACCAGTCTTTCCCTTATGAAAGGAGACACTGAGACGCTGAGTGCCACCGTGCTTCCGGAAGATGCCACGAACAAAAAAGTCACCTGGTCCAGCAGTAACCCCAATGTCGCAGCGGTTGATTCAAATGGAACAGTCAAAGCAGTCGGCGGCGGCAGTGCAATAATTACCGTAACGACAGAAGACGGATTGAAAACTGCTGAATGCATGGTGGACGTGACTGTACTGGCAGAGTCAATTTCCTTCTCGGAAGATGACATTACTCTTGCGGAGAATGAGGAATATGTGCTCCGTCTGATTATAAAGCCTGCTGAGGCAAAGCTCACGGATGTAACCTACCATTCAGATGATCCGGAAACGGTTTCTGTGGATGAGTCAGGA
Organism: uncultured Erysipelotrichaceae bacterium; assembly: GCA_946537255.1. Classification (GTDB taxonomy): domain Bacteria; phylum Bacillota_I; class Bacilli_A; order Erysipelotrichales; family Erysipelotrichaceae; genus Bulleidia. The sequence goes on from CAMNFS010000025.1 coordinate 28,068, forward strand.
GTCATTCAGGCACTGAAAACAGGTTCCGCAGTGATTCAGGCTTCTGTGGACGAAGGAAGACTTACCGCATCCTGCACCGTCCATATTGTCAGTGATAAGATTTCCGTGAGAGGTCTTGAGGATTCCTATCCATTCACCGGATCTGCGATCAAGCCGGCATTTCAGGTTTTTGACCGCGGTGTTCTTCTGACGGAGAAGACAGATTATACCGTTTCCTATAAGAACAACACCAAAGCCGGCACGGCCACAGTGATTGTCAAGGGAAAGGGAAACTATGCATCCCAGAGTGAAGAGACCTTTGACATTACGCCGGTATCCATGGATGAAGTATCCGCGGAGACACTGACCATGGTATTTACGGGAAAGACACTGAAGCTGAATCCGAAGGCTTCCTGGAACGGAAAGAGCCTCAAGGCAAACACGGACTATACCGTGG